>CAITOL010000109.1 GCA_903893975.1 uncultured Rhodospirillales bacterium | reverse complement strand
AGACATCAAAGACTGCCCAACGGACCGTCAAGCGGCCTGATGGATAACTGTCGGCAACAACCAGAAACTGAGGGGGCGCCTCGCGGTCGACGATCGTCGGCAAGGCTGATGAATTATCCGTGCTAGAACATGATCGGCCTCCGATCGCGATGCAACCTCATACGATCATGTTCTAGGCATCCTCCGCCACACCTAGCCGCTGATTGGCGGCAATCACCGCTGCCATGTCTTGCAGCGGAGCCAGGTAGCGCGCGGCCACCTGGTGTTCGGACAGCGCCTTGCCGAAATAGCGCAAGGTGATGCAGCCCAGCACCGCGTGGCCAGAGCGGATGGGCACCGCGAAACCTAGCGCCTGCTCACCCGGCAGCGGCGGGGTGGTGGCGTAGCCGCGTGCCGCAATCTCCGGCAGCACACGGTCCAGCGCCGAGCGGTCCGCGGGTGGTGGGTGCAGCATTTCCAGCAACGTCGCCCGCTCCTCCGCCGGGCAGAAGGCGAGATAGGCCAGGCCAAGCGCCGAGGTGAGCAAGGGCAACCGGCGCGCCAGTCGGCCGCGATCGGTGGCGGCGGCGAAGGCGGTGTCCTGCTGGGTAGACGCCTCCAGCCGCATGGCATCGCCGTCGAGCGTGCCGATGCTCACCGGCCATTTATGCTGCGCGGTAAAGCGCGCCAGTAACGGCCGGGCGATGCTGACGACCGAGGCGCTGGCGCGATACCCGGCCGATAGCGCGCGCACCCGGCCGCCAATGCGGTAGCCGCGGCGGTTCGGCAGCCGCTCGGCGTAGTTCTTCAGCGCGAGAATGCCGAGCACCCGCACCAAAGTCGGCTTGGCCAGCCCGGTTTCGGCGGCAAGCTGGGCCAGGCTGCTGATCGGCCGGCGGTTCAGCGCTTCCAGCACCGCCAGCCCGCGCAGCAGCACCTGCGCCGGGGCTTCGCGGCGGGGGCCGGGGGCGGCTGGGGCATCCGTCGGGGTTGGCATGGGGCAGGACTAATTTCGCTCAGTGGAATTGTCAAAAAATTCCCGGCCAAAACTGCGCGGATCTGTTGGGGGCGTCGCCGGCGGCTGCCTAGGCTGGCGTCATCGCAAGCCGCACCAGCACGAATGCGGCGACGAAGGGAATTGGGGGGATTTCATGGCGCAGATAGGCAGCCCGCACGTGATGCGCGGCGCACCGGCACTGGTAAGATCATCGCTCCGGCATGCCTCGCTGAAGGTCGAACTCAGCACACCGGCCATCGGTGCGGAGGTGACCAACATCGACCTGGCCGACGTGCCAGCCGATGCCGATCTGGTCGCCGAACTGCGCGCGCTGTGGTTGCAGCACAAGGTGCTGTTCTTCCGCGGCCAGGACATTACCCCGCTGCAACAACAGGCCTTCGCCGCCTGCTTCGGCACGCTGGAACCGCACCCGACTTTGCCGATGCATGCCGATGCGCCGCTGATCCTGCCGCTGTTTCGCAACCTCGATCCGGCCAAGCCCAATGCGGTGGAGCGCGCGAGCCGGGAAAACATCTGGCACAACGATCTGTCTTACGTGGCCACCCCGTCACGCGGCGCGGTACTGCGCTGTGAAACCTGCCCGGATACCGGCGGCGATACGATGTGGGCCAATATGGTGCTGGCGTATGAGATGTTGCCAGAGCGGATCAAGGCCCGGATTGCCGGCATGCACGCGCGCCATAGTTTCGAGCATTTATTCGCCGCCCAACTACCGATCGAGAAACGGCACGCCCTGGCAGCCCGCCTGCCATCGGTCGATCATCCGGTGGTGCGCACCCATCCGGAATCCGGCGAGAAGGTGCTGTTCGTCAACCAGGCGTTCACCACCCATTTCACCGATTTCTACAACTTCGAGGATGTCCGATATGGCCAGGATTTCGCCTTCGAAGCCAATGCGCTGATGAATTACCTGATGGCCCAGCCGGCGATCCCCGAATATCAGGTGCGGCTGAAATGGCGCCCGGGCACGGTGGCGATGTGGGACAACTGGGCGACGCAGCATTACGCCGTCGCCGATTACGGACGCGAGCCGCGCAAGATGCTGCGCGCCACCCTTAAAGCCTGATCGGAACCGAAATGTCGATGATGCGTGCAGCCTTTGTCGTGCCGGAAGCCGCTGGTGGCCGGCTGGAAATCCGCGATACCGAAATCCCCGCGCCCGGCGCCGGCCAGATCCTGGTGCGGGTGAAAGCCGCCGGCCTCAACCGGGGGGAGGTGCTCTACCGCCGCGCCGCGCGCAAGGGCGCACCCTATATCGGCGGTGTGGAGTTTGCCGGCGAGGTCGCAGCCCTCGGCCCAGGTGCTGCGGCATTCGCGCTGGGGGATCGGGTAATGGGCCACGGCGCCGCCACCCAGGCGGATTATGTGGTGGTGGAGGAGCGGGCGCTGATGTCGGTGCCCGCCAGCCTGTCCTGGCAGGAAGCGGCGGCGTTTCCCAATGTTTTCATCACCGCGCATGACGCGCTGGCCACCGCCGGTGGGCTGCGCCCGGGCGACAACGTGCTGGTCAACGCCGCCGCATCCGGGATCGGCGTGGCGGCAATCCAGATCGCGCGCGTGCTCGGCGCCAATGCGATCGTTGCAACATCCCGCAGTGCGGCCAAACTTGCCGCCGTGGCGCCGCTTGGGGTGACCTGCGCGGTTGGTGCCGAAGGCCTGGCGGAGGCGGTGCGCACGGCCACTGGCGGCAAAGGCATCGACCTGGCGATTGACATCGTCGGCGGCCCGACGCTGGCGGAAACCGTGGCGGTGCTGGCCATGGGTGGCCGGCTGGTCAATATCGGCCGCATGGGCGGCCGGCTGGGGGAGCTCGACATGGACCGGCTGTCGTTCTTCGGCCTGCGCATCATCGGGGTGTCATTCCGGGCGCGCAGCCGCAGCCAGACGCTGGATGGCATTGCCGCCTGCGCCCGCGACCTGCTGCCGCATCTGGCATCCGGCGCTATCCGTGTGCCGATTGCACGCAGCTTCGCACTGGCCGACATCGCCGCCGCGCATGACATTGTCGAGCTGGACGGTCACGTCGGCAAAATCGTTATCACGCTTTAAGCAAAAAAGGGGAAACACCATGGCGTATCAAACCATTCAGGTCCGCAAGATCAATCCGGTGATCGGCGCGGAAATCTCCGGCGTCGACCTGTCGCGCGCCCTCGATGAGCGGCAATTCCAGGAGGTGCACGACGCGCTGATGGAAAATCTGGTGGTCTTCTTCCGCGATCAGACCATGACGATTGAGCAACATAAGGCTTTCGGCCGCCGCTTTGGCGCGCTGCATATCCACCCGAACGCGCCGCAGGAACTCGCCGATCATCCGGAAATTCTGGTGATCAATGCCGACGAAAAATCCCGCCACGTTGCGGGGGAAGAATGGCATTCCGATGTGACGTCTGACCCGGAGCCGCCGATGGGCTCGATCCTGCATCTCGACATCGTGCCGCCGAATGGTGGCGGTGACACGATGTTTGCCAATATGTACGTTGCGTTTGAAAAACTGTCGCCGATGTTGCAGCGCGATCTGGAAGAAATGACCGCCTTTCACGACAGCGCCAAGGCGCATGGCTACCGGCTGAAAGCAACCGACCGCGCCAACATGACCCTGCCGCGCGCCGAACATCCGATTGTGCGGACCCATCCGGTCACCGGGCGCAAGGCGCTGTTCGTCAATCGCGGCTTCACCACCTATATCCGCCAGTTGAAGCGCCACGAAAGCGACGCGATGCTGGAGATGCTGTATCGCCACATCGAAACACCGGAATTCATGTGCCGGTTCAACTGGCGGGCCAACTCGGTGGCGTTCTGGGATAATCGGTGTGCCCAGCATCGGGCGATCTTCGATTACCATCCGCATCGCCGCCATGGCCTGCGGGTGACGGTCGCCGGTGACGCCCCGTTCTATCGCGCTTGAAACCTCGGAAAGACACAGACACATGATGCAGGATCTGTTTTCGCTCGCCGGGCGAACCGCGCTGGTCACCGGCGGGTCGCGCGGCATCGGCCGGATGATCGCGCAAGGGTTTCTCGAACAAGGTGCCAAGGTCTACATCACCGGCCGCAAGGCGGAGGCGACGGCAGCCGCGGCGGCGGAGTTATCCGCCTTTGGCCCGTGCATCGCGCTGTCCGGCGATGTGTCCGGCGCGGCCGGGTCGCGCCGCATCGCCGCTGCCTACCTGACGCATGAGACGCATCTGGATATTCTGGTGCACAACGCCGGCGCGGCCTGGGCGGCGCCGTTCAAGGACTACCCGGAACATGGCTGGGACAAGGTCATGGACCTTAACCTGAAAACGCCGTTTTTCCTGACCCAGGCACTGCACAGCGCCTTGAAGGTGAATGCCACCGCCGACCGCCCGTCCAAGGTGGTGGTGATCGCCTCGGTGGACGGGTTCTTCGTCAACCGGATCGACAATTTCTCCTATCACGCCAGCAAGGCCGGCGTGCTGCATCTGGCCAAGAAAATGGCCATGCATCTGATCGCCGACCACATTGTGGTGTCCGCCATCGCGCCCGGCCCGTTCCCGACTGACATGAACCGCATCGCCCGCGATACGCCGGACGTCTTTAACGCCCATGTGCCCGCCGGGCGGGTGGGGCGCCCCCGCGACATTGCCGGGGCCGCAGTGTACCTGGCCAGCCGCGCCGGGGATTACGTGGTGGGCACGGCGGTGACGGTGGATGGGGGTGTGTCCTGGGGGTATTGACCGGCGTGCCCGGCGCGATCCGGCGGGGCTAGCCACCGCCCCGCAGATCGTCAATCATACCCTCAACAATATCTCGCGGAGGGAACATCCCATGGGTCAAGTATCCGGCAAAGTCGCCTTCATCACCGGCGGTGCCGCCGGCATCGGCGCGGCCTGCGCCAAGGCCCTAGCCGCCGAGGGCGCGGCGGTGGCGATCAGCGATCTGAATGATGCGGCGGGAGAGGCCACCGTTGCCGCCATTAACGCGGCGGGCGGCCGGGCGATCTACCTGCATCAGGATGTCACCGATGATGCCGCTTGGCCGGGCGTGGTGGAGGCCGTTGTCGCCAAATTCGGCAAGCTCGACATCGCCGTTGCCAATGCCGGCATCGCCGTTTTCGGGCCGGCGCTCAGCATGTCCCTGGCCGATTTCCGCCGCCAGAACGCGGTCAACATCGACGGCGTGTTCCTGACGGCGAAATACTGCATCCCGGCGATGCGCAAAGCCGGTGGCGGTTCGTTGATCATGATGTCCTCGGTCGCCGGTCTGCGTGGCTCGGCGATGTTGGCCGGTTACTCGGCGTCCAAGGGCGCGGTGCGGCTGCTCGCCAAATCCATGGCCATGGAATGCGCCGGTGCGGGCGATAATATCCGTGTCAACTCGGTGCATCCCGGCATTATCGTCACCGATATCTGGCAAAAGGTGACCACGCCGGCGGGCGGCGGCCTGAACGCCCCGATGGACCCGCAGCAACTCGGCCTCGCCGTCCCGGTCGGCAAGCCGGCCGAACCGGTGGAAATCGCCAATGGCGTGCTGTTTCTGGCGTCCGATGCCTCGCGCTACATCACCGGCACCGAGTTGATCATCGACGGCGGCATGACCGCCGGCTCCGTCCGGCGGGCATAGGGCGATGGCCGGACCTCTCGACGGAATCCGCGTGGTCGAAATCGGCCAGGCGCTGGCCGGCCCGCTGGCCGGTGCCATCCTGGCCGATATGGGCGCTGATGTGATCAAGGTGGAAAAGCCGGATGGCGGCGACGACGCCCGGCTCTGGGGCCCTCCGTTCGTGGAGGGGGATTCGCTGTTCTTCCATGCGCAGAACCGCAACAAGCGGTCGGTTACGGTGGATATCAAATCCGCCGACGACATCGCCAGGTTGAAAGAGCTGGTGAAAACCGCGGATATCCTGATCCAGAACCTGCGTCCCGGCATTGTCGACGATGTCGGCATCGGGCCGGAGGCGCTGCTGGCGATCAATCCGCGGCTGATCTACTGCTCCATCTGGGCCTTCGGCTATACCGGCCCGCTGCGGCTGGCGCCGGGGTTCGACCCGCTGCTGCAAGCCTATGGCGCGGTGATGACCATGACCGGCCGGCCGGAAGACCCGCCGACCTTCTGCGCGCCGGCGATCAACGACAAGGCTACCGGCATGTGGTGCGTCATCGGCGCGCTTGCCGCCTTGCAGCAGCGCCAGCGCACCGGGCAAGGCTGCGTGATCGACACCTCGCTGTTCGAGGCCTCGGTCGCCTGGGTGGAAGGCGCGGTCAACGGCTACAAACACACCGGCAAGTTGCCGGAACGCCACGGCACCGGCAGCGCCTTGCTGGTGCCGTACCAAACGTTTGAAACCTCGGATCGGCCGATCTGCATCGCGGCCGGCAATGACCGGCTGTTCGTGAAATGCGCCGCCGCACTCGGCCATCCGGAATGGTCGGCCGACGGCCGATTCTCCGACGGCCGTAAGCGGGCGGTGAACAAGGACGCGTTGATCGACCTGATGGCGCCGGTGTTGCGCACGCAGAGCCGCGATGCGTGGATGGCAGCCCTCACCAAAGTCGGCGTGCCCTGCGCGCCGGTGAACGACATTGGCGAGCTGGTCGCCACCGAGCAGATGGCGGCGATGGATCTGTTGCGGGTGCTGCCTGGCAGCGGGTTGGAGGTGGTTGGCCTGCCACTGACCTTCGACCGCCAACGCCCACACCCGACGCGGGATTCGCCCAAGCTCGGCGAACACAACGCCGAAATTTTCGGCTCCTGAAACCCCGCCTCGCGCCGGTCCCGACTTGACGGGGCCGGCGCTGGCGCCTAATCAGCCCGCTCACCCCCGGATTGGGGTGCCGGATGGGCGCGTAGCTCAGCGGGAGAGCGTCCCCCTGACACGGGGAAGGTCACAGGTTCAATCCCTGTCGCGCCCACCATCCACTTCCCCCTCTTGCCGAAATGGCCGCGACCCCCGACAATCCCGCGCAAGGAACGTGCAAGGGGACCCAACGGTGAGCGGATTTAAGAGTACCGACAAATACATTGCGTCGCGGGATCTGGAAGTTGCGGTCAACGCCGCCGTCAGCCTGCAACGCCCGCTGCTGGTGAAGGGGGAGCCTGGCACCGGCAAGACCGTGCTGGCGCATGAAGTCGCCGCCGCCCTCGGCATGCCGCTGATCGAATGGCACGTGAAATCCACCACCAAGGCCCAGCAGGGCCTGTACGAATACGACGCCGTGTCCCGCCTGCGCGATGGGCAGTTGGGCGACGAGCGGGTGAAGGATATTTCCAACTACATCGTGCGCGGCAAATTGTGGGAAGCGTTCGAGAGCGACACCCCCGTGGTGGTGCTGATCGACGAAATCGACAAAGCCGATATCGAATTCCCCAACGATCTGCTGCTTGAACTCGATAAAATGGAGTTCTTCGTCTACGAAACCCGCAAGACCGTGCGGGCCAAGCATCGCCCGGTGGTGATCATCACCTCCAACAACGAAAAAGAACTGCCGGACGCGTTCCTGCGCCGCTGCTTCTTCCACTACATCCGCTTCCCGGACCGGGAGACGATGGAACTGATCCTGCAGGCGCATTTCCCCGACGTGAAGCAGGAACTGGCGCGCGAGGCGCTGAACGTGTTCTTCAAACTGCGCGATGTGCCGGGCCTGAAGAAAAAGCCGGCGACGTCGGAATTGCTGGACTGGCTGAAGCTGCTGATGATCGACGATCTCGATCCGGAAGTGCTGCGGTCCAAAGACGGTGCGGCCGTGATCCCGCCGCTGCATGGCGCGCTGCTGAAGAACGAGCAGGACGTGCATCTGTTCGAGCGGCTGGCCTTCCTGTCGCGTCGCGGGGGCTAGGCCATGTTCGCCCCCTTCATTCTGGCGTTGCGCACCGCCGGCCTGCCGGCCTCGGTGACGGAATATCTGACCCTGATGGGGGCGATGCAGGCAGGCGTTGCCAATTATAATATCGATGATTTCTACTACCTCGCCCGCACCACGCTGGTGAAGGACGAACGCTTTCTGGACCGGTTCGACCGGGTGTTCGGCACCGTCTTCAAGGGGTTGGAGCCACCGGACGGCATTGCGGTGGAAAACCTGCCGGAAGAATGGCTGAAAAGCCTGGGGGAGAAATTCCTCACCCCGGAGGAACTCGCCCAGGTGCAGGCGGCTGGCGGCTTCGACAAGCTGATGGAGTTGCTGAAGCAGCGGCTGGCGGAACAAAAGGAACGCCACCAGGGCGGCTCGAAATGGATCGGCACCGGTGGCACCTCGCCGTTCGGGGCCAATGGCTACAACCCGGAAGGCGTGCGCATCGGCCAGAACGAAAGCCGCCATCGCCGGGCGGTGAAGGTGTGGGACAAGCGGGAATACAAGGACCTCGACGACAATATCGAGTTGGGCACCCGCAACATCAAACTCGCGCTGCGCAAGTTGCGCCGATTCGCCCGTCAGGGCCAGGCGACCGAACTGGATATCGCCGACACCATCCGCAGCACCGCCAAGAACGCCGGCAGCCTGGATCTGAAGCTGGTGCCGGAACGACACAACGCGGTGAAGGTGCTGCTGTTCTTCGATATCGGCGGCTCGATGGACGAACATGTGCGCATTTGCGAGGAGCTGTTCTCGGCCGCGCGCACCGAGTTCAAACACATGGAGTATTTCTACTTCCACAACTGCATTTACGAACGGGTGTGGAAAACCAATAAGCGCCGGATGGAAAGCAGCCTGTCCACCTTCGACGTGCTGCGCAAATTTGGCCCGGATTACAAGGTGGTGTTCGTGGGCGATGCCTCGATGTCGCCCTATGAAATCAGCCATGCCGGCGGCAGCGTGGAGCATTGGAACGACGAAGCTGGCGCGGTCTGGGTCGATCGGGTGACGCATCATTTCCGCCGTTTTGCCTGGCTCAACCCCCGGCCGCAGAAAAGCTGGGACCATGCTGCATCGATCGGGCTGGTGCGCCAGTTGGTGGAAGACCGGATGTTCCCGATGACGCTGAGCGGGATTGAACAGATGACGCGGGAATTGAGCAAGTAACGGTGATATGACAGCGCCGTGAAACCCGCTTGTGGCCGCTTGCGGCACGGGGTGGGCGGTGCGATAGTTCGCGTGTCTTCGACGAGCACATGATCTGGCGGGTCGAGTCTTAACAGCCCCCCAGGGATAGCGCTCTAGCCGCGGGGGACGTGCATTGCCGGATGGTAGTCGACTGTCTGATAACCCCATTGCCGCCGGGCGCCATTACCCGGCGCTGGTGCTGAATGCGGATTTTCGTCCGCTGTCCTATTTCCCGCTTTCGGTCTGGTCCTGGCAGGATGCGGTCAAGGCGGTGTGCCTCGACCGGGTGAGCGTGCTGAACGAGTATGAGCACGAGGTGCATTCCCCCAGCCTGACCATGCGGCTGCCGAGCGTGATCGCGCTGAAGGATTATGTGCCGACCGCGCGCAAGCCGGCCTTCACCCGCTTCAATGTGTTCCTGCGCGATGCTTTTGCCTGCCAATATTGCCACGAACGCCATTCCGCGCAGGATCTGACCTTCGACCACGTGATCCCGCGTTGCCGGGGCGGGCGCACCACGTGGGAAAACGTCGTCGCCGCCTGCGGCACCTGCAACCTGCTGAAAGGCAGCCGCCTGCCGCGCGAATGCCGGATGTTCCCGCGCAGCACGCCGCGGCAGCCTTCCACATGGGAATTGCAGGAAAACGGCCGCGCCTTCCCGCCGAACTACCTGCATCAAAGCTGGCGTGATTACCTCTATTGGGATAGCGAACTGGAGAGCTGATGCTGACCCGGCGCAGCGTATTGCTGGCAGGAGCCGCGCTGATGACCATGGCCGCCGATACCCCGGATGAAGCGCGCGCCGCCGAATGGCTGGCGGCCTGGGACAGCCAGGGCACGCACCGCACCGCCACGCCGGGCGATCAGCGCGGCGCGGACTGGCTGGCCGAAACCGCGCGCGCCATGGGGGCAAGCGTCGCGAGCGAAACGTTCGATCTGCAACGCATCGACCCCGGCCCGAGTTTCGTTACCGTCGATGGCACCCGGATCGACGGCGTGCCGCTGTTTGATGCGCCGAACACGCCGCCAGGTGGCGTGAGCGACGTGGCGGTGCTGTCCTATGGCCCGCGCGCGGTCTATGCGGCCGATTTTGTGCAAGCCCGCCGCGCCAGCACGGCCGGCGCCTGGGTGGTGCCAACCGCGGGCGACGCGCCCGGCCTGGCGTTGCTGAATGCGGAGCATTTCAATGCGCCGTTCGGCCCGCCAGTGCTGCAAGTGCCGAGCGAGGCGAATGACCTGCTGTTCGCCGCCGCCCAGCGCAAGGCGCGCTTGCATGTTGTGGTGGACAGCACCCGGGTGCCAGCGCAGGCCAGCAATACCGTGGTGCTGATCCCCGGCCGGGACCGCACCCGCCCGCCGGTGGTGGTGATGACGCCGCGCAGTTCCTGGTATCAATCCACCGCCGAACGCGGCGGCGGGCTGGTGTGCTGGCTGGAGGTGCTGCGGGCCTTGCTGGCCAACCCGCCGGGTTGCGACACCATCCTGATCGCCAATTCCGGGCATGAACTTGGCCATATCGGGCTGGACGCCTTCATGGCCGCGCGCGCCGGCTGGGAAACCCAGGCGCGCTGGGTGCATTTCGGCGCCAATATCGGTGCGGCCAACAGCAAGCTCGCCATCATGTCCGGGCATGCCGATATGGCCGCCCCGATGGCGGCGGCGCTGCGCCAGGCCGGGCATCCGGCCGATCAGGTTGCGCCTACAACCAGCGTGCCGTTTGGCGAGTCGCGTGATATTCATCGTGCCGGCGGGCGATATGTGACCCTGGTCGGCAGCAACACCTTGTTCCACCTGCCGCAGGACCGGCTGCTACACGCGGTGGATCTGCCGGCCATTGCCCGCATCGCGGCCGGGGCAGCGCAGATGGTGCTGAACCTGACAAGACCCTAGGGGGGGGCAGAGATGTTTGAACTCGACCAATTCATCGCCGATTGCCGCACCGCCAGCGCCGAGACCAGCCGCACCGCGGTGCGCGACGTGGTCAGCCGCGCCATCGCCGCGCCCAACGGCATCCTGAAAGCCCTGGGTGAGCCCAAGGGCGCCGGCACCACCATCCTCTACCGCACGCCGGAGCTGTCGATCTTCAACATCGTCTGGGGGCCGGGCCAGATGACCACGCCGCATAACCACCATATGTGGGCGGTGATCGGGCTTTATACCGGGCGGGAGGATAACATCTACTGGCGCAAAACCGGCGGCGAGCCCGGCTTGCAAGCGGCCAATGCGCGCAGCCTGGGGGCGGGCGAATGCGAATTGCTCGGCCCGGAACTCATCCATTCCGTCATCAACCCGCTCGGCAAACTCACCGGCGCCATCCATGTCTATGGCGGCGATCTGGTGACGGTGGAGCGGGAGGAGTGGGAGGCCGAAACCCTGCGGATGCAGAGCTACGACCGGCAAAGATCTGCCCGCGCGTTCGAGGACGCCAACCGCCGCTGGTTGGCGATGCAGTAGCAGCCTAGTTGCCGCGCCGGACCGTGTAGTCCGCCACCGCCAGCAGGCAGTCGCGGATCGGGGAGGCCGGCAGGAAGGCGAGGTCTTGTTTGGCGGCCGTGGCGAAGGCCTGGGCGCGGTCGAGCGTTGCGGCGATGGTGTTGTGGGCCGCAATCAGGCGCAGCGCCTCGTCGAGGTCGGCATCAGTTTGCTCGCTTTCCTCGATCGTGCGGCGCCAGAAGGCGCGTTCGGCCTCGCTGCCATTCTGATAGGCGCGCAGCACCGGCAGGGTGATCTTGCCTTCGCGGAAATCATCGCCGACGGTTTTGCCGAGTTTGGCCTGATCGGCGACGTAATCCAGGGCGTCATCAACCAGTTGGAAGGCCATGCCGAGGTTCATGCCGTAGCTGGCCAAAGCGGCCTCGATCTCCGCCGTGCAATCGGCCACCACGCCGCCCACCTGGCAGGCGGCGGCGAACAGGGCGGCGGTTTTGCCGCGCAGCACGTCGAGGTAGCGATCTTCGGTCGTGGTCAGGTCGTTCTGGGTGACCAGTTGCAGCACCTCACCCTCGGCGATGGTGGCGGAGGCGCGGGAGAGGATTTCCAGCACTTTCAGCGAGCCATCTTCGACCATCAACTGGAAGGCGCGGGCGAACAGGAAATCCCCCACCAGCACGGAGGCCTTGTTGCCGAAAATCGCGTTGGCGCTGGCAAGCCCGCGGCGCAGCAGGCTTTCATCCACCACGTCATCATGCAGCAAGGTGGCGGTGTGGATGAATTCGACGCAGGTAGCCAGTTGCACATGCCGGGCACCGCGATAGCCGACCATGCGGGCGCAGGCGAGGGTGAGCAGCGGGCGCAGGCGCTTGCCGCCGGCGGCGACGATATGCGCCGCGAGTTGCGGGATCAGCGCAACCGGGCTGTCCATCCGCGCGACGATGGCGCGGTTGCAATCTTGCAGATCGTCATAGACCAGATCCACCAACTGGCTCAGCGCGTCCTTCGGGGCGGCTGGCGCGGTGGCGGGCGGGACAATTTGGGTGGTGGCGGCGACGCCCAACGCAATCTCCTGCTACGCATGCCCTGGGGGCCGGCCGTGCGGCGCGGACGCGGACTTGCGCCCGGTTCACCGGCAGGCGCACCATATCGGCGCGGTGGGGAGGGGGTCAAGGCAAGCCAGGCCGCCCCCACCAATGCGCATGCGGAGGGCCTGGGAATGGAGACGGTCGTGACCACCAACGATCCGGTGCGGTTGAGCTTTCTGACCGCCTTGCTGCGCGATGCCGGGCTGGCGCCGGTGTTGCTGGACGGGTTCGCCAGCGTGATGGATGGCAGCATCGGCGCCTTGCCGCGCCGCCTGGCGGTGCCCAGCGAGCAGGCGGCGCAGGCGCGGCGCATCTTGCAGGAGGCCGGCGAGGCGTGAGCGTGACCGAGGGCAGCCTGCTCGGCGGGCGGGTGCGCTATTGCCAACCCGCGCATGGCCATCGCAGCGGCATCGAGCCGGTGTTGCTGGCCGCCAGCATTCCCGCCCGTGCCGGGGCGCGGGTGCTGGAAGGCGGCAGCGGGGCTGGGGCGGGGCTGTTGTGCCTGGCCGCGCGGGTGCCCGGGATCAGCGGGTTGGGGCTGGAGTTGGAGCCGGCGCCTTTGGCCTGCGCCCGCGCCAATGCGGCCGACCAGCCCGACTTGCGGTTCGAGCAGGCGGATCTGACCGTGGTGCCGCTGGCCGAGCGGTTCGACCACGCGATGGCTAACCCGCCATGGCACCCGCCGGGCACGGCGTCCGCCGATGCCGGGCGCGAACTGGCGCGACGCGCCACCGCGTCGGTGTTCGCGGACTGGGCGCGGGCATTGGCCGCCCCGTTGCGCCATCACGGCAGCCTGACCTTCGTGCTGCCCGCCGCGGCGCTTGCCACCGCGCTGGCGGCGCTGGCCGCCGCCGGTTGCGGCAGCCCGCTGGTCTTCCCGCTATGGCCGCGCACGGGGCAAGATGCCAAGCTGTTGTTATTGCGGGCGATCAAGGGTGGCAAAGGGCCGTGCCGGGTTGCTGCCGGGCTGGTGCTGCACGAAGCCGATGGCGGCTTTACCCCAGCCGCGCAGGTGGTGCTGCGCGATGGGCAGGAATTGGCGTTGGGCTAAGCCTGGGTCGGGTGGCGCAGATACCACAGCCGTTCATAGGCGGCGACCAGGCTGTCCAGGCTGCGGCGGCGATTGGCGTCGGCGGGCATCGGGCTTTTGCGCAGCATGTTTTCCAGCACGGCCAGCAACTGGTCGGCAACATCGAAATCGCCCTGGTCGCAGGCGTGATGGAAGGCGATGAGAATTTTATCGGACAAGCGACGGCTATGGCGCGGCAGTGATGCGGCAGCGGGGTCGCGCGAAATGTCGTCGATCAAACTCACGAGGAAATGTTACCCCTACGCCTTGTAAGCTAACGACGATAACAAACTATTTACTCGCCCGCCAGTCTGGATCGTAACGCGGCCGCCAGGTCGGTGGCGCTCATGCCCGGGCGATACAGGCTGCGCAGCTTGCCGTCAGGGCCCATAAGATACAGGAAAGACGAGTGATCCATCAGGTATTGCGTGGTGTCCTTACGCTCGGCGCGGGCGTAATAAACCCGATATGCCCGCGCAACGGCGGCGATTTGTGCCTCTGTCCCGGTCAGGCCGATCAATCTGTCGTCGAACAGTTTGACATAGCCGGCCATGGTCTCCTGGGTATCGCGGGCCGGGTCGATGGTGATGAAAATCGGTGCCAGCCTGGCGGCATCCGGCCCCAGCGCATCCAGCGCCCCGGCGATGGTTTGCAATTCGGTCGGGCAGACATCGGGGCAGAAGGTGTAGCCGAAATAGACCAGCATCCAGCGGCCGCGATAGGTCGCGTCCGTCACCGTATGGCCGGCGGTATCGGTGAGGGTGAACGGGCCACCCACGGTCACCCCGGCCGAGACCGAGCCGCCCATCGTGTCCAGCCCGAGCCGGCTTGCGCCGCCGCCCAGCACCCACCATGCGCCCCAGCCGGCCAGCACCGCCACGATCAGCCCATAGGCGGCGAACCGCAGCGCGCGCATGGGGATCAGGTGGTGGCGAATTCGGCGCCGTCGGAGGTGGCCATGGCGCTGTTCGCGTCGCCGAAGGCTTCTTCCCAACTGCCGAGGGTCGCGGCTTTGCTGTATTCGGTGGCGCGGTTTTCGAAGAAGTTGGCGTGCTCAACCGCGTTCAGCATTTCGTCCAGCCAGGGCAGCGGGTTTTTTTCGACGTGATAGAGCTCGTTCAGGCCCAGCTGGGTCAGGCGGCGGTCGGCGATGTAGCGGATATATTGCTTCACCGAGTCCGCATCCATGCCCTCAATGGCGCCCTGCTCGAAGCAAAGATCCACAAAGGCGTCCTCATGCTCGACGATGGTGGCGCAGCAGAGATACAGCTCGCGCTTCAATTCCTCGGTCCAGATTTCCGGGTTTTCCTGCACGAAGGTGCGGAACAACTGGATGATGGACAGGCAGTGCAGCGATTCGTCGCGCACCGACCAGGAAATGATCTGCCCCATGCCCTTCATTTTACCGAAGCGCGGGAAATTCAGCAGGATGGCGAAGGACGCGAACAGTTGCAGGCCTTCGGTGAAGGCACCGAACGCTGCCAGGGTCTTGGCAATCTCGTGCTTGCTGTCGATCCGGAAGCTCTGCATGTAGTCGTATTTGTCCTTCATCTCCTTGTATTTGAGGAAGGCGGTATATTCGATTTCCGGCATGCCGACCGTATCCAGCAAATGGCTGTAGGCGGCGATGTGCACGGTTTCGATGTTGGAGAAGGCGGACAGCATCATCAGCACTTCGGTGGGTTTAAACACCTGACTGTAATGCTTCATGTAGCAGTTATTCACCTCGACATCGGCCTGGGTGAAGAAGCGGAAGATCTGGGTCAGCAGGTTGCGTTCCGACGTCGTGAGGTTGCGGTGCCAGTCCTTCACGTCGTCGGCGAGCGGCACTTCTTCCGGCAGCCAGTGCACGCGCTGCTGCATCAGCCATGCTTCATAGGCCCAGGGATAGCGGAACGGCTTGTAGACCGGGTTGGCGGTCAGCAGGTCGAACTGCACTGGGGTTTCATCAGGCGAGACTGCGGACGCGTTCATCTTGGATGCCTAAAACAGATAAAAAGTTTTTGCTTCTTTTTCCAAAAAGAAGCGCTTCACTTCAGCGGTCCTTTTTTGAAAAAAAGGACCAAAAAACTTTCATCTATTGGCAGGCGAGGCATTCCTCGTAGTCCGTGGTGCCGCTGACCAGGGGCAGGGAGGGTTGTTCGAGCAGCGGGGCGATGGGGATGCCGGTGAATTCTTCCGGGCGGACCGCCTTTTCGCTGACCGAGTCCGCACGCGCGATCGACAGGCTGCGGCAGTAGTAGAGCGACTTCACGCCGCGCTTCCACGCCATCATGTGGATCTGGTGCAGGTCGCGCTTGTGCACGTTTGCCGGCAGGAACAGGTTGATCGACTGGCTCTGGCAGATATAGGGCGTTCGGTCGGCGGCGTGTTCCACCACCCAGCGCTGATCGAGTTCGAAGGCGGTGCGATAAACCGCCTTTTCCTGCTCATCGAGGAAGTCCAGATGCTGGACGCTGCCTTTGTTGACGGTGATCGACGACCAGACATCGTCGGTATCGCGGCCCTTTTCCGCCAGTAGTTTTTGCAGGTGGCGATTGCGGACCGAGAAACTGCCGGACAGGGTTTTTTGCAGGAACACGTTGGCGGCGATCGGCTCCACACCCGGTGAGGCATTGCCGGCGATGATGGAGATTGAGGCGGTCGGCGCGACGGCCATTTTATGGCTGAACCGCTCATGCACGCCGTATTCCTCGGCATCCGGGCATGGGCCGCGCTCATCGGCCAGCAGTTTGCTCGCCGCATCGGCCTGGCCACGGATATGCGCGAACATGCGCTTGTTCCACACCTTGGCGATGACCGATTCCCACGGCACGTTCTGCGATTGCAGGAAGGAGTGGAACCCCATCACCCCCAGCCCGACCGAGCGTTCGCGGGCGGCGGAGTATTTGGCTTTTTCCATGCCGTCCGGCGCGCGGTCAATAAAGTCCTGCAACACGTTGTCGAGGAAGCGCATCACGTCCTCGATGAACAGAGGATGGTCTTTCCACTCGAACCAGGATTCGAGGTTGAGCGACGACAGGCAGCATACCGCGGTGCGCTGCTGGCCGTGCTGGTCCACCCCGGTCGGCAGGGTGATTTCGCTGCACAGATTGGAGGTTTTCACCTCCAGCCCGGCCAGCTTGTGATGCTCCGGCCGCGCGTTGTTCACGTGATCGGAATAGATCAGATACGGCTCGCCGGTTTCGATCCGGGCCATCAGAATGCGAATCCACAGGCCGCGAGCGCTGATTTTGCGCACCACCGAGCCATCCTTGGGCGAGGTCAGCGCCCATTCCTCGTCCGCTTCCACCGCGCGCATGAAGGCATCCGGCACCAGAATGCCGTGATGCAGGTTCAGCGCCTTGCGGTTCGGGTCGCCGCCGGTCGGGCGGCGGATTTCGACGAATTCCTCGATCTCCGGATGGTTCAGCGGCAGGTAGACCGCCGCCGAGCCGCGCCGCAGGCTGCCCTGGCTGATCGCCAGCGTCAGGCTGTCCATCACGCGGATGAACGGGATGACGCCGGAGGTTTTGCCGTTCAGCCCGACCTTTTCGCCGATCGAGCGCAGATTGCCCCAGTAGGAGCCGATGCCGCCGCCCTTGGAGGCGAGCCACACATTCTCGTTCCACAGGCCGACAATGCCGTCGAGGCTGTCATTGGCTTCGTTCAGGAAGCAGGAAATCGGCAGGCCGCGGGTGGTGCCGCCATTGGACAGAATGGGGGTAGCGGGCATGAACCACATCTTGGACATGTAGTCGTAGATGCGCTGCGCGTGCGCGGCATCCTCGCCGTAATAGCTGGACACGCGGGCGAACAGGTCCTGATAGCTTTCGCCGGGCAGCAGATAGCGGTCATCGAGCGTGGCCCGGCCGAAATCGGTGATCAGCGAATCACGGCTGCGGTCGACCCGCACCTCGTGGTGTCCTTGCATCTGCACGACATCAAGCACGGCCCTACTCCCCCACAGCCCCAGCAATCCTGGGATATCCACCCCCGCAACACGCGTCGGGGCGCCCTCATCTCGGGCGCTATCCTCCCCAACCGCTTGCGCACGTCAATGCAAAATACACTAGATGTGGCGCATCCATGCGCATTGCACACAAGATGGGGTGCCGGAGACGCCAAACCAGCATGGCTCGCAAGAACGAAATACGAACTTAGGGTGTCCGGTCGGATTCACCAAGGACGCAAAACGCGCCATCCCCGTTATCCCCGTCATCCACAGGCCGGCCGGGCGCGAATCACCCTTGGGTGATTCGCTTTGTCGGTGCTCAGAGGCTGGCCAGGTATTCCATCGCCGCGCCGACGCCACCAGCGGCGTGCGGCACGCCATTGACTCGCAGCGCCATTTCGACCGCGGCGAGGGTGCCGAGGATCATCGGCTCGTTGAGGTCGCCGAGATGGCCGATGCGGAACACTTTGCCGTTCAGCTTGCCCAGGCCGCCGCCGAGAGAGACGTTGTATTGCTGCGAACAGGTGCGCCGGATGGCCTCCGCGTCGAAGCCGTCCGGCATCAGCACGGCGGTGACCGAGTTCGATTCGCGGCTCGGGTTCTGGCAGAACAGGCTCGGCCCGTTATTGCCGGACCAGTGCCGCACGCAGCGGCGGACGGCTTCACCCAGCCGGGCGTGGCGGGCGAACACCTCGTCCAGCCCCTCTTCCTCGATCAGCCGGATCGATTCGCGCAGACCGAAAAACTGGTTGGTCGGTACGGTGCCGATGAAGCTGCGCTGCTTGCGCGCCGACATCGCCTTCCAGCTGAAATAATGCTTCGGCAGGGTGGAGGTTTCCGACGCCTTCATCGCCTTGTCCGACACGCCGGTGAAGGCCATGCCGGTGGGCAGCATCAAGCCCTTCTGGCTGCCGCCGACCACGACATCGACCTTCCATTCGTCCATGCGCAAATCGATGCAGCCGAGCGAGGAAATGGTGTCCACCAGCAGCAGCGCCGGGTGCTTGGCCGCATCCATCGCCGCACGCACCTGATCGACCGGCAGGAACATGCCGGTGGAGGTTTCATTCTGCACCACGCACACCGCTTTGATGGTGTGCGCGGTATCGGCGGCCAGGGCCGCCTGCAAGGCGGCGATTTCAATGCCGTGCTGCCAGTCGCAGGGCAGTTTCTGCACGGTGATGCCCACATCGCGCATCATGCCGGACCAGCTTTCCGAGAACACCCCGGTTTCCGGCACCAGCACGGTATCGCCGGCGGACAGCACGTTGACGATGGCGGCTTCCCAGGCGGCGTGGCCGGAGCCGGTATACATGAACATGTGCTGGGTGGTTTTCATGATACGCAGAATGCCGTCCCAGCATTCCTCGTACAGCTTCATGAATTCCGGGGCGTGGAAGTCCACCGCGTGATGGCCGATCGCGTGCAGAATGCTTTCGGGAATGTTGGTCGGGCCGGGATTGGCGAAAAACAGGCGGCCGCGCGGCTTTTTCGGCTGGGGGGCAGAGGTGTCTGGCATTTCCGGATTTCCCTTTGGTTTGGCATAAGCAGTAACGCCGGAGGCGGGCGGCTGGCAACCGCACCGGCGGCGTTGGCTGGCAGATTTGACGGCGCAGGCGGCGGCTGTGCAGGCTGGGCGCCAACATCATCCTGATCGGGGAAACGCATCATGACCCACACGACCGGACTGCAACTCCGCTCGCTCATCACCGCCAGCGGCACGCTGGAACTGTCGCTGCAACGCGTGCCAACCCCGGTGCCGACGGCCGATGAGGTGGTGGTGCGGGTGGAAGCCTCCCCCTTGAACCCGTCCGACCTGGGGCTGTTGCTCGGGGCGGCGGATATGTCGACGGCGACGCTGTCCGGCACGGCGGAGCAGCCGGTGGTGACCGCGAGCGTGCCGCCGGGGCTGATGCGGGCAATGGCCGGGCGGCTGGACGAGTCCATGCCCGTGGGCAATGAGGGCGCGGGCGTTGTGGTGGCCGCCGGTGCCAATGCGCAGGCGTTGCTGGGCAAAACGGTGGCGATCCTGGGCGGGGCGATGTACGCGCAATACCGGGTGCTGAAGGCGGCGGATTGCCTGCTGCTGCCCGATGGCACGGCGCCGGCCGATGGTGCCTCGTGCTTCGTGAACCCGCTGACCGCGTTGGGCATGGTCGGCACCATGCGGCTGGAAGGCCATACGGCGCTGGTGCACACGGCGGCCGCGTCCAACCTCGGGCAGATGTTGAACAAGATCTGCCTCGAAGACGGGATCGGCCTGGTCAACATCGTGCGCAACCCCGCGCAGGCGGCGTTGCTGCGCGGCATCGGCGCCCAGCATATCTGCGACAGTTCGTCGCCGAGCTTTATGGAAGACCTGATCGCGGCACTGACCGCAACCGGCGCCACGCTGGCCTTTGATGCCATTGGCGGCGGCAAGCTCGCCGGGCAGATTCTGACCGCGATGGAGGCGGCGATCAACGCCAAGGCCACGGTTTACAGCCGCTACGGCTCATCGGTGCATAAGCAGGTTTATATTTACGGCGGGCTGAATACCGGGCCGACCGAGTTTAATCGCGGCTTTGGCATGGCGTGGGGCGTGGGCGGCTGGCTGCTGACGCCGTATATGGTCAAGGTCGGTCCGGCCGAGGTGGCGAAGATGCGCGCGCGCGTGGTCGCCGGGCTGAAAACCACCTTCGCCAGCCACTACACCGCCACGCTGTCGTTGCAGGAGGCGCTGCAACCGGCCAACATCGCCGCCTATAACCGCCGCGCCACCGGGGAGAAATTCCTGATCGCGCCGCATAAAGCTGCATCGTAACAGCGGGAAGGAACTGGCCGATGAGTGATCCGGCGCAGGCGGAGGTGTTGTATGAGGTGTCGGGCGGTATCGCCACGCTGACGCTGAACCGGCCGGAGCGGCTGAACGCCATCACCCGGCCGATGCTGGCCTTGCTGAGCGATCTGCTGCTGCGGGCCAATGCCGACCCGGCGGTGCGGGTGGTGCTGCTGACCGGCGCCGGCCGGGCGTTCTGCGTCGGGCTGGATATTGCCGACGCGGTGGCCGGCAAGGGCATCGGCGCCAACAACGCCAGCGATCCGGTTTCGGTCAATCTGGACCTGCGCAACACCCCGCCGACGGTGCTGTTCAACCTGGACAAGCCGACAATCTGCGCGCTGAACGGGTCCGCCGCCGGCTATGGCTTCGATACCGCGTTGGGCTGCGACATGCGGGTGATGGCGGAAAGTGCCAAAATGGCGGCGGCGTTCGTCAAGCGCGGCATCGTGCCGGAAAGCGGCGGCACCTGGTATCTGCCGCGCATGCTCGGCTGGGCCAAGGCGGCGGAGCTGATCTTTACCGGGCGCACTTTGTCGGCGGCGGAGTGCCTCGACCTCGGTCTGACCAACCATGTGGTGCCGGACGCGGAGTTGCCGGCCCGCGCCCGCGCGCTGGCGGCGGAGATTGCGGCCAATGCGCCGCTGGCGGTCGAATCCTCCAAGCGGCTGATGCGCATGGGCCTGAATGAGAGTTTCAACGACCATGTGCACCACGTGTATCTGCAATTCCTGCAAATGAAGCGTACCGAGGATTTCCGCGAGGGCATGACCTCGTTCCTCGAAAAGCGTCCGGCGGACTTCAAGGGGCGCTAAGACGCCCCGCCATATTTGGGAGATCAGCAATGAGCGATGTCGTCACCGTTTCCGATGCGGGCCATGTGCGCACCATCACCTTGAACCGGCCGGCCAAGAAGAACGCCATTAACACTGAACTGGCCTGGGCGGTGATCGCGGCGGTGGATGCGGCGGCGAAGATTGACGATGTGCGGGTGATCGCCATCACCGGCAGCGGCGACAGTTTCTGCGCCGGGTTGGATCTGACCGGGCGCGGCGATTACACGCCGCTGTCGCCGCAGGCGGCGCAGTTGGATGATGTGGGCTGGGTGGGCAATTTCCTGCTGGCGATGCGCAAACGCTGTGACAAGCCGGTGGTCGCCGGGATTAATGGCGTGGCCGTGGGCGCCGGGCTTGGCCTGGCGATGGCGGCGGATGTGCGGATCGTCGCCCGGTCTGCCCGGCTGATGGCCGGCTACACCCGCATTGGTGGCTCGCCGGATGCCGGGCTGACCATCACCCTGCCGCAAGCCATGGGCTACGAGCAGGGCATGCGCTTCATGCTGGAAAACCGCACTGTGCTCGGGGACGAGGCGGTGGCGCTGGGCATGGCGGGCGAGGTGGTGGACGATGACCAGTTGTCGGCGCGGCTGGCGGACTATTGCCAGCAACTGTGCGAATGGTCGCCGATTACCCTGCGGCTGCTGAAGCGCGGCATGACGCGGGCGATGGAAAGCACGGATATGGAGCAGCAGCTACGCTACGAGGTGGCGAATATCCGCATGGCCTTCGCCAGCGAGGACGCCAAAGAAGCCCGGCATGCCTTCCTGGAAAAGCGCAAACCGGTCTTTATCGGGCGCTGAGCCGACGCTGCACCGTTAGCGCGCCAAGGATCGCATAGGGTTTCACCAGTTCCGCGCACAGCAGATAAATCCCGACGATGGCAGCCAGCGTCAGGTTGACGGTGGCTGACGGGGTCTGGAAGCCGAACCAGGCGCCCAGGGGGGAGAAGGGGATCATCAGTGCCACCGCCAGCGCGCCCAGCGTGGTCAGGGTCAGCGCCGGGTTGGGCATGTTGTGCCATGGGCGGCCATGGGTGCGGATGAGGAACACCACCAGGGTTTGGGTGGCGATCGACTCGACGAACCAGCCGGTGCGGAACACCTCCGGGCTGGTGGCGAACCCGAGATACAATGCCGCAAAGGTCGCCATGTCGAACAGTGACGACAGCGGCCCCATGACGGCGGCGAAGCGGACGATGTCCTTCATCTGCCAGCGCTGCGGTTTGGCGATATCGGTGGTGCTGACATTGTCGAACGGCACGCCGATTTCCGAGATGTCATACAGCAGGTTGTTCAGCAGGATCTGCGTTGCCAGCATCGGCAGAAACGGCAGGAACAGCGAGGCGGCGGCCATCGACAGCATGTTGCCGAAATTGGAACTCGCGCCCATGCGCACGTATTTCAGGATGTTGGCGAAGGTGCGGCGGCCTTCGTCCACCCCGTCCGCCACCACGGCGAGGTCGGAATCCAGCAGGATCATATCCGCCGCCGCGCGGGCAACCCCGGTGGCGCCATCGACCGACAGGCCGACATCGGCGGCCTTGATGCCCGGCGCGTCGTTCACCCCATCGCCCATGAAGCCGACAATGGCGCCGGAGGCGCGCAGGGCGTGCACCACCCGCACCTTCTGGTCGGGCGACAGGCGGGCGAAGACGTCGGTGCTGTGGACGCGGATTTGCAGCGCCTCGTGCGAGAGTGTGTCGATCTCGGTGCCGGTCATCACCTGATCGCTGCGCAGGGCGACGATTTTGGCCAGCCGGGCCACCACCAGCGGGTCGTCACCAGACAGGATCACCACGCGCACCCCGGCGGCGGACAGCCGGGCGACGGCGGCGGGGGCGCTGGCCTTCGGCGGGTCGGCGAAGGTGCAGAGCCCTTCAAACACCAGCCCGGTTTCGTCGGCCGCTTCCGGGTCGCGCGCCGGGTCGGTCCAGGGGCGGGAGGCCACGGCGACGGCGCGCAGGCCTTGGGCGGCCAACGCCTTGACGGAAGCCAGCGCGGCGGCCGCGTCCAGGCTGCCATTGGCGGTGCGGGTGCAGGCGGCGATGACCGCTTCCGGCGCGCCTTTGACGATCAGCAGCAGCCCCGCCGGCCCATCCGCGAGCACCGCGCCCATGCGGCGCTGGTAGTCGAACGGCAGCAGGCCCTTGCGGGTCCAGCCCTGATGCGCGTCGGGCTGGGCGGTGGCGAGCGCGGCATCGAGCGAGCCTTTATCGCCGCCGAGGCTGGCGGCCACCGCCGCGAGCATGGCCGGGCGCGGATCGCTGGCGCCATCTGGCAGCAGGGAGCCGGCGAGTTCGATCTTCGCCGAGGTGAGGGTGCCGGTTTTGTCGGTGCACAGCACCGTCATCGCGCCGAGGTCGTGAATGGCGGAGAGGCGTTTGACGATGACCTTGCGGCGCGCCATGCGTACCGCGCCGCGCGAGAGGGTGACGGTGGTGATCATCGGCAGCAATTCCGGCGTCAGCCCCACGGCGAGGGCGACGGCGAACATCAGTGACTGGATCACCGGCCGGCCGAAGGCGACGTTGGCGGCCAGCACGCCGAGCACCAGCACCGCGGTGGCGCGGGCGACGAGGTAGCCGAGCTGGCGCAGATCCTGCTGGAAGGGGGAGATCGCGCTGGCCTCGTTCAACGCCTGCGCCGCTTTGCCGAACAGCGTGTTGGCGCCGGTGCCGACCGCCAGGCCGATCGCATCGCCGGTTTGCGCCACCGCACCGCGAAACAGAGCGTTGCTGGCCTCCGCCGCCGTTTGTCCGGCCACGACGCCCGGCCGCTTGATCACACCATAGGGCTCGCCGGTTAAGGCGGCCTCGTTGGCGGTGAAGGCGCTCGCGTCCAGCACCAGCGCATCGGCGGGGATGATGTCGCCCACGCCGACGCGGAACACATCGCCGGGCACGACGGTTTCAGCATCGACGGACACGAAGGCGCCGTCGCGCTTGACCTCCGCCTTCAGCGCGACCGACTGGCGCAGGGCTTCTGCCGCCCGTTTGGCGCTGCCTTCCTGCACCGTATCGAGCGTGACGGAGGCGGCGAGGATGACCAGGATGATCAGCGCGCTCGGCACATCGCCGGTGACGGCGGAGACGATGGCCGCCGCGATCAGGATCAGGCACATCGGTTCCAGCAGGCGGCGGCCGACGGCGCGCAGCACGCCAGCTTCCCGCGCCTGCTGGTCGGCGTTGCGGCCATAGGTCGCCAGACGGGCGGCGGCGTCAACCGTGGTCAGCCCCGCCAGCGTGCAGCCCAGGGCGGATGCCGCTTCTGCCGGATCTTGGGTCCAAAACGGGGATCCGGCCATGTTCGTTCCTTTGCTGCGGTGGGTTGGCCGGTTAGCCGTGGCCGATGAAGTCGGTGCGGCCGCCATCGACGGCCAGCACCTGGGCGGTGATCCAGCTCGAGTCCGGGGCGGCGAAGAAGGCGACGGCGTTGGCGATGTCCTCCGGCTCCCCCACCCGCCCGGTGATGGCGCGCACGGCGAAGCTGGCTTCAATCGCTTTCCAGGCCTCTGGCGAATGGCCGCCTTCGGTCATGTCGGTGCGGGTGAAGCCGGGGGCGACCGCGTTGACGGTGATGCCGTGGGCGCCGAGTTCGAGCGCGAACCGGCGGGTGAGCACGTTCACCTCCGCCTTGGTGGAGGCGTAGAAATGGTTGCCGGGGAAGCCCGAGGTGGCGAAGGCGGCGACCGAGGAGATGTTGACGATGCGGCCATAGCCGGCCGCCTTCATGCCGGGCAGCACGGCACGGGTGGCGTGGATGGTGCCATCCACATTGACCGCGCGCAGGCGGGCGAAGCCGGCGGGCTCAAAGCTTTCCAGCGTGGCCGACCAGGCGATGCCGGCATTGTTGACCAGGATGGAGATCGGGCCGAGTTCGGCCGCCACCTGGGCTGCCATCGCCTCCACCGCCGCGGCATCCGCCACGTCGGCGCGCACGGCGATGGCGCGGCCGCCGGCGGCATGGATCTCGGCCACCAGGGCCGCCGCCGCGTCGGGGCGGGAGGTGTAGTTGACCGCAACCGCCGCACCTTTCGCGGCCAACGCGCGGCAGATGGCGCGGCCGAGGCCGCGGGCGCCGCCAGTGACCAGGGCGACCTGATCGGTCCAGTGATGGGGCATGATCGCGGATCCTGCTATTGCGCTGCGGCGGCCAGGAACGGCACGGGCGCGTGGGTGATGCGGCTGGGGGCTTCGGTGACGGCGTAGATCTGCGTGGTCAGGTCCACCATATCAGGGTTTGCCTTCATGCGGGCGACAATCGGCCCGGCAAGATAGGCTTCCGCATTGGCCCGGCTATCGAAGCAGTAAATGCCACCCACTTTCGGGCCGCCTTCGGTGTTGAGCCAGATTTTCCAAAGCAGGCCGGCCACGTCGAGGAAGGGTTTGGCCCGGTCTTCGGTGTTATTGGCGGCTTGCAAAGCGGGGGACATGTTGCGGTAGGCGAAGTTGACTTGCAGGATATACATCTGGCGCGCCCTCATGGTTTGTTTGGGCGGCAGGTTACGCTACGGCAAGGCAATTTCAATGCCGGCCGGCATCGGGGCGCGCGTTCGGGCCTGGGCCGGGCGCAGGCGCAGGACGGGTTGTTCCAGCAGCCGCCAGGAAAGCTCCGCCAGCACCGCCGGGCCGAGGATGGCCAAAGCGATGCAAGCCGGGGTGCCAAGCCAGCCCGGCTCCCACAGGCCGCGCTCCACGATATCGGTCAGCACGGTGAGGTGGACGAGGTAGAGTGCATAGGACCGGCCGGCGATCCAGCGGATGGGGGCGGCCAGCCAGGCCGGCGCGTGGCGCAGGCGCATGGACGCGGGCAGCAGCAGCGCGCAGCCGGCCACCAGCGTGTTCGGCCCCAGCGCGTGCGGCGGCAGGCCGGCGACGGAGACGGCCATCAGCGCCAGGCCGATGGCAAGGCTGGCACGCGGATAGCCCAGCCATCCGCGGCCGTGGCGGGCGAGATGGGCCATCAGCACGCCATAGGCGATTTCATCCAACCGATACGGCACCAGCGATGGCGGGTCGCCATGCAGCAGCCGGGCGAGCAGCGGCAATAGCAAGAATAGCGGCAGCACCAGGCGGGCGGCGCGCCGGGCGCCGAGCCAGCGCGCGGCGGCGAGGAAGGCGGCGCCGAACAGCAGATAAAACCATTCCTCGATCGCCAGCGACCAGCTGACGGCGAAGTAATAGTCATCCGGCATCTCGGCCAGCAGGTTCTGCGTCAGGGTCAGGAAGCGCAGGCCGGTCGCCATGGCGTCGGTGCGCGGCGGGAAGGCTAGCAGCAGCAGCGCCAGCCAGAGGAGATAGAGCGGCAAGGTGCGCAAGGCGCGGCGCAGCAGGAAGGTGGCGAAATCCGCCCAGCCCGGCCGCTGCTCGCCAATGCCGATCAGGATGCGGCCGATCAGAAAGCCGCTGAGGGCGAAGAAGAGCGCGACCCCGGTATCGCCCAGGGCTTCGACCGCAGGCGGGATGGCGACGCCGAGCCAGTAGCCGAAATGCCCGGCCCAGTGGCAGATCAGCACCAGCAGGATCGCGCTCGCGCGCAGCAGGTCCAGGCCGAGATTATGGCCGGCAGGCAGAGGCGAGGCGGGGCGCATGCGTCGTGGTCCCGATGGCGGTGGCCGGGCACGCCGGGCTTACCCTGAGGAGCGGACTGCCGTGCCAGTCAACCGCGCATCGGCGCGGCTGGCTGGCAGATTACGGGCGGTGGGTTAAGGAAACGTGCCCGGATCAGGCCACTTGGGACCAGTTGGCATACCACGCCTTGAACAGCGCCAGCTGGGTTTCGGCGTAATGGCGCTGGCTGGCGGACAGGGCGTCGCTGGGGGTGAAGTGCAGGGCGTATTCCGCCTCCCCTTCCAGCACCAGCAGGTATTTGTAGTACAGCACCAGATCGGCGCCCTCATCGAACGAGGACAGCACCATCAGCGCCTGTTCCAGCTCCAGCGCACGGCGGCGGGCCTGGGCATCGCCGGTGGCGGCCTGGGTGCAGAGGGCGACGAGGTGCAGCACTTGCTTCGGCAGCACGTTGCCGATGCCGGTGATCGCCCCGGCGGCGCCGCAATTGACGTAGCCGTGGAACACCTGGGTATCGACGCCGACCATCAGGGTGAGCGACGGGTCTTGCCCGGTGATATGCTCGGCGGCGTAGCGCAAGGCGGCGGCGCCGCCGAATTCCTTGAAGCCGACCAGATTGGCGTGGTTGGCGCGCAGGGCGAAGAACAGGTCGGCCTTGGTTTCAAAGCCGTAATAGGGGCTGTTGTAGATCACCGCCGGCAGGCCGTCGCCGGCTTCGAGCACGGCGGCGAAATGCGCCTTTTGCGCGGCGGGGGAGGTGCCGCGCGACAGCACGCGCGGGATGACCATCAACCCCTTGGCGCCGGCCCGCTTGGCATGTGCGGCCAAGGCGGCGGCGCGGGCCGGGTTCTGCGCGCCGGTGCCGACGACGACGGGGATCGCGGCGGCGGTCAGGCGTTCCACGCCTTCCATCCGCTGTTCATCGGTCAGCAGCGGCCAGTCGCCCATCGAGCCGCAATAGACCACGGCGGACATGCCGGCGGCGATGAGCGAGCGGGCTTTGCGCACCAGGGCGTCGAAATCCGGGGTGCGGTCCGGACGGCAGGGGGTCATCAAAGCGGGGATGGTGCCGGCGAAGATGTTGGACATGCTGGGTTCCGAGGCTTGGGTCAGGCGAAGGTTGAGGCATAGACCGAAGGATCGAAACCGACAATCAGCCGGCCGTCGATCTCCAGCACCGGGCGTTTGATCATCGAGGGCTGGGCGAGCATGAGGGCAATGGCGCGTTCGGCGTCCAGATCGGCCTTTTGCCCGTCATCCAGCTTGCGGAAGGTGGTGCCGGCGCGGTTGAGCACCGTTTGCCAGCCCAGCGCCGCGACCCAGGCGCGCAGCGTGTCCGGGGCGATGGATTGGGTTTTGTAGTCGTGGAAGGCATAGGTGACGCCGTGCGCGTCTAACCAGGTGCGCGCCTTCTTCATCGTGTCGCAGGCTTTGATGCCGTAGAGGGTGGTGGGCATGGTGCGGGTCCGGCTGCTGTGCTGTGCCGAATACAGTGCGCCCGTCCGGCAAGGCGGTGCAACGCGGCGCCCGAACCGCCCCCCATTCCCGTGGGGATGAGGGGCGGTGGATGCGGGGTTATTTCACCAGCGCGCAGGTGCTTTCAGACAGCGGCCACACGGCTTCGGCTGCCGGGATGGTGCGCACGATTTCGAAGTAGTCCCAAGGGGCTTTCGACTCGGACGGCTTTTTCACCCGGGCGAGATACATGTCGCGCATGACATGGCCATCTGCGCGGATCGAGGCGTTGTGGGTGAAGGCGTCGTTGATCGGCATGGCACGCATCGCGGCGGCCACCTTGTCCGCGTTGTCGGTGCCGGCGGCCTGGATGGCTTTGAGGTAGTGCAGCACCGAACCGTAAACGCCGGCATGGATCATCGAGGGCATCATGTTGGTGCGGGCGAAGAAACGCTTGGACCAGGCGCGGGAGGCGTCGTCCACATCCCAATAGGAGGCGGTGGTGAGATAGGTGCCTTGGGCGGCTTTCAGGCCGAGGCTGTGCACGTCCTGCAACATCAGAATGAGCGCGGCGAGGCTGTGGTTTTGATCGACGAGGCCGAATTCCTGCGCCTGCTTGATGGCGTTGACCGTGTCGTTGCCCGCATTGGCGATGCCGATGACCTGGGCGCCGGAGGCTTGCGCCTGCACCAGGTAGGCGGAGAAATCAGCGTTGTTCAGCGGGTGGCGCACCGCGCCCACCACCTTGCCGCCGGCGGCGAGCACAACGTCGGTGGTGTCTTTCTGCAATTGCTGGCCAAAGGCGTAGTCGGCGGCGAGGATGAACCAGGTTTTGCCGCCCGATTTCACCACGGCCGAGGCGGTGCCGTGCGACAGGCCATAGGTATCGTAGGTCCAGTGAAAGCCGTAGGGCGAGCAGGCGTCGTTGGTGAGCGCGGTGGTGCCGGCGCCGGAGAACATGACGATTTTCTGCTTTTCGCGCGCCAGGGTCTGCACCGCCAGCGCCACGCCGGAATTGGGCACATCGACGATGGTATCAACCTTATCGATATCGAACCATTGCCGGGTCAGCGCGCTGCCGACATCGACCTTGTGCTGATGGTCGGCGAACAGCACCTGGATTTTTTTGCCCAGCACGGTGCCGCCAAATTCCTCCACCGCCATTTCAGCGGCGGTGACCGAGCCCTTGCCGGTGATGTCGGCGGTGACGCCGGCCATGTCGGTCAGCACGCCGATTTTGATCGCATCCGTTCCCGCATGTGCTGGGCTTGCGATCGCGGCAAGGGCGGCGAGGGCGAGGCCGCGAAATATCCGTTGCATGGTGTGGGTCTCCTTGGGGTTCACAATCCGTTGGTGTGCAGCCAGTCGATCAGCAGGGCGGCGATGGCGTGGCTGTTGTTCTCGATCATCATCATGTGGCCGTTGCCGTGGATGCCGCGGTCGGGCAGCCAGATGTATTCGGCACCGAGATAGGCGGCGGTGGCGGCATCCACGGCGCGGGGGTGGCGCGGGTCGTGGTCGCCGGTGACGATCAGCTTCGGCATGGTCAGGTTGGCCGGATCGGCGATGGCCAGGCCGCGCCCGCCAATATTGAAACGTTCGTTGAACAGGCGCGCACTTTCGGCGACGATGCCCTGGGCGTAGGCCGCCACAGCCTGCGCGGGGAAGCGCGGCGCGTTGGCCCAGAAGGCTTGAATGAAGGCCATATCGACCACCACCGGCCGGTCTTCCGGCATCAGCACCGGGCAGCCGAGGCTGGCATCGTCGCGCAGTTTGGCGACGGCGGCCGGATCATCGGGCAGCACTGGCAGAATATTGGCCGGGCCGCCGGGCGCGATGCCGATGACGGCGGCGACGGCGTGGGGCGCGGTCTCGGCGATCCACCACGCCATCGGGCCGCTGGCGGAATGCACCAGCAATACCGCGGGGCCGATGGCTTCAACCAGCACGCGGATGGCGGCGGCAATGGCCTGGGTGGGCAGGCGCGGCAGATCGGCGCAGGCGGGCGAGCGCCCGTGGCCGGGCCAGTCGACGGCGTAGACATCATGCCCGGCGCGGGCGAACTGGCCGGCCCAGCCTTCGCGGCCATCGGGTGTGGCGAGGTAGCAGGCCCCGGTATGGCAGCCGCCATGCACCATCACCACCGGCATGCGGCGCGGCAGGCCTGGCGCGGCGGCGATGCGATCGGCGTAAATCGGGTATTCGGGGGTGCCGGAATACAGGCAACGGGCGCCGCCATCCGGGCGGGTGACATCATGCATTGGTGCGTTTTTCAACACGGTCTTGCGTCGTGTTATCCCTTCGCCATCATGCTACGCTGGCGGCCCGTACGGAGCAATAAAAAAGTCTAATATGAGACCAAATTCAAGCGACGATCCAGGCTTACGTGCCATTTTGGGCGGGACGGAAATCCCGACCGCCTATAAAATTGGCTATGTGCTGAACTTTTATCGCGAGCCATCGTTCCGCGCGATCGAGATGGAATTTGGCCTGACGCGGCCGGAAATTGTGATCTTGCTGGCGTTGCATTTCCGCGAGGGGATTACCGCGAGCGAGTTCTGCGAGTTTTCCGGCCATCTGAAAGCCGGGGTGAGCCGGGCGGTGATCGTGCTGGAGAAAAAGGCGCTGATCCGCCGGCAGACCGATCCGCGGGACAGCCGGCGGCAGTTGTTGTTTCTGACCGAGGCCGGGCGGGCGCTCTATGCCCGATACATCCCGGTTTTGCAGGCGCGGGAAGCGGCGATGCTGGCGTGCTTGTCGGCGGCGGAGCGCCGGCAGTTGGACGGGTTGCTCGACAAGCTGGCGGCGCATGTGCCGGCATGGGCTGGCGTTTCGGAGCTATAGCCGGATTTGCGGCGCAGGTCCCCTTTGCAGCGTTCGGAACAGGTTTTGACGTTGTCCCAGTCCCGCGCCCATTTCTTGCGCCAGGCGAACGGTCGGCCGCAGGCGGCGCAGGGTTTTTGCGGCAGGTTGGGTTTGTGGTGCGTCATAGGCTGGCCAGGAAGGTGGCGGCGCTGCTGGTGATGCGGGCGCGTTCGGCGTCGGGGAATTTGTCGTAGGTGCGCAGCATTTGCGCCATGCGCGGGTTGTGGCCGATTTTGTCGCGGTGGCGGGCGATGAAGTCCCAGTAGAGCGCATTGAACGGGCAGGCCTGCGTGCCGGTGCGCTGCTTGACGTCATACTGGCAGGACCCGCAGTAATTCGACATGCGGTGAATATAGGCGCCGCTGGCGGCGTAGGGTTTGGAGGCGAGCAGGCCGCCATCGGCAAATTGGCTCATGCCCAGCGTGTTCGGCAGTTCCACCCATTCAAACGCATCGGCGTAGACGCTGAGATACCATTGGTGCAGCGCGTGCGGGTCGATACCGGCCAGCAGGGCGAAGTTGCCGGTGACCATCAGGCGCTGGATGTGGTGGGCGTAGGCGTGGGTTTTGGTCTGGCCGACGGCCGCGCGCACGCAGGCCATGCTGGTTTCCGCCGTCCAGTAAAACGCGGGCAGCGGGCGGGTGTGGCCGAAGAAATTCTCAGCCTCATACCCCGGCATTTTCAGCCAGTAGATCCCGCGCACATATTCGCGCCAGCCGATGATCTGGCGGATGAAGCCCTCCGCCGCGTTGAGCGGGGCGTGGCCGGCGCGGTAGGCGTCTTCCACCGCGCGGCAGATACGCAGCGGGTCCAGCAGGCCGCAATTCAGATACGGCGCGATAACGGAATGATACAGAAACGGCTCGCCGGTGAGCATCGCGTCTTGATAGTCGCCGAATTTGGGTAGCGCGTGCTGCACGAAGTGGCGGAATGCGGCCTCGGCATCGGCGCGGGTGACGGCGAAGTGGAACGGGCTGAGGTCGCCGAAATGGTCAGGGAAGCGATCGGCCACCAGAGCGAGCACGTCTTGGGTGATACGGTCGGGCGGGTAGGCGGCCGGTTGTGGCATCAACAGGTCGGCGTTGGCCGGTTTGCGGTTATCGCTGTCGAAATTCCATTGCCCGCCCACTGGCTGGTCGCCATCCATCAGCAGGCCGGTTTTGCGGCGCATGTCGCGGTAGAAATATTCCATGCGCAGTTGCTTGCGCCCGCTGGCCCAGGCTTTGAACAGCGCAGGCGGGCACAGGAAGCGATCATCCGGCAGGATCTCCACCGGCAGGTTGAACCGCGCCGCCCAGCCGGCGATGATCTGGGCGACGCGCCACTCCGCGGCCTCGGTCACCACGATGCGGGCGGGGGCGTGCGCGGCGATGGCGGTGGCGAGTTGGTCTGAGAAATTGGCCCGGATATCGGGGGCGCCGAGTTGCACGTAGTCCACCTGCCAGCCAGCGTCGCGCAAATCCTCGGCGAAGTGGCGCATGGCGGCGAACAGGAAGGCGATTTTCTTTTTGTGGTGCGGGACATAGGTCGTTTCGTCAGCGATTTCCGCCATCAGCACCCGGTCTTGCGCCGGATCGCCGGCGGCGAGGCTGGAGAGGGTGGGGGTGAGCTGGTCGCCGAGCACGAATATCAGGTTGCGGGTCATCACAGGTCCAGCGCCAGTTGCGGTGCGCGCGTCGGTTTCTTGCGCCCGGTCATCTGCAGGCCCGCTTTGCGGCTGCCGTGTTTGCTGGCGATGTGCTGCGCGGTGGCGCTGTGGGCAGGAGTTTTGCGCAGCGCATAGAGCCGGTCGCGCGCGGCCTTGGCCGCTGCGGTGTGATCGACGATGGGGGGCGGGTAGGGCAGGCTGGCCGCGCCGTCCCACAGCCACGGTTGATGCAGGAATGCATCGGGCACCGGGGCGAGTTCGGGCACGTAGGCGCGGACGAAGCGGCCGGTTGGGTCCTGGTCCAGCCCCTGCTTGACCGGGTTGTAGACGCGCATGGTGTTGATGCCGGTGGTGCCGGATTGCATCTGCGCCTGTGACCAGTGAATGCCGGGCTCGTAATCAACAAACTGGCGCGCCAGATGCAGCCCGGTGGCGCGCCATGGCAGCCATAGATGGTAGCTGGCGAAGGACATCAGCATGGCGCGCATGCGGAAGTTGAGCCAGCCATGCTGGTTCAGCGCGCGCATGCAGGCATCCACGAACGGGAAGCCGGTGGCACCCGCGCACCAGGCGGCCAGGCGCTGCGTGTCCGGCGTGTCCGGCCGTTGGCCGTCATAGGCGGGGTGAAAATTCTCGAACTCGATGCGTGGCTCGTCTTCCAGTTTTTGCATGAAATGGCAGTGCCAATGCAGCCGGCCGAGCACGGAGATGAGGGAGGCGCGCCAGCTTTTGGCGGCAGGATCGGCGGCGGCGTTCAAACCCTGCAAGCGGGCCCAGCAGGCTTGGGCGACCTCGCGCAGCGAGATGGTACCCCAGGTGAGGTGGGGTGACAGGCGGGAACTGGCATCAAAGGCGGTGACGGGGCTGGACATCTGCCAGCGATAGTCGCGCCCGCGTTGGCCGAGGAAGCTATTGAGCGTCGCCAGCGCGGCGCGGCGGCCACCGGGCTGGCGCTGCGGGCACGGATCGGGTGGCAGGCCGAGTTCGGCGGCGCTGGGAATATGCGTGGGCCAGGCGCCTTGCAGGGGGAGCAGGGCGGTCGGGAGCGGGGTGATGGGCGCGGCCATGTCGCGGTCCCAGGCCTTGGCCCAGCCATCGCGGGATTGCAGCCGGCGGATGACGCCGAACTGGCGGGCTTCATGCCAGGGAATGCCGGCGCTTCTGGCCCAGGCGGCCACCGCGCGGTCGCGCGCATAGGTCCAGCCATTGCCGGTTTCCTCATGACTCCAGAGCGCGGCGATGCCGTGGGTTTGGTGCAGGCGTTGCAGGAGGGGCACGGCCTGGCCGCGCAGCACGCAGAGCGGTTGGCCGAGGCTGGCAAGGGCCTGGCTGAGTTCGGTGAGGCTTTCGGCGGCGAAATCCCATTGCCGGGCGGAGGCGTCCGGCTGCGCCCACAACTCCGGCTCGGCGATATAGAGCGGCAGCACCGTGCCGTGCTGGGCGGCCAGCGCCAGCGGGCGATGGTCGGCCAGGCGCAGATCGCGTTTGAACCAGACGATGTTGAGGGGGCCTGTCACTGCGCGCTGCTCTTTCTGCCTGACGATGTGGCGGCAGAAATTGGGGCGCGGGCGAAATTTGCACCTGGGCGCGGGGATAAAGTTTTCCTGCGCCCGGCGCTTGGGGCGGTCAGACGGCGGGTGAGGTCGGGCGGCGTTTTAGCAGCAGCAGCGGTAGCAGGCCGAACGCGGTGATTGCGGCCATGAGCCACCAGGCGAGCCGGAACGCTGCCATATGTGTGGTCAACGCGGTCGATGTGCCGATTACCGCGACGAGGCAAGCGACGCCGACGGCGAACCCAATCTGACGGACCATGTTGATGACGCCGGAGCCGGTGGCGAACGACGAGGCCGGTAACACCGATGTGCCCATGCCCATCAGTGTCGGCAATGTCAGCCCGACCCCGATGCCAGAGGGGATGGTGCAGAGGATGGCAAACCCCAGGTTGGGATTTGGTGAGGCGAAGACGGCCCACACCACCACCCCGGCGGCAAACACCGTCAGGCCGGCCGCCACGACCGCGGTGGCGCCGTAGCGCGCGATCAGCCGCCCGGCGATCAGCAAGGAGGTGACGGGGACCATAAACGGGCCGGGAGCGATGGCCATGCCGATGGTGGCGGCCGGCCAATGCCAGACGCTTTCTTCCCATAACACCAATGACAGCAGGAACCCACCGAACGCGGTTGCGAAGGGGGCCATCGTCAAGGTGGCGCGGGTAAATTCGCTAATGCTGAACAGCCGTGGATCGACGAAGGGGTTGGCCGAACGCAGGCAGTGCGCGATGAACCCGGCCAGCATCACCGCCGCCGCCGCGAAGCTCAGCAGCACCGCCGGCGCCGTCCACCCCAAGTCGTTGCCTTTAACGATGCCAAAGATCAGCGTGGCGATGCCGAGGGTCACAAGCGCGGCGGCCCAGAGGTATGGCGCCGGCGCGGCATGGCCGGAGATGCGTGGCAGTTTGATGCCGCCAACCGCCAGGGCCAGCAGGCCGATTGGCAGGTTCACCAAAAAAATCCACCGCCAGCTATAGGTGACCAGCAGCCCGCCGACCAACGGCCCGAGGGCTGCGGCGAAGCCACCAATCGCCGCCCAGATGCGTACCGCGCCGCCACGCCGGTCGGCGGGAAAGGTTGCCAGGATCAGCCCCAGAGAGGTTGGAGTGAGCAGCGCCGCACCGGCAGCCTGGGCCAGGCGGCAGGCGACCAGGGCCTCAACGCTGTGGGCGAGGGCGCAGGCTGCCGAGGCGGCGGTGAAAATGGCGACGCCTAGCAGAAAGCTCTGGTTGCGGGGAAAACGTTCCGCCAATCGCCCGCAAAAGATCAGCAGGGCCGCGTAGACGATGGCATAGCCGTTCAAGATCCACGAGAGATCGACCAGTT
>CAITOL010000108.1 GCA_903893975.1 uncultured Rhodospirillales bacterium | reverse complement strand
TCAGTTGATGGCGAAGCAGAAGCTGAAGGGCTATTACGGCAACATCGGCGAGAAGCAGTTCCGCAAGTATTATGACGAGGCCGTTCGCCGTAAGGGTGACACCTCGGAAAATCTGATCGAGATTCTGGAACGCCGCCTCGATGCGGTGGTGTATCGCATGAAGTTCGCGATCACCCCGTTCGCCGCCCGCCAGTTCGTCAACCACGGCCATGTCATGGTGAACGGCAAGAAGGTGAACATCGCCTCCTACCTGGTGCGCGACAATGACATCATCGAGGTGAAGGAGAAATCCAAGCAGCTCGCCATGGTGCTCGACGCCTCGCAGACCACCGAGCGGGATGTGCCGGAATATCTGGAAGTTGATCATCGTGCGATGAAGGGCCGCTTCGCCCGCGCGCCGAAGTTCTCCGATGTGCCGTATCCGGTGACGATGGAACCGAACCTGGTGGTCGAGTTCTACTCGCGCTAAGTCCGGTCGACGGTTTGGCCCCGCGTGCGACGTGCGAACGTCGCCGCGGGGCTTTTTTTGTTCACGATATGGCGGCGATCAGACCGCGGTGCCGAACCGCCCGCGCAGGCTTGGCTTGTGGACCTTGCCGGTGGCGTTGCGCGGCAGCACGTCGGTAAAGACCACATCAGCCGGCAATTTATAGCGCGCCAGCCGGCTCAGGCAGTGCGCGATCACCGCGTCTGCGGTCAAACTCTGCCCGGGCTTCAGCACAATGATCGCCCGGCCGGTTTCGCCCCAACGATCACTTGGCACCCCGATCACGGCGGCCTCGGCGATTTCTGCCATCTGGTGCAGCACGTTTTCCACCTCGGCCGGATACACATTCTCGCCGCCGGTGATGTACATGTCTTTCCAGCGATCGACGATAAAGTAGTAGCCATCGCTATCCCGGATCGCCGCATCGCCGGTGCGCAGCCAGCCATCCGGGATGGCCGCCGCCGTGGCCTCCTGGTTGTTCCAGTAGCCAGGGGTAATCGCCGGCCCGCGCAGCACCAGTTCGCCAATTTCGTTGTCGCCGCATTCCACGCCCTCGGCGCTTAGTAGCCGCACGGCCACGTGCATCGCCGGTTTGCCCGCGCTGCCGATCTTGCGCGTCGCGTCTTCGCGGTCGAGGTAGAGCACGATCGGCCCGGTTTCCGTCATCCCGAAGCCCTGGGTGACATTCACCCCCTGCGCCTGCCAGCCGGATATGATGGACACTGGTGCCGGCGCCCCGCCGACCCCGGCCATTTCCAGCCGGCTGAAATCGGTGGTGGTGAAGGCCGGGTGCTGCATCGGGAACTGGTAATGCGCCGGCACGCCGAAGAAATGCGTCACCCCCAGGGCCGGGTCGCCCAACGCCGCCAGTGCTGCACCTGGATCGAAGCTGCGCATCACCACCACCGCCCCACCGGAATGGAAGGTGGGGTTGGCGTAGACGTTCAGCCCGCCGGTATGGAACAGCGGCAGCACTGCCAGAAACACTGTGCGCCGCGAGACTTCTGCCAGGCCGGAAATCATGATCGCGTTGAACAAATTCATCGCATAGGTGACCATCACGCCCTTGGGCAGACCGGTGGTGCCGGAGGTGTAGAGGATGGTGCACACATCCTCCAACCGCATCTCCGCATAGGCGGCGGGGCGCCGCCCGCTCATGGCCGCGCGTTCGTAGTCGCCCCCTTCGCCGGTCATCAGCGCTGGAGCGGTACTGCCCAGGGACGCCACCCTTCCGGCAAAGCCTTCGTCATGCACCAGTAATTTCGGGTCGCAATTGCCCAAAATTGCTGCCAGTTCGGCGGTGGCTAGCCGCCAGTTCAACGGCACGAAAATCGCGCCGAGCCGGCAGCAGGCGAACTGCACCTCAAACACATCGGTGCTGCTTTCCGCCAGCACGGCCACACGGTCGCCTACGCCGATGCCGAATTCCGTCGCCATGCAGGCTGCCAGCCCGTCGATCCGCCGATGGAACTGCGCGTAGGAAAATCGGCGCCCAGTGCCCAGATCGATCGCCGCCAGGTCATGGCCACGCCGTAGCGCGTGGTTGGCAATCCAGTCGTAATGAAACAGGCTTACACCGCTCATCTGGTCGCTCCCGGTTTTGGCGCGACCTGTTCCGGCCGCTTCAGGCGCTCACACTCTGCCGATGCCCCGGTGCCCGGTCCAGTGTAAAATCCTCCGGCTCCAGCCGCCGCCAGGCGCCGCCTTGCAGGATTTCGCTGGGGCGATAGCGCGCTTTGTAGGCCATCTTCGGGCTATCTGGTACCCAATAGCCGAGATAGATGTAAGGCAGGCCCAGCGCGCGGGCGTGTTCGATCAGCCATAGAATGGTGAAGCTGCCGAGCGAGCGGCGCTCCATTTCTGGCAGGAAATAGCTGTAGACGGCCGAGAGCCCATCGCTGAGTTTGTCGGTCAGGCAGGCGCCGACCAGCCGGCCATCGGGCTCGCGGAACTCGATGATGGTGGTGTCGATCGGCGTGTCTTCGACCATGGCGCGATAGTCGTAGAAGCTCATCGTTGCCATGTCGCCATCAGTATGCCGCGCTTGCTGGTAGCGCTGAAACAGCTGGAACTGCTCCGCCGTGGCGCGTGGCTCGGCTTCGTAGCCATGGAGATCCGCGTTCGCCCGCATGATGCGGCGATGCCCCCGTTCCTGCGTGAACGCGGCGACGGGAATGCGGATCGGCACGCACGCCTTGCAGCCCGGGCACACCGGGGCATAGGCGATGTTGTGGCTGCGGCGAAACCCGGCACGCGATAGCCGGTCATGCAGCGCCTCGGCCTCCGCGCCGCTGACTTCGGTCACCACCTTGCGCTCCGTCCGGCCCGGTACGTAGGGGCAGGGTAGGGGGGCGGTGGTATAGAAAAACTGTGGGCGGCGGGGCGACTTGAAACTCATAGCGATATGTTCGGCGAGCGCATCACTGGCGTCAACGATTTCTGGCGTTAGCGCGGCGGCAGAATGGCGCGGCTTCGCACCACAACCACGCCGGCGACGATGTCGTGCAAGGCCCGATGGCGGACGCTGAAAATGGCGATGCCGAGCAACAGGAACAACACCCCGATGGTGAGCCAGTAGCCGATGATCCAGATCAGCACCTGCGCCGCGCCGGGGCGGGAGAGGGTTTCATTATCCACCACCCGCAGCCCGCAGAGCGCCTGGCCGGGCGTGGCAGACATCGGGCTGGCGACCGAAATCCAGAAATACGCCAGCGGGATCAGCGTCACCAACGCATAAACACCGTGCCCAAGCCCGAGGGTCAGCACGGTGAATGCGGTGGCCAGCACGAAATAGCCGGCCACCAACAGGCCGACGATCCAGCAATCCACGAACCAGCCGAGCACCCGGCGCGAAAGCACACCGTCGGTGAGCACAGCGTCGAGGTCGGGCGTGTAGTCCGGCGACACGAAGGCGACCATGGCGGCTCCTATGGGCTTATCGTTGGACGACGCTAGCACATCACCGCCGCAAGTTCGATCAGGCGATCGGCGGCAGATCCAGGCGCACGGTGTTGGGGTCGCCATCCACGGCGGGGAAGCGACGCAGTACCTCCGGGTCATGGCCGGGGATGATATGGTCCGGGCCATCGGCCAGGGTTTCGCAGGTGACATAGCCATCGAGCAGGGCGGCGACGTTATGCACCAGCACGAACGGCGAGCGGTTGCGGATGTTGTACCAGAAATGCGTGGCATCGCTGGCCAGCACCACCCAACCCCGCGCGGTCGGCACCCGCATGATCTGCAACCCGCCGGAATGGCCGCCGACCAGATGCAGGGAAATGCCCGGGGCGATTTCCGCCGTGCCGGCGTGGTAGCTGACTTTGGCGGCGAAGGTCGCACGCACCGCCTGCGTGACATGCTCCACATCAAACGGCCGGCGCAGAATTTCGTGGCACATGCACCGGCCGGTGCAATACGCCATTTCGGCGTCCTGCAAGTGAAACGTTGCGGATGGGAATTCGGCCCAATGCCCGGCATGGTCCCAATGCATGTGGCTGAGCACCACATCCTGCACCGTTGCCGGGTCTACGCCGATGCCGCGCAAGGCATCGAGCGGGGAGCGGATCCATTGCCGGTTGCGCCGCGCGGCGGCGGCGGCGTCAAACCCAGTATCCAGCACAATGGTGCGGCCTTCACCGCGCACCACCCAAATAAAGAAATCCAGCGGCATTGGCGCGCTATGATCGTCGGGGAACATCAGGTTGCTGCCCTGGGTGCGATCGGCAAAATGTGCATAGCGCAGCGCGAAGATTTCGTAATTCGGTTGTGGCATGCGCAGCGCTCTCCCCATTGTATTGGCTGGGCGCTTGTCGCCGCGCCCGTCTGAACCTAGTTTGCCGGTCACGAGTCCGTCTTATCTACTGCATCGTTTTACCGCAAGGAAACGCCACCATGGCAAAAGCCGCCGCCAAAGCTGCCCCGAAAAAAGCTGCGCCCAAAGCCGCCTTGAAAGCGGCGCCGAAGGCCGTGGCGAAAGCTGCCGTGAAGACCGCCGCCAAAGCGCCGGCGAAAATTGCCGCCAAGAAGCCGGCCGCTGCGGCCGCCCCGGCATTGCGCAAGGAATTCGATACGGATCGTTTCCGCAAGGGTCTTGAAGTGCGTCGCGCCGTTCTGGGTGCCGCCTATGTGGATGCCTCGGTCGCCAAGGCCGACGATTTCATGGTCGATTTCCAGAAGATGGTCACCGAGTTCTGCTGGGGCGATGTGTGGACGCGCCCGGGCCTGGAACGCAAGCAACGCTCGATGCTGAACCTGGCGTTTCTGACCGCGCTGAACCGCCCGAACGAACTGCGCCTGCATGTGCGCGGTGCGATCAACAACGGCGTGACCCGTGATGAGATCAAGGAAGTCTTCCTCGCCGCCTGCGTCTACGCCGGCATTCCTGCGGGGCTGGACGCCTTCAAAGTGGCGGCCGAAGTCTTCCGCGAGATGGACGCGGCGTGACCGCCGGTCCGCACATCGCCGCGCATGATGACGTGCGCGACGATCCGCGGATGGGGCCGAATATCGGCTTCGTCGGCATTGGCAATATGGGCTGGCCGATGGCCGCCTGTCTGGCGGATGCCGGCTACAGCCTGATCGTGGCTGATGCGCGGCGGGTGACGGCGGATAACTTCGTCCAGCAGGTCGGCGGCCGGGTGGCCGATAGCCTGGCGGGGCTGGCGGCCGCCTCGGACGTGATCATTACGATGCTGCCGACCAGCGGCAATGTGTCTTCGGTGCTGGCCGATGGCGTGGATAACCTCCTCGTCGGCCTGCGGCCGGGCACGGTGGTGATCGACATGACCTCCGGCCAACCGGCGATCACCCGCAAACTGGCCGAACGTGTGGCGGCGGCGGGGGGCATTTTGATCGATGCGCCGGTGTCCGGCGGTGTGTCGCGGGCCAAGACTGGCCAGCTTGCCATCATGGTCGGCGGTGATGCCGAGGTGCTGGAACGGGTGCGCCCGGTGCTGGCGGCGATGGGCACCTCCATTCTGCCCTGCGGCGGCGTCGGCGCGGGGCAGGCGATGAAGGCGCTGAACAACCTCGTCTCCGCCGGGGGCTATCTGATCGGGATTGAGGCGCTGTTGATCGGCCAGCGCGCCGGGCTCGACCCTGGGGTGATGGTCGATGTGCTGAATGCCTCGACCGGCATGAACAATTCCACGCAGAAGAAGTTCCGCCAGTTCGTGCTGTCGCGGGGCTTTGATAGCGGCTTCAGCCTGGACCTGATGGTCAAGGACCTGTCCATTGCCTTGGAAATCGGCCGCGATGGCGCAACGCCGACGCCGTTCGCGGCGATGTGCCGGGAGATGTGGGCCGCCGCCCTGGCCTCGCTCGGGCCTGGCCAGGACCACACGGCGGTGGCCAAGCTGAGCGAACGCCTGGTCGGCACTGAGTTGCGCGCCGCGAACGACGCGTAATGCCGATGCTGCGCCGCCTTGTCCTGCTGCTGGCATGCGTTGTCGTGCTGGTGGCAGGCCCGGCGGCGGCCCGGGTGTTCTATGTCGGCACCGGCCATCAGTATCAGCGCCCGAGCCAGGTTGCCGCCCTGGTCGCCCCAGGGGACGCGGTGGAAATCGAGCCGGGCGAGTATTACGACTGCGCGATCTGGCGCACCGATCGGCTGACCATTATCGGGCGCGGCGCCGGCCCGGTGATCACCGACACACAATGCGCCGATAAAGCTGCCTTCGTGATCAATGGCGACGACGTGGTGCTGCGCAACCTCACCTTCGCCCGCATTCGCGTGCCAGACCGCAACGGCGCCGGTGTCCGCCATCAGGGCCAGGACCTGACGATTGAGAATTGCCGCTTCATCAACAACGAAATCGGCCTGTTGAGTTCGGCGCCCGCGACCGCCCGCATCACCATTCGCGACAGCCGGTTTGAACGGAACGGGCTGTGCGTCGATGGCCGTTGCCTGCCGAGTGTTTCGGTGCCGGCGATCACCGTGCTGCGGATGGAGCGCAGCGTGCTCACCGCCTCCCGTGGTGGCAGCCTGCTGCGCTCGGGCGCGGTGAAAACCGTGTTGTTGGGTAACGCGTTCGGCGGCGGCAGCAGCGGCACAGCGGAAACGTTGCTGCTGGCGAGTGGGGATTTGCGGGCCGAGGGCAATCGCTTCGAGCGGGATGCGGATGCCCAGGAGGCACCGGCGATCACGCTGCGCGCGCTGTGGCACACGCCGGAGATTATTGTGCGCGACAACACGCTGCTCAATCACGGCGCCCATCCGGCGGTGCTGCTGGAGAACCTCTCCTCCGCCGAGCCGACCCTTGAGGGCAACACTGTCGATGCCAACGATATTCTGGTGAGCAATGCCGGGCTGCTGGCGGCCCGTGCCAAAGACACCGGCCATCGCACCTACGACGCCACCGCGCCGTTGCGGTCCGGCCTGCGCCACCTGGAACAAAAACTGATGCCGAAATGACCGGACCCGCTCGTAACCTTCGCCTCGTCATTCTGTGGATGGGTGGGGCGCTGCTGTCGTTCTGCGCCCTGGCGGTGTCGATCCGCGCGCTGTCGCCGGCGCTGTCGGTGTTCGAGGTCTTGACCCTGCGCAGCCTCGGCGGCGTGGTGATGTTGGGTCTGTGGGGTGGCTGGCGCGGTGGCATTGGCGCGCCCCGGCCGTTGCAACTGCATTTGCTGCGCAATGTGGTGCATTGCGCCGCCCAGATGTGTTGGGCCTATGGCGTGGTGGTGCTGCCCTTGGCCACCGTGTTCGCGTTGGAATTCACCACGCCGGCCTGGACTTTGCTGATGGCGGTGGCCTTTCTGGGTGAACGCCTGACACGCGGCCGCATAGGTGCGGTGGTGCTTGGCTTTATCGGGGTGCTGGTGATCCTGCGGCCGGGCGTTGGCACGTTCGACCCCAATGCGCTGTTTGTCCTCGCGGCGGCGGTGATGTTCGGCATCCAGCTCACAACCACCAAATTCCTCACCGGCAGCAATAGCGTCACCAACATCCTGTTCTGGATGAACGTGATGCAGTTGCCGATGAACTATGCGGCGGCTGCGACGGCCAACGGCCATCTCACCATCTGGTCCGGGCTCAACTGGGGCCTCGCGCCCGCCGCGGCGGTGCTGCTGGTCAGCGGGCTTTCGGCGCATGTCTGCCTCACCTCCGCCTTCCGCCATGGCGATGCCAGCCAGGTGGTGCCGTTGGATTTTCTGCGCGTCCCGCTGATCAGCCTGGTTGGCGCGCTGGCCTATGGGGAGCGGTTCGACGCGCTGGTGCTGCTCGGTGCGGCGATCACCGCATCCGGCATTGTCTGGAGCTTGCGGGAAGCGGCGACATCCAGCCACTCCAAACCGAACAGCGCCACCAGATAGAACAATGCCGCCAGGTGCGGCGCTTCGAGCACCGCATCGAACAGGCCGGAGGTCGCAATCGCCGCCAAGGCCGGCGCCACACAGGCCGCCATCGGGTCGCCCGCCGCCATGCGCCGCGCTGCGCCCCAAAACCCGCTGCCGGCGAACAGCAGGAAGGCGACGAAGCCGAGCAGCCCGGTTTCAAACAACGTCGTCAGATACTGGTCGAAAATGCGCCAGGACCAGTGATGGTCGTCGGTGAAAAACCACCGGTTCATGCCGTGGTGGAAATCCCCGTTGGCGATGTGTTCGCCGCCGTTCGGATCGGTGAGGGAGATCTGTGCGATCTCCACCTGTTCGGTGTTGTTGACCGCGATACTGAACTCGATCGGGCGCAGATCTTCGTCGCGCCAGTCCTGATGCAGCACGCCCGGCGCGACCATGGGGATCACATCGTCCTGCCACACCCAGGCGTCGCGCAGGCTTACCCGCCCGCCGCCGCAGTTGAAGGAATAGAGCGCCAGCTTTTCGCACAGCACGGTACTGAACACCGTGGGCTTGGGCGCCCGCGCCCGGATGTGCAGCGTGTAGGGCGCGCCGGGAACCAGAAAGACCTTCTGGCCGAAATACATCCGCAGCTTCATTTGCAGCGACAGCACCGGTGCGCCGGAATCCTGCCGCAGCACGAAATTGCTCGGCCCCTGATCGGCCGGCAGTTTCGCCGCCGCCACCCTGGGATAGGTGCCCAGGCCGAAGCCGATCACCCGGTCCAGCAGATCCGGCTCGGCCATCGCCAGCCCACCGACCCAGTTGCGCAGCCGTGTGTTGAAATCTTCCGGGATCGTTTCCATCCGGCCGGACATGAACGCCGTGCCCAGCCCGACCGAGAGCACGACGGCGCCCAGCAGCACCGGCACCAAGCGCCCGGCCAGCCGTCGCCCGTCGCCGGCCTGGCGTGGGCGGAACCACGCCATCACCGGCGCGCCATAGGCGCCGACCACCGCCCCCACCACCGCCGCGCCATAGGCGGTGCGGGCGAAAGTCACCAATAACGCGTAGGCCGTCAGCACGGAGACCACGCCCAGCAGCAGGAGCGACCACCACCGCCGATGCAGCAGGCACACGCTCAGGAACGGCACCGCGAAGGCGATATAGGTGCCGATATGGCCGCCGCCGATATACATCGACGAGAAACTGCCCACGACCCGGTAATCCGCCACGAAATCCCATAGTCCCGGAAAGGCGATCCGTTCGGCGATCACCACCAGCGACAGCAGGCCCAAGCCCGCCACCATGCCAAAGGCGAAGCACAGCAGCGCATCATGCCACACCCGATCCCGCGCGCGTGCGAACGGCAGCAGCACCAACGCGCTGAGCAGCGGCAGCGCCAGCCGCACTGTCTCCCACCCGGTCAGGTAGATGTTATCGCTGCCGCCCGGCGGCCCGGCATGCCAGATGCCGCGCAGCACCGCCAGGGTGAACAGAGCGAGAAACGGCGCCATGCGTCGGCCGGCAATCCGCCCCGGCCATAGATCCTGCCGCGTCGGCGGGGCGCGCAGTGCCAGCACGCCGAGGGTGATGAGGATGAAAAAATCCGTCTCCCCCACCACCAGCCAGCCGCTCCACGGCGCGAGGTCGTAGACCGGTAGCAGGGCAGGGACCACCACCAGCCACAGCCCGGTCCAGCGCCAGAGCAGCGCCGCATAGATTGCGAGCCCCAGTGCCAGCGGCCAGACCGGCAGCGGGTAGGCCCAAAACCCCAGTAGCACCGCCGCCAGCGTGGCGCCCGCGAAGCCCGCGCGCAGGACGGGCATCACAAATACCGCGCCAGGGATGCCCGGCGCGGCGCCGGCTGCGCCGTGCCCACCAGCAAGCGCCAGACGAAGCCCGCCGCCAGCAACCCGAACGGGGCGGCGAGGGCGGCAATCCAGAGGTTGTTGATCTCCGGCGGCAGCCCCGGCCCGAACCAGCGGCCGAGTTCAATCCCCGCCGCCAGCACCGCACCCAGCAGCGCCGCCAGCCAACGCGCGCCGCGCCCTTGCCACCCGGCGGCCCAGAACAGCACCCCGATCGGTGCAAACAGCGCGATATGCACGGCGAGGCTCGCCGCCGCCTGTGCCTTGGCGATGTTGTAATAGGTGAACAACGGAATGAACCGCCGTGCGTCCGGCATCGCCGCCATGGCTTCCGCGACGGTGCGCCAGTGTGTCGTCACCACCCCGTTCAACGCCAGCACCACCAGCAGGTAGGGCAGCACCAGCCAGGGCGCCGCCCGCCGCAGATAAGGCCGTGCCGCCGCTACGTTGCGCTGGCCGATCCAGCGCATGCCCCACGCGCCGGCAACAAACCCGGCCGCCCGCAGCGGTATGGCCAGCAGCGACGGGCTCGCCCCCATCACCAGTAGCGCCGGCACCAGCAGCACCGCCATCGCCACCGCGCCGCTGATCGCCAGCAGCCCCCAGGGCTGGCCCGGTCGCCATACCTCCAGCAGCATGCCCAGTGGCACCCCGGGCAATGCCGCCGCCACCAGCAGCGCCAGCCGCACCGGCACCGACCGGCCGCTGCCCGGCAGGCCCAGCAACATCTCCGGCAACGCCGCCAGCCGCTCCGCGACATCCTGCCGGGACAGCACCAGATCAAACGGCACCAGCGTGTAAGCGAACGCCGCCACGCTCGCTGCTGCCAGCAACACCAGCAGCCCCCGGCGCCCGCCTTGGCGCAAGATCGCCAGCGCCTGCGCCAGCCGCGCATGCAGCCCGACGAAGCCGAGCACCCCGATCACCGCGCCACAGGATTGGGCGACGATGTAGTTCAGCGACACCGTGCGCGGAAAATACACCTGCACGAACTTCACCCCGAGTACGTAGGCGAGGCTGATCAGCAACGCTGCCAGCGCCGCCGGCCCGCGCCAGAGGCGCGCCTGGCGCGGCCACATCGCCCCGGTCAGCAGAAACGCCAGCGGCACCATCAGCAGCATATTCGCGGTCCAGTCCGCCCGCTGATCGGACCCGTTTTCCCAGAAATGCGTGCCGAGAAATTTCTCCAGCGCCGCCGGCAGGGTCAGATCTGCCGGGTGGAAGCCCAGCGGGCTGACGGCGATGCTGGCATAGACCATCACCACCGCGTACAGACCGGCCCAGGCGACAAAGCGCATGCGGGGGGCGAGCATTGGCGGGGTGTTCGGCGGCGTCATGCTCACTCTGTAGCCGGTTTTGTTAAACACTGTCAGCCAGTCGCGCGCATAAAACCGCCGAGCTTGCACAGGCACTCTGCGCCGCCACAAGGTGCAATCGCCGCCGCGCCGTGGCATATGCTGCCTATGCTCCGTCTGACCGAAATCAAACTTCCGCTCGATCATTCCGCCGATGACCTGCGCGCCGCCGTGCTCGCGCGCCTTGGCATCGCCGATGCCGATCTGCACGCGCTGCATATTTTCCGCCGCGCCCCCGATGCCCGTCGCCGCAACGCCATCCGGTTGACGTACACGGTCGATGTTGAAGTCGCCGATGAAGCCGCCGTGCCGAACCCACGCCCGACGCCGGATGTTACCTACCGCCCGGTCACCCAGGCGCGCGGCAGCTTCCAGCGCCCGGTGGTGATCGGCGCTGGGCCGTGCGGCCTGTTCGCAGCGCTCATTCTGGCCGAAATGGGCTTCCGCCCGTTGGTGCTGGAACGGGGAAAAGTGGTGCGGCAGCGGACCAAAGATACCTGGGACCTCTGGCGCCGAGGGGTGCTGCACCCGGAATCGAACGTGCAGTTCGGTGAAGGCGGGGCGGGCACGTTTTCAGACGGCAAACTGCACAGCCAGATCACCGACCGGCTGCACCAGGGCCGCAAAGTGCTGACCGAGTTCGTCAAGGCCGGCGCGCCGGACGAAATCCTCTGGGTCAGCAAGCCGCATATCGGCACGTTCCGCCTGGTGACCATGGTGGAGGCGATGCGCGCGCGTATCGAAGCCCTCGGCGGTGAATATCGCTTTGGTGCCAAGGTGGAGGGGCTGGATCTCGGCCCGGATCGGGCGGTGCGCGGCGTGCATCTGGCCGATGGCAGCCGCATCGCCACCGGTCACGTCGTCCTCGCGGTTGGCCATAGCGCGCGCGATACGTTTGAACACCTGCATGCCGCCGGTGTGGCCATGCAGGCCAAGCCGTTCTCCATCGGCGTGCGCATCGAACATCCGCAATCGCTGATCGATGCCTGCCGCTGGGGCCGGTTTGCCGGCAACAAAATCCTCGGCGCTGCGGACTACAAACTCGTCCACCACGCCAGCAATGGCCGCTCGGTCTACAGTTTCTGCATGTGCCCTGGCGGCACCGTGGTGGCCGCCACCTCCGAGCCCGGCCGCGTTGTGACCAACGGCATGAGCCAGTATTCCCGCAACGAACGCAACGCCAATGCCGGCATTGTCGTCGGCATCACGCCCGAGGTCGACTATCCCGGTAGCCCGCTCGCCGGTATCGCCTTCCAACGCCATTGGGAAGAACGCGCCTTCGCCGCCGGCGGTGGCACCTATGCTGCCCCTGCGCAACGGGTGGAGGATTTCCTCGCCGGCCGCCCGTCCACCCATCTCGGCCAGGTGGTGCCGTCTTACCGCCCCGGCGTGACGCCAACCGACCTTGCCGCCTGCCTGCCGGAGTTCGCGGTGACCGCGATGCGGGAGGCGTTGCGCGCGTTTGAAAAATCCATCCCCGGCTTCGCCATGGCCGATGCGGTGCTGACCGGGGTGGAAACCCGCACGTCATCACCGCTGCGGATCGACCGGGGGGAGGACGGGCAAAGCCCGAATACGCCAGGCCTGTTTCCGGCCGGGGAAGGCGCGGGCTATGCCGGCGGTATCCTGTCCGCTGGGGTGGACGGCATCCGCATCGCCGAGGCGGTGGGGTGCGCGATCAACGGCGAGGCGCTGCCCGAGTCGCGCCGCATTCGCGGTGGCGGCGGTGGCGATGGGATTTACGGCTGAGGGTATGCGGCTCACTTCACGCGGTCAGGCTCGCGGCCGGTGGGCCGGTTTAACCCGGCCACCGGCGTCCGGCATCAGCCCATTGTCTGCACCCGGTCCGGGGTGATTTCAAAAATCAGCCGGGTTTCCGCCGCGTTGCGATACGGGTAGCTGTCCAGGCCCAGATAGCGCTTGGCCAGGCTGTCGATATGCGCGTCCGCGCCCTCGGTGGTCACTTTGCTCACCGTGCCGCGGATCTGTACGTAGCGATAGGCGTTGTCCGGATCGACGATGGACAGCGCCACCTTCGCGCCTTCCGGCATGTTGTTGCTCTTGACCCGGCCCTTGGCCGAGTTCACCCGCACCACGCCGCCGGTATAGTCGAACCAGAGCGGGGTGACTTGCGGGGAGCCGTCTTTCATCGTTGTCGCCAGATGCGCCAGCGGCGCTTTGGCGGTCAGCAGGTCGAGGAATTGCTCGGGAATGGCGGACATCGTCGGGGTGCTCCTAGGAAGATTGGCCAGACCCTAGTCCAGCCCCGCCTCGCGGCGCAATCGCGCCAGTTCTGCCTCGTCCCAAACGCCGATCAACACGCCCTGGCGCAGTTGCTGCCCGTCGGCATAGGCGGCGATGCGCGCGTCGGATTGGGTGATGCGGTTGTGGTCGCGCAGCGCCCAATCCATCAGCGCCCGCTCCAGCCGGGCGATCTCGGCGGCGCAATCCGGGTCCGCGCCACGATCCACCAACTCGTCCGGGTCGGTGTGCAGATCGTAGAACATCGGCCGGAAGCCGGTGGCGTGGATCAGCTTGAAGCGGCCGTCGAAGACCATGAACAGCCGGCAATCGGCGATTGGTTGCCCCAGGGTCAGCCGCGCTTCCTGCATGGAATAGTCGTATTCGCTGAACACATAACGCCGCCAGTCCGGCCGCTCGCCGCGCAGCCAGGGCAGCAGCGACCGCCCCTCCATCACATTCGGCTGCACCGTGCCGCCGAAATATTCCACAAAGGTCGGCGCCAGGTCGATCGCCTCCACCAAAGCCGGGCAGACCGTGCCACGCGTCGCCACCGCATCCGGGTCCACCACGATCATCGGCACTTTGGCCGAGCAGTCGTGGAACAGATCCTTTTCCCCCAGCCAGTGGTCGCCGAGATAGTCGCCGTGGTCGGAGGTAAAGACGATCATGGTGCTGTCAGTCAGGCCTTGTTCGTCGAGGAAGCGCATCAGCACGCCGATCTGATCGTCGATCTGCTTGATCAGCCCCATATAGGCTGGGATGACGCGCGCCCGCACCTCGTCCCGGCTGAAATTGCGCCCGACCAGATGGTCCATGAAGGCGGCATAAACCGGGTGCGGCTGCGCCCGCTCGGCGTCCGCGCGCACCGCCGGCAGCACAGCGTTGGCGCCGTACAGGTTATGATACGGTGCCGGCACGATATACGGCCAATGCGGCTTGATATACGACAGATGCAGGCACCACGGGCGCGGATCGCCTTGTGCCTCGCGGATGAAATCCATCGCCCGCCGGGTCATATACGGCGTTTCCGAATGTTCTTCCGGAATGCGCGCCGGCTTGTCGGCATGCACCAGCAGCCAGCCATTTTGCAGGCTGCCATCTTCGGCCGCGCCGGAATTGGCCCAATGCTCCCAAGGGTTATCGGCCGCGAAGCCAAGGTCGCGCAGATACTGGTCGTAGCGCGGGCGCGGCGCAGGGTCCGGGTGCAGCCCGTCATCGCGCTCATAGGGTTCAAACCCGCATTGGCTGATATGCACGCCGAGGCTGCCATCGGCGGGAATGCCCAGCCGCTGCAAGCCTTCCACATCGGCGCCCATATGGGTTTTGCCGACCAGCACGTTGCGCACGCCGATCGCGTTCAGCGCGTCGCCCAGGGTCGGCTCCCCCACCCGCAGCGGAAACCGGTTCCAGTTCGAGCCGTGGCTGCGCATGTAGCGCCCGGTATAATAGCTCATCCGCGACGGCCCGCAGACCGGGGACTGCACATAGGCCTGGGTAAACCGCACCCCGCGCGCCGCCAGCGCGTCGATATTGGGGGTAGATAGAGCAGGGTGGCCGGCACAGCTCAGATAATCCCAGCGCAGCTGGTCGCACATAATAAACAGCACGTTCTTCTTCCTGGCCGACATCTACAGCAGACCTTCCCGTCGAAAACTGAGCCAACGCCCGTTCCCGACTATGACATGGTCATGCAGCACAATCGACAGGGCGGCGGCGGCGGCCTTTACCTCGCGGGTCATGTCGATATCGTCGCGCGATGGGGTTGGGTCGCCGCTCGGGTGGTTGTGGACCAGAATGATCGCGGTGGCCTGTAATTCGAGCGCGCGCTTGATCACCTCGCGCGGGTAGACCGGGGTGTGGTTGACCGTGCCGCGCGCCTGCGCCTCGTCCCCCAGTAGCCGGTTGCGCGCATCCAGAAACAGCACCCGGAACTGCTCCACCCGTTCGCGCGCCATCACCGCGTTCAGGTAGTCCATCAGCACGTCCCAGTTGTTCAGCACCGGGCGGGCCGCCACCTCGGCCTTCGCCAGCCGCAGCGCCGCCGCCTGGACGGTTTTCAGCGCTGCAATCCCGGCTTCCGCCAGCCCGTCCACCGCCAGCAAGGCTTGCGGCGGGGCGGAAATCACATTGGCGAAGCTGCCGAATGCTGCCAGCAGCGCGCGTGCCAGCGGCTTGGTGTCGCGCCGGGGCAAAGCGAGAAACAGCACCATTTCCAACAATTCATGGTCCAGAATGGCCGCAGGCCCGGCATCGAGCAGCTTGCGCCGCATCCGCTCCCGATGTCCGGCCGCGCCATGCGCGTCGGCGAACGACCCGTCCGGGCCGGCCATCACCATCAAGCTGCCCTGCTCGGCAAATCCTGTGCGTCGTCGCGCCATACGGCAGGGTTGCAGCGCGGCGGTGAGGGGCCAAGGGGCAAAGAGGAGGGCAAAGGCGGATTAACGCAGTTCTGCCGGTGAAATCACTGCCGGCTTAGCGCGGCTTGCTTGCCGGTTTGCTGGCGCGGGCCGCAGCCTCCCTCGCCGCACTTTTGGCGGCCATTTCACGCAAGATCGAATCTTCCTTGCTCAAGGCCTGGTGCAGTTTGCTGTTATCTGGTGCGACCGGCGCCGCCTTGCCGCGCATCGCCAGGTCCTGCTGCTTTTTAGACCAGGCTTCCACCGGCAACGGGGCGGCCGCTTGCGTGCCGCCCGGCCGGGTTCGGCGCAACAGTGCCTCTTCGGCGCTGGCATTGACTTGCGCCAACGGTGTTGGGCTGGGCGCAGGGCCGGCGCTCGGCGGGCGCGGTCCGGTGTCGGGCGCGGCGCGTAACACCTCGGCCAGCACCGGTGCGGCCTCGGTGCGCTGCCTCGGCCGCTGGCGCGCCTGCGCGGCCGCCGCCTCAGCCTGCATCACTGCCGCCAGGCTCGCGGCCGGTTTGGCGGCGCTGGAGGGCTTGCCGCGCGGCGGTAGCGGCCGCTCCTGGTTGGTGGTCATGATCTGCGCCAGGATCTGCGTCGGCGGCTGGATCGGTTTCTTGGCCAGCACGCGCCGGGTTTTCTCGCTGTCGGTTTCGCGCGCGATGTCCAACAGGGATTTCGCCCCCGTTGGCTTCAATCCAAGCAATTTGCGCAGCCAACCCAGCACTGGCGCCACCTCCGCGACCGCGCCAGCGTAGCCGAACTGGCGCGGCGGTTAAAGGTTCTTTACCGAAATGCCCGTCTACCCGGCGCTGGGTATCGTCAGTGCCGGCGCCGGATTACGTCGGCCGCGTAGCAGCAGCATCGACAAGGCCCCGAGCACGCAAATCACCCCGGCGGAGAAGAAGGACGGTAGATAGCTCTGCAACGCATCGCGCGACAGCCCGGCTGCCGCCGCCATGAAGGCGGCGCCGAACTGGTGGCCGGCGAAAATCCAGCCAAATACGACCGGCGCCCGTGCCGCCCCAAAGGCCTGAATGGTCAACTTCATCGTCACCGGCACCGAGGCGATATAGTCCAGCCCGAAAAACACCGAGAACAGCGACAGCCCCACCATGTCGAAGCCGCTGAACGGCAGCCACATCAACGACAGGCCGCGCAGGCTGTAATACCACGCCAGCAGCATGCGGTTGTCGTAACGGTCCGACAGCCAGCCGGACGCGATGGTGCCGATAAAGTCGCAAATCCCCATCAGCGCCAGCAAGCCGGTTGCGGTGACCGCGTTCACCCCCTCATCGGCGCAGAGCGGCACGAAATGTGGCCCCATCAGCCCGAAGCTGGACATGCCGCAAACGGCGAAGCTGCCGAACAGAACCCAGAACACCAGTCGCCCGGATGCATCGCGCAAGGCGTTGAAACTCACCGCGAACACATTGCCGCTCGGCGCCGGCGGACGCGGGGTGACCGCGGTTTCGCCAAATGCCGGCAGGCCGAGATCGGACGGATGCTCGCGCGCGAACAGCATGAACAGCAGCGCGCACAGCCCGATCAGCCCCACTGACGGCATCAACGCCACCCGCCAGCCCCAATGCTCGGTAATCCACGCCGCAACCGGTAGAAACAGCAACTGCCCGGTGGCGTTGGCCGCACTCAGCATGCCCATCACCAGGCCGCGCCGCTGAGCGAACCAGCGCCCGGCAATGCTGGCGTTGATCACCATCGCGGTCATGCCCGGTGCCACGCCCAGCAGCACCCCCATGCCGAGCCAGAGCTGCCACTTCGCCGTCATGGTGATCGACAGCGCCAGCCCGATCAGGATCAGCAGCGACGCCCCAGCCAGCATCCGCACCATGCCGTAGCGCACCATCAGCGCCCCGGCCAACGGCGCGATGGCCCCGAACAGAAACAAGCGCAACGCCAGCGGGGACGAGATCTCGCCGATGCTCCAATGCAGTTCCTGCCCCATCGGCACCATCAGCACGCCGGGAATGGCCATCGCGGCGGTGGAGGCGAGGGCGTAGGCGAAGGTAATTGCCACCATCACCCAGCCGTAATGAATACCTCGGTCGGCGAGCCAGCGGGCTAAGGGGGCGGCAAGCATGGGCAACTCCTGAAAATCGTTGCGGATCGACCGCGTCCCGGTATATATGGGCATATGCCCACAATGAACAACCCCATCTCGGCGCCGTGCAACTGTCTCGCCCTCCGTCAGGCGGCGCGGCGGGTGACGCAGTACTACGATCAGGCGTTGGCGCCGGGCGGGCTGCGCACCACGCAATATTCCGTGCTGGCGGTGCTGCGGCGCATGCAACCGGTCACCCAAGGGGCGCTGGCTGAGGCGCTGGTGATGGACCGCGCCACCCTGGGGCATAATCTGCGGCCGTTGCAGCAGGCCGGCTGGGTGGAAATCGCGCCAGGTGAGGATCGCCGCCAGCGTGTCTTGTGGCTGACGGATGCCGGCCGCGCCCGTCTCCTGGCTTGCGTGCCGCTATGGCAGGCCGCGCAAGCCAACTTCGAGGCCGGCTTCGGCGCTGACCGGGCCACCGCGATGCGCGACCTACTGGCGGTCGTGGCCGCCTACCAGCCGGGAGACCGCATGCCGGCCTGAGCCGCCTTGCCGATCTTTGCTTGCAAGCTTCCATGTTATCCCGGCAGGATAGCCATGCCGCCAACGAGCGGCACGCCTAACCAATAACAAGCCGGGAAGTAAACGTTCATGAGCACCACCGTCGCCGATTCATCCGGCGGTCTGATGGGACCGTTGGAGCGCCAGCATAGCCTGCAAGCCAAATACCGCGACGCCGCCCAGGACAAGGTCCTGACCAAAACCCACTGGCACATCGCCTTCGCCAACGGCCTCGGTTGGGGGTTCGACGGCATGGACGGCGTGATTTTCGCCCTGGCGGCGCCGTTGTTCATGAAGGAATTCGGCGTCGGGGTGCCGGACCTGCGCACCGGCGGCCAGATCGCGCTGCTCGCCAGCGTGGTCGGAATTTATTTCTGGCCGTGGTTGGCCGACAAATGGGGCCGGCGCAGCCTGCTGGCGATCAACATCGCCATGTTCTCGTTCTTTATGCCGGTGGCGGCGTGGATGCCGACCTGGGTCAGCTTCATCCTCGCCCGCATGGCACTGAACTTCGCCCTGAGCGGTGAATGGGCGCTCGGCTCGATGCTGGTGGCGGAAACCTGGCCGGCGCGCTTACGCGGCCGGGTGCTGTCGATCAACCGTGGCACGTGGTGCCTGGGTGCCTCGCTGGCCGGGGCGATATCCACCTATGTGATCGCGATCTATGGCTGGCGCTGGGGCATGACGGTGCCGGTGGCGATTTCGGTGCTGGCGATTTATGTGCGCGCCACCTGCCCGGAATCGCCGTACTGGGTGCGCACCCAAGATCGCAAGCGGCGAATTACCGAAAGCCTGAACCGCGGCGACCGGCTGAGCGCGGAAGATATCGAGTGGAACCGCAAAGCCAAGAAATGGTCGTACGCCCAGTTGTTCGCCCCGGATATGTGGCGCAACACCTTGGTCGCCACCTTCGTCGCCAGTTGCAGCACCTGCATTTTTGGCACGGTCGGCGGCTGGATGCCGCTCTACCTCGCCACCGAACACCACTGGAGCACTGCCGAATACAGCCAGTTCTACATCGCCTGGGGCATTGTCGGCTCGCTCGGGCTGATCACGTCCGGCATTCTCGCTGACATCATCGGCCGCCGGGTGGCCTTCGTGCTGATGCTGCTGGAAGGCGCGATCTTCATGACCCTCTGGGTCTACACCAATGACCGCACCTTGCTTTGGGTCTACGGTCTGCTGTGGAGCGTCGGCTTCCTCGGCTTCTGGGGCCCGTCGAACACGCTGACGGCGGAAATCTTCCCCACCCGCATCCGTGGCTCCGGCAACGGCTTCTGCTGGTCGGTGGCCTGGGTGGTCGGTTTTATCCTGTGGCCGTTCGCCACCGTTGCCATTCAGCAATCCACCGGCTCGTTCCAATATGCCTTTTTGTGCATCCCCGTCTTCATGGTGCTGATGGCGATTGGGGTGTGGATGGTGGTGCCGGAGCACAAAGGTAAAGACCTCAATACTATCGGAGTCTAATTTCCTCGGCGTTAGTGCTTCGGAAAGTATTCGCCCGTAACCCTCGGCCATCTCCGCAACCACGTGCGGGGGTTGCCTGGGGAGTGTCTGATGAATCGCCTGCATGTCTCCGCCCGTATTTTGCTCGGCTTCGGCGCCGTGCTGCTGTTGCTTGCCGCCATTGGTGGGGCTGGCGTGTTGGGCCTCGGCCGCACCCTGGGACTGTTGGCGGCGTATCACAGCGGGGCGGAACTGACGGTTGCCGTTATGCAAGCGCAGAATGAGCTGGAAACCGGGCTCCGCGCCGCACGGCAGGCTGCCACAACCGGCAGCCCCGCCGACCGCGCGGCCCTCGCCGCCGCCGACCAACGGCTCGCCGCCACGCTCGCGCAGGTCGATCAACTGATCCAGGCAACCGACGGGGCCGGCACGCTCTCGCCCCATATCGCGGCCCTGCGTGTCGCCAAGGCAGACTACGCCAGTGCGGTGGAGCGCATTGCCACCAGCACGGCCGGCTGGTCGGCGACCAGCGCCCGGCTACAAACCACCGTTGTGCCAACTTTGGTGGGCCATGCGGCCGAACTGATCACCGCCGCGTCCGGCGATCTGTCCGGCAAATCCTTCGCCGAATCGGCCCAAGGGAAACTGCAATCCGCCACCCAGGCCTTCGCACGGTTCCTATCCGCCGGTGCGCAGACCGATGCGGCGCAGATGGATGGCGACCTGAAAGCCGCCGCCGCGACGTTGGCGGATACGGTGGACATGATTGACCCCGGCCCGGTGCAAGACCAGGCGAAGGCGCTGGTGGCCGAACTCGCTGGCTTTGCCGCCCCCGCCCGCGCCGTCGTCGCGCTGGCCACCACGCTGGCAGCAGACCGGCAAACCTTGGCGGGGGAGGGCACGGCGAAGCTCACCGCCAGTATGCAGCAGGCGCGGGAGGCGGCGAATGCCGGGCTCGCCCGCATCAATACGCTGACCCAGGAGAGTGTCGCCGAATTGCGCAGCGGGCAGATGGTGCTGGCACTTGTCGGCTTGCTGGTCGGCGCGGCCATGGCGGTCGCGGTCGGTCGCAGCCTGATCGTGCCGCTGCGCCAGTTGGTCGGGGTGATGACCCGGTTGGCCGAGGGTGACGCCACTCAGGCCGTGCCGTTCCGCGACCTGCGCAATGAAATCGGCGATATGGGCCGGGCGGTGGAAGTGTTCCGCCTCAACATCGAACGCATGGCACAGATGTCCGCCGAACGGGCCGCGACCCGCGCGCAGGCCGAAGCGGCGCGCAAGCAGGCGCTGGAAGACCTCGCCACCGGGTTTGAGGGCAGCGTCCGCACCACGGTGCAGGCGGTTGGCAGCACGGCAGCCGGCCTGACCGAGGCCGCCCGGCAGAGCGAACGCACGGCGGCGGCCACCATCGCGCAAACCCGCCTCGCGGCCGAAGGCGCGGCGGTAGTGACGGCCACCGTCGTCACCGTCGCCGCTGCGGCCGAACAACTCAGCGCGTCCGTGGACGAAATCAGCCGGCAAATGGTCGAATCGAGCCGCATGGTCGCCCAGGCTGCTGACGAGGCCGCCCGCAGCAACACCGCGATGGGCGAACTGAGCGCCGCTTCCGATCAGGTTGGGGAGATTGTTGACATCATCAACGCCATCGCCAGCCAGACCAACCTGCTGGCACTGAACGCGACCATTGAGGCTGCCCGCGCCGGGGATGCCGGCAAGGGCTTCGCCGTGGTGGCCAGCGAGGTGAAGGGCCTGGCCGCGCAGACCGCCCGCGCCACCGAGCAGATCGGCAGCCAGATCGCCGCCATGCGCGGCGCTACCGGCACGGTGCACCACTCCATCGCCACCATCGCCGCCACGGTGCAAACCATCGATCAGGTCGCGGCCGCCGTCGCGGCGGCGGTGGAGCAGCAAGGCGCTTCCACCCACGAAATCGCCGCCAGCATCCAATCCGCCTCTACCCGCACCAATGATGTGGCGCAGGCGGTGGCAACGGTGGCGGAGACCGCGCAGGAAGCCGGCCGGGTCGCCGGGTCCATGCAGGCGGCGGTGGTGGAGTTGACCGAACGGTTCAGCCAACTCGACCACGAGGTGGATACATTCCTCGCGCGCGTCCGCGCCTAGGGCCGCGCCGCCTCAGTTTACCCAGTGCGGCGGCACCCAGTAGCAGGGCGCCGGCACCTGATCGCGCGTCCAGTGCCCGTCCATCCACAGATTGCCGCCGGTGCGCTTCATCCACACGCCCGGGCGCCACGCGTAAGATCCGCCAGACCAGTCCCAATGGCCGGGTTGCCAGATCTGTTCTTCCTCGGACACTGGCGGCTTCGGCCGTTCCTCGGATTTCGGCGAGGGCGGCACCGGGCAGGCGCCGGTTTCACGGTCTACCGTCTGGCACGCGGCCAAGGGCAACAATGCCAGGCTGAACAGAACGGGCAAAAGGCGCATGGCTGGAAAGCTCCGGATTTGGGTCATTCGATCGGCCCCCGCCCGACCAGCGCCGGGGTCGCGTTCAAGGTCGCGGCGTGGAAGGCGACGCGGGGCATGATCTGGTCGAGGAACACCGCCGCCGCCGTGCGCGCGGCCGGCGGGGCATCTTCGGCCGCAACCATTTTGGCACACAACCAGCCCGCGGTCAGCGTGCCGATGATTTGCAGGAAGGCGCTGGCGCCGGCTTCCGCCGTGCGCGCTTCGGCCTGGCGCAGATGGTCCGCCGCCGTCCGGGCGGTGGCGACCCCGGAGGCCAGCAACGGCGCATCGTCGAGGATTTCATCCAGCAGCGCCGTCACCGCCGCGCCCTGGTCGCGCAGCAGGCCGCGCCGCAGCAGGGTGATGGCCTGGATGCCGTTGGTGCCCTCGTAAATCGGGGTGATGCGCGCATCGCGCAAATGCTGCGCAGCGCCGGTTTCTTCCACGAAGCCCATGCCACCATGCACCTGCACCCCGATGGAGGCCGCTTCCACCCCGGCATCGGTGCACCAGGATTTCGCCACCGGGATCAGCAGGCTTGCCCGTGGTTCGGCGCAATTCGCGGCATAGAGCGTCAGCGCCCGGCCACCGAGCGCCAGCGCCCGCATGGTCAGCAGCATGCGCCGCACATCCGGATGCTCGATGATCGCCGCCCCGCCTTGGGCGCGGCCATTGGCGAAGTCGGTGGCGCGGCGGAAGGCGCGCTCCGCCACCGCCACGCCCTGCATCGCCACGCCGAGGCGGGCGGCGTTCATCATCGCGAACATGCAGGCCAGGCCCTTATGCTGCGGCCCGACCAACTCGCCGAGTGCGCCCTCGAACCCCATCACGCAGGTCGGGCTGGCATGGATGCCCAGTTTGTGTTCGATCGACAGGCAGGCCACGCCGTTGCGGCTGCCATCGGGCAGGAATTTCGGCACTGCGAACAGCGAAATCCCGGCGCTGCCTTCCGGCGCATCCGGCAGCCGCGCCAGCACCAGATGCAGGATGTTGTCGGTGAGCTCGTGCTCGCCATAGGTGATGTAGATTTTCTGCCCGCTGATGGCGTAGCTGCCATCGGCGTTCGGCACCGCGCGGGTGCGCACGCCCGAAAGATCGGAGCCGGATTGCGGCTCGGTCAGGCACATGGTGCCGGTGCAACGGCCTTCGATCATCGGGCGCAGCAGCCGGGCCTGCTGGTCGGGCGTGCCGTGCACGGTCAGCACCTTGATCGCGTCCTGCGTCAGCAGCGGGCATAGGCCGAAGCCCATATTGGCCGATGACACCGGCTCAAACGCCGCCAGCGCCATCACTTCGGGCAGGCCCTGGCCGCCGAATTCTTCCTCGGCGGCAATGCCGATCCAGCCAGCTTCGGCATAAGCGCGGAAGGCGGCGTCGAACCCATCGGGCAGGGTGACGCGCCCGGCATTCCACTTGGCGCCAATGGTGTCGCCGGCGCGGTCGAGCGGGGCGAGCACGCCTTCGGCCAGGCTGGTCGATTCTTCCAAAATGGCGGCGATGTCCGCTTGATCGAGGGCGGAAAACCCGACGACACGGCTCAGCAGCCAGGCGGTTTCGGCGGGCGGGACGGTCAAGCCCATCAGCGACACTCCTGCAAGAAGATATGGCCAGCACAAAAGCTGCGGCTACTTAGCCGGTTCGGGCAGGGAAGGGGAGTCTGCGGCCCACCGGTCTTGACGGGCCGGGCATGCCGTTTCAGCCTGCCGCGAAACCCTATGCGGGAGCCCGCGATGCACGCCCATTTCCAGATGTTTGCCCGCTATAACGCCTGGGCCAATGCCCGGCTTTATGCCGCCGCCGGTGCGTTGTCGGATGCGCAGTATCGCGCCGACCGGGGCGCGTTCTTCAAATCGGTGCATGGCACGCTGAACCATCTGCTCACCACCGACCGCATCTGGGTGCAGCGCCTGACTGGTAACGCCGCCAGCGGGACGGTGCCGGACCGGCTGGATGCGATCCTGTTCGAGGATTTTGCCGGCCTGCAGGCCGCCCGCGTGGCGGAGGATGCGCGGCTGACCGCCTATATCGACACGTTGGACGCGGCCGCCCTGGCGGGCATGATCAGCTACACCCGCGTTTCGGCGCCGGAGCCAGTCACCCAGGCGCTCGGCGCGGCGCTGGCACATCTGTTCAACCATCAGACGCATCATCGCGGCCAGGCCCATGCGCTGCTGACCGGGTTGGTCGGCACGGCGCCGGAACTCGACCTGCTCTTTTATCAGCGGCTTGCCGAGGCGGGCCGGGCCTAGGCGGCGCGCCGATAGCGGGTGTAGCCTTATTGCATCGCCCGCGCAGGAGCCCGTCATGCATCGCCGCACGCTGCTGAAAACCGCCGCTTTCGCCACCCTGGCCGCCCCGGCGATTGCCCAGCCGGCCAAGGCGGCGACGCTGCGGTTTATCCCGCAGGCCAATCTGACCTCGCTGGACCCGATCTGGACCACGGCGACGGTCACCAACAATCACGGCTATTACGTCTACGATACGCTCTATGCCTGCGGTGGCGACATGCGCCCCACGCCACAAATGGCCGCCGGGCACGAGGTTTCCGCCGATGGCCGGGTGTGGCGCATCCATCTGCGCGACGGGTTGCGCTTTCACGACACCAGCCCGGTGCGCAGCATCGACTGCGCGGTCAGCATCCAACGCTGGGCGCGGCGCGACCCGATGGGCCAATTGCTGAGCCAGATCGTCGAGCAATGGGTGACCAGCGACGACAAGGTGCTGGAAATCCGCCTGACCCGGCCATTCCCGCTGCTGCTGGATGCGCTGGCCAAGCCGGATGCGCTGGTGCCGTATATTATGCCCGAGCGCATCGCCCGCACGGATGCGATGAAGTCGATCACCGAGGTGGTGGGCTCCGGCCCATATCGGTTCCTGGCCGATGAGTTCGTCGCCGGCGCCCGCGTTGCCTATGCCCGCAACGATGCCTATGTGCCGCGCAGCGAGGCGCCGGCCTGGGCCAGCGGCGGCAAGGTGGCGCATTTTCCGCGGGTGGAATGGAATGTTATCCCCGATGCCGCCACCGCGGCGGCGGCGATGCAGCGCGGCGAGGCGGATTGGTGGGAACGGCCACTGAACGACCTGCTGCCGGTGCTGGCGAAAAACCCGGCGCTGACCAGCCAGATTTCCGACCCGTCCGGCCGGACCAGCGTGATGCGGTTGAACTGCCTGCAAGCCCCGTTCAACGATGTGCGCATCCGCCGCGCGGTGCTCGCGGCGGTCAACCAGGAAGACTACATGCGCGCCGCCAATGGCGATGATCCGTCGTTGTGGCGGGTGTGCAAGTCACTGTTCGCCTGCGGCACGCCCTATGCCGATGAAGCGGCCGGCCAGCAACTGATGCGCGGCGACGTGAAGGCCGCGCGCGCCATGCTGGCGGAGGCTGGCTATGCCGGGCAGAAAGTGGTGATCATCAACCCGACCGATTTCCCGCAGATCGGCCCGCTCGGCCAGGTGACCGCCGCGACGTTGCGGGAAATCGGCATGAACGTGGATTTGCAGGAAACCGATTGGGGCACCGTGATCCAGCGCCGCGCCTCACGCGAGGCAACGGACAAAGGCGGCTGGAGCATTTTCCACACCACCGGTTCGGCGGCCGGTTGGGTCAACCCGGCCGTGGCCGATGTGGTGCGCGGGCGCGGCGCGGCGGGCTGGTTCGGCTGGTGGGAAAGCCCGGCGGCCGAGGCGCTGGTGCAGGACTGGCTGGCCGCACCGGATACCGCCGGGCAGACCAAGGCGGCGGTGGCGCTGAACGCCCTGGCCTTGCGCGATGTCGCCACCGTGCCGCTCGGCCAGTTTTTCATCCGCACCGTCTATAACCGGCGCATCACCGGCATTCTGCCGGGGCCGTGCCCGTATCCGTGGAACGTGCGCCCGGTGGCATAGACGCCAGGATCTGCGCCACCGCCTCGGCCGGGCTCAGCCGGGCGGTGTCGAGTGTCAGATCGGCCTCGGGCCAGGGCGCGTACTGCCGGGCGACCACCGCCGCCCAATCGGGCAGCACCAGGCCGGGGATATCGCTCGCGCGCGTTTCCACCCGCCGGCGATGCTGGGCGGCGTCGGTGCAGACACATTCAACCTGCAACACCGCCCGCCCGGCCCGGGCCGCCGCGGCGACATAGGCGGCGCGGGTGATGGGCAGCGGGTTGACGCTGTCGACCACGACCACGCGGCCGAGCCGCAAATTGCTCTCCGCCAGGCCGTAGGCGACCATGTAGCCGGCCGGCCCGACCTCGGCCATGCCGCCATCGCGCAACGCCTGCTCGATGATGTCGATGCGCAGATAGGTTGCGCCGAGATCTGCGGCCAATTGAGCCGCGACGGTGGATTTGCCGCTGCCGGGCAAGCCACCAAAGGCAATCAGCACGGCAACAGCACGGTTGCCACCGCCTGACAGGCGATGCCTTCCTTGCGCCCGGTAAAGCCGAGCCGTTCCGAGGTGGTGGCCTTGATGCTGACCTTGCCGATGTCCACCCCCAGCAGGTCCGCCACCCGCGCGATCATTGCCGGGGCGTGCGGGGTGATTTTCGGCTGCTCGCAGATCAGCGTGACATCCACATTGGCCAGCACGCCGCCGCGCGCGGCGATCCGTTCGGCGGCGTGGCGCAGAAAGCGGGCGCTGTCGGCGTCCTTATAGGCGTTGTCGGACGGCGGGAAATGCCGGCCGATATCGCCTTCCGCCAATGCGCCGTAAATCGCGTCGCATAGCGCGTGGATGCCCACATCGGCATCCGAATGGCCGGACAGGCCGTGGGTGTGCGGCACTTCGATGCCGCAGAGCATCAGTTTGCGCTCTGGCACCAGCACATGCACATCGTAGCCGGTGCCGACGCGCGGGATCAGCCCGGCGCTCATAATCCGTTGCAGGCGCACCAGGTCCTCCGCATAGGTCAGCTTGATATTATCCTCATGCCCCGCCACCAGCGCCACGCCATGGCCGGCGGCTTCCAGGATCGAGGCATCATCCGTCGCCCCCGCCGCCGCCTGGCGGTGCAGGTCGCGCAGCAAGGGGTAGAGGAAGGCTTGCGGGGTTTGCGCCCGGAACAGCCCGTCGCGCGGGACGGTGCCGGCAATCATTCCGTCCGCGCCACGCTTGAGCGTATCGGCCACCGGCACGGCGGGGATCGCGCCGGCATGGTGGGCGAGGGCGGCGACCAGGGCGGCCACGGTGCCGGGCGGGACGAAGGGCCGCGCCGCGTCGTGCACCAGCACGATATCCGGCGCGTAGGCGGCCAGCGCCTCCAGCCCGTTGCGCACGCTGTCCTGCCGCGTGGCCCCACCGGCGACCGGCGGCAGATGGTCCAGCCCGGCCAAGGCGGCGGTGATGGCGGCCACATCGCCCACCGGTTGCACCCAGGTGACCTCGGCCGCCAGGGCCGCGGCGGCGTGGGCAATCACCGGCCGGCCGGCCAGGGACAGATACTGCTTCGGCTGCGCGGCGCCGAAGCGGCTGCCGCTGCCACCGGCCACCAGCAAGGCGGCGATGCGGGGGGAATGGGTCATGCGCCGCCAGCCATGCCGCCCACCGCGCCGCAGGTCAAGCCCGCGCGCGTACCCGCGCAATCCCGCATTGCACGACGCTGACGCATCCCGTAGTTTGCCCAAATCATGAGCAGTCCGACACCGATATTGCCCCAATCGCAGCAATCGCCCGCCACCCTGCCGATCCCGGCCTTGCAGCCGATCGACCTGGGCGGGGTGACCATCCAAACCCCGGTGATCCTGGCGCCGATGTCCGGCGTGACCGATCTACCGTTCCGCCGCCTGGCGCGTGAGCTCGGCGCCGGGCTGGTGGTCTCGGAAATGATCGCCTCCTGGGCCATGGTGCGGGAGAACGCCGCCACGATGCGCATGGCGACGCTGGATGGCCGCCCGTCCTCGATCCAGCTTGCCGGCTGCGACCCGGCGGCGATGGCGGAGGCCGCGCGCATCGCGGTGGGTCGGGGGGCCGATATCGTCGATATCAATTTCGGCTGCCCGGTGAAGAAGGTCGCGGTGGGCCAGTCCGCCGGCAGCGCGCTGATGCGCGATGAAATCGCCGCCGCCCGCATTCTTGAAGCCACCGTGAAAGCGGTGAGTGTGCCGGTGACGCTGAAAATGCGCATGGGCTGGGACCATAGCACGCTGAACGCCCCTACCTTGGCGCGCATCGCCGAGGATATCGGCATTCGCATGGTCACCGTGCACGGCCGCACCCGCCAGCAATTCTACACCGGCATCGCCAACTGGGACTTTATCGCCTCGGTGAAGGATGCGGTGCGCATTCCCGTGATCGCCAATGGCGACATCATCACCTGCGCCGATGCGCGGGAGGCGCTGATCCGCTCGGGCGCCGATGGGGTGATGATCGGGCGCGGCTGCTATGGCCGCCCGTGGTTCCCGGCCCATGTTGGCCAGTATTTGCAAACTGGCGAGCAGCCGGAGGAGCCGTGTTTGGGCACGCAAAAAGCCGTGTTGCTGCGGCATTACGACCTCATGCTCACGCATTTTGGCGTAGAGCCCGGGCTGCGCATGGCGCGCAAGCATCTGGCCTGGTATTCGCGCGGGCTGCCGGGTTCGGCCGAATTCCGCGCCACCATCACCCGCATGGGCGATGTGGCGGAGGTGCTGGAGTTGATCAACCGGTTCTATAACCCGTTGATCGAACGCGGCTTCGTCCGCACCATCCGGCGCGACGATGCGCTGGCGGAGGCGGCGTGACCAGCCTCGCCAAGCGGGCGCTGCGGGTGGTCTCCGGTCGGTCTGCCGCCAAGCCGATCGACAGCGCCGCCGTGCTGGCCGCGTTGCCGGTGCCGGTGGTGATGCTGGACAGCGACAATCGCTTCCGCTTCGCCAACCCCGATGCCGAGCAGTTCTTTGGCATTTCCTCCGCCGGGCTGGCGCAACTGGCGCTGGTGGATTTGCTGCCGCCGGATAACCCGATTTTCATGCTGATCGATCAGGTCCGCAGCGTCGGCGCGTCTTTCGCCGATTACGACATGCGGCTGGAAAGCCCGCGGATTAAAAAACAAGGCATTACCGTGCATTGCTCACCCGTTCCGGAAGAGACCGGGGCGGTGGTGCTGGTGTTGCATGATGCCTCCGCCGCCCGGTCGCTGGACCGGCAGATGGGCTTTCGCAGTGCCGCGCGCAGCGTGTCCGGCATGGCCGCGATCCTGGCGCATGAGGTGAAGAACCCACTTTCCGGCATTCGCGGTGCGGCGCAATTGCTGGAAGCGAGCGTGGACGAGGCCGACCGCGAACTGACGGTGCTGATCCGCGACGAAGCCGACCGCATTCGCGATCTGGTGGACCGGATGGAGGTGTTCGGCGAGAAACCGGTGATTTTCGGCGCGGTCAACATCCATCGGGTGCTGGAACATGTGCGCCGCATCGCCCAAAGCGGCTTCGCGGAAAATATACGTATATCAGAAGTTTACGACCCAAGTCTGCCACCGGTGCTCGGCAACCGCGACCAACTGGTGCAGGTGCTGCTCAACCTGGTGAAAAACGCCGCCGAAGCGGTGAGCGACACGGTGAACGGTAGCGGGGAAATTGTGCTGACTACCGCCTACCAGCACGGGGTCCGCCTGGCCATACCAGGTTCAAACACCCGCGTGGACCTACCGCTGGTGGTTTCCGTGCGCGATAATGGGCCCGGTATTTCCGAGGACATCCGCCCCAATTTGTTCGACGCTTTTGTCACCTCCAAACCCTCCGGCAGTGGCCTTGGTCTGGCGCTGGTGGCGAAGATCGTCGCCGATCATGGTGGGTTGATCGAAGTTGATAGCCGGCCCGGCCGGACCGAGTTCCGCCTGCATCTGCCGATGCACGCCGATGATCCGGCCTCGCAGAGCTAACACCGCCCGATAATGAAACAAGAACAACGAACTCAAGAGCGTCATACGCCATGAATCCGCCGACCGTGCTGATCGCTGACGACGACCGTTCCATTCGCACCGTACTCACCCAGGCGCTCGGCCGGTCCGGCTATCAGGTGCGCAGCACCGGCACGGCCGCCACGCTCTGGCGCTGGGTGGAGGAAGGCGAGGGCGATCTGGTGATCACCGATGTGGTGATGCCCGATGAAAATGGCCTCGACCTGGTGCCGCGCATCAAGCGCATCCGCCCGGACCTGCGGGTGATTGTGATGAGCGCGCAATCCACGTTGATGACGGCGGTGAAGGCGGCGCAGCGCGGGGCGTTTGAATACCTGCCCAAGCCATTCGACTTAAAGGATTTGTTGGCGGTTGTGGACCGGGCGCTGGCGGCGGCGCCAACCGCCGTTACGGCTGAGCCGAACCGCGACGGCGATGAGCGCATGCCGCTGATCGGCCGGTCCCCGGCAATGCAGGAGATCTACCGCACCATCGCCCGACTGACGACGGCGGACCTGACGGTGATGGTCAACGGCGAGAGCGGCACCGGCAAGGAACTGGTGGCCCGGGCGCTGCATGATTTCGGCCGCCGCCGCGCCGGGCCTTTCGTGGCCATCAACATGGCCGCCATCCCGCGCGAGTTGATCGAAGCCGAGTTGTTCGGCCACGAACGCGGCGCCTTCACTGGCGCCACCAACCGCACCCCTGGCCGGTTTGAGCAGGCCGCCGGCGGCACGTTGTTCCTCGACGAAATCGGCGACATGCCGCCCGAAGCGCAGACCCGGCTGTTACGGGTGTTGCAGGAAGGCGAGTTCACCACCGTGGGTGGCCGGCAATCCATCCGCGCCAATGTGCGCATTATCGCGGCCACCCATCGCGATTTGCGCGCGGCCATCCGCCAGGGACTGTTCCGCGAGGATTTGTATTATCGGCTGAATGTGGTGCCGATCCGCCTGCCGCCATTGCGCGAGCGGGTGGCCGATATTCCCGATCTGGCCCGCCACTTCCTCGACCGCGCCCGGATCGATGGCGGGCCGGCGAAGTCGCTGGACCAGAGCGCTATCGACGCGCTGTCGGGCTATCGCTGGCCGGGCAATGTGCGCGAGTTGGAAAATCTGATGCACCGGCTGACCGCTTTGTGCCCGGATGAGGTGATTTCCGGCGCCGTGGTCAATGCCGAGTTGCTGGAAACCTTGCATGACGAGCCGCAGGCCGTACCCGGCCAACCCGGCAGCCCGCCGCTCAGCGGGCCGGAGCCGCTCAGCCGGGCGGTGGAACGCCACATCACCCAGTTCCTCGCCGCGCATCAGGACGGCTTTACCGCATCTGACATCTACGACCGGGTGCTGGCCGAGGTTGAACGGCCGTTGATCCAGATGACGCTCGCCGCCACCCGCGGCAATCAGATCAAGGCGGCGGCCATGCTTGGCCTGAACCGCAACACGCTGCGCAAGAAAATCCGCGATCTGGAAATTCCGGTGGTGCGCGGCATTGGCTGATGCGGCGTCCTCGCGGCCAGTGACCGCCCACCAGCGCAAACAGGACCGCCTGGCCCGCGCCCAATCCGGCTGGCGCCGGCGGCTGACCGATGTGCTGCTGGGCAATACCGTGACCCTGGTGCTGGCGGCGCTGGCGCTGGCGCTCGGCTCCACCGCGTTTGCCCTGCTCAATGGCGGGGTGCCGTCCTCGGCGACCTTTGTCGGGCTGGTGATTGCAACCGTCGTGGTGCTGCTGCCGCTGCTGGCGCTGATGGCGGCGCGGTTGACCCGGGTATGGGTGGAGCGACGGCGCGGGGTGGCGGGCGCAAGGCTACATGTGCGCCTGGTGCTGCTGTTCGGCGGGGTGGCGGTGGCGCCGACCATTGTGGTGGCGATTTTTGCCAGCGTGTTCTTCAACATGGTGATCCAGAACTGGTTCAACGACGACGTGCGCCACGCGCTCAGCATGGCCTTGCAGGCCTCGCGCGGCTATGCCGATGAACATCGGGACAAAATCCGCTCCGACGCGATCGAAATGGGCAATGACGTCGCCCGGCTGCGCTGGCAGTTCGCCTCCAACCCCGGGCAATTCGCCGATGTGCTGGCCGAGCAGACCGTGCTGCGCGGCCTGACGGAGGCGTTGATTTACGAGCCGGTCACCCATCGGGTGATGGCCTATTACCCCGCCATCAACGGCCAGGGTGCCGCGCCGCCGGACGATATCACCACCCGCGCGCTGGCCGGCGAGGTGCCGGTGTTCAGCAACGCCGATGGCAGCCTGGTGTTGGCGGTGGTGAAGCTGCCCGATGTGCCCAGCTTCATGCTGATGATCGGCCGCCCGGTGGATACGCGCATTCTGGACTACATCACCAACACCAAGGCGATGGTCGATGAATATCAGCGCCAGGACCAGAACAGCACCGGGCTGCAAGTCACCTTCGCGCTGATCTTCACCCTGATTGCCCTGGTGGTGCTGGCGGCCGCCGTGCTGACCGGCCTGCTGCTGGCCAATCAACTGGCCCGCCCGGTGGGCCGGCTGATTGTGGCGGTGGAGCGGGTGCGCGCGGGGGATCTGACAGTGCGGGTGCCGGAACGCGACAGCGGCGACGAAATCGCCTGGCTCGGCCGCGCTTTCAACCGCATGACCGGGCAGTTGTCCGCCCAGCGCGGGGAGTTGATGGAAGCCTATGGCCAGATCGACACCCGCCGCCGCTTTACCGAAGCGGTACTGTCGGGCGTGTCGGCTGGGGTGATCGGGCTGGACCAGAATGGCCGGATCGAACTGCCCAACCGCATTGCCAGCGAGTTGCTGGAAATCGACCTGATGGCCGCCATCGGCAACAAGCTGGCCGAGGTGGTGCCGGAATTCGCCGATCTGCTGGCCGCCGCCCAGGCCGCACCGGCCAAGGCGCACACGGCGGAAGTGTCGATCGGCCCGCCCGGCCGACGGCGGGTGCTGCTGCTGCGCATCGGCGCTGACCGGAGTATGCGCGACGACGAGAGCGATCACGAACTGGCACCGTTCCACTTCGTCGCTACCTTCGACGATATCACCGAGTTGCAGTCCGCCCAGCGCAAAGCGGCCTGGGCTGATGTGGCGCGGCGCATCGCGCATGAGATCAAAAACCCGCTCACCCCGATCCAGCTCTCGGCCGAGCGGCTGAAGCGGCGTTTCGCGCGGGAAATTACCTCCGACCCGGACACGTTCATTCAGTGCGCCGATACCATCGTGCGCCATGTTGGCGATATCGGCCGCATGGTGGACGAGTTCTCTGCCTTCGCCCGGATGCCGCAGCCGGTGATCCGGCCGGATGATGTGGGGCGGATTGTGCGGGAGGCGCTGGTGCTGCAACAAACCGGGCATCCCGAGATTACCTGGGCCACCGCGTTGCCGGATCGGGGGCCGCTGGCGCCGTGCGACCGCCGGTTGATCGGGCAGGCGATGACCAATCTGCTGCAAAACGCCGCCGATGCGGTGGCGATGGGCGGCGGCCCGGCGCGCATCGCGGTGGCGGTGACGGAGGCCGATGGCTGGGTGACGATCAGCGTTGCCGATAGCGGCTGCGGCCTGCCGACGGAAGATCGTGACCGGCTGACCGAGCCCTATGTGACCCATAAGCCCAAAGGCACCGGGTTGGGGCTGGCGATCGTCAAGAAAATCATGGAAGACCATGGCGGCTTCGTACGGCTTGAAGACCGGTTGGGTACGGCGGATTGGCCGGGCACCGGGGCTGTGGCAAGCTTGTGCTGGCCGCTGAAACCACGCGGGGAGCCGGGCGTATCCGGTGTTTTGGAGCAGCGTGATGGCGCATGAAATCCTGATCGTCGATGACGAACCGGACATCCGCATGCTGGTGGACGGCATTCTGGAAGACGAAGGCTACCAAACCCGTCAGGCTGGGGATTCGGATGCGGCTTTGGCGGCGTTCCGCGCCCGCCGCCCGGCGTTGGTGATCCTGGATGTGTGGCTGCAAGGCTCGAAGCTGGATGGGCTTGGCATTCTCGCCGCCTTGCGGGCGGATGCGCCGGATATGCCGGTGGTGATGATGTCCGGCCACGGCACGATTGAAATGGCGGTGACGGCGATCCAGCACGGCGCTTATGAATTCCTGGAAAAGCCGTTCAATTCGGACCGCATGTTGCTGGTGGTTAAACGCGCGCTGGAAGCGGCGGCGCTGGCGCGGGAAAATGCCGAGTTGCGGCTGCGCGCCGGGCCGGAAACCGAACTGACCGGCGACAGCCCGCCGATTATGGGCTTGCGCGCCGCGGTGGAAAAGGTCGCGCCCACCGGGTCGCGCGTGCTGATCACCGGGCCGGCGGGCAGCGGCAAGGAGGTCATTGCCCGCATGATCCACGCCCAGTCCCGCCGCGCGGATGGGCCGTTTGTGGTGCTGAACTGCGCCACGCTGAACCCGGCGCGCTTTGAGGAGGAGTTGTTCGGCATCGAAGCCACCGGGGAGGCGCCGCGCCGCGCCGGGGTGCTGGAACGGGCGCATAACGGCACCTTGCTGCTGGACGAAATCTCCGACATGCCGCTGGAAACCCAGGGCAAAATCGTGCGCGCCTTGCAGGAAAGCTCGTTCGAGCGGCTGGGCGGCACGGCGCGGGTGCGGGTGGATGTGCGGGTGCTGTCCACCACCAACCGCGATCTGGCAGCCGAAATCGCCGCCGGGCGGTTTCGCGAGGATTTGTTCTATCGCCTCGCCGTGGTGCCGCTGCGCCTGCCGGCCTTGCGGGAGCGGCGGGAGGATGTGCCGGACCTGGCCCGGCTGTTCCTGACCCGGGCGGCGGAGCATTCCGGCACGCCCGGGCGGGAATTATCCACCGACGCGTTGACCGCGCTGCAAGCCTATGACTGGCCGGGCAATGTGCGGCAACTGCGCAACCTTATGGATTGGTTGCAGATTATGGCGCCGGGCGGGGCGACGGATCTGATCCGCGCCGACATGCTGCCGCCGGAAATCGGCGCTGCCGCCCCGGCGCTGTTCAACGCCGACCCGTCGGAGGACATTATGGGCCTGCCGCTGCGCGAGGCGCGGGACCTGTTCGAAACCCAATATCTGCAGGCCCAGCTGCTGCGCTTCGGCGGCAATATCAGCCGCACGGCGCAATTCGTCGGCATGGAGCGCAGCGCGCTGCACCGCAAGCTGAAGCAACTCGGCGTCGGCGGCGACGAGCGAACTTAGGCTAGGTTAAGCGACGATACCCATCGTCGCGGCGAATTGCGCGTCGTGCAGCCGGCGGTAGAGCCCGCCTGCGGCGAGCAGGGTGCGGTGGTCGCCTTGCTCGGCGATGCCGTCTTCGGTCACCACCACAATCCGGTCCGCGGTCTGGATCGTCGCCAGGCGATGCGCGATGACCAGTGTGGTGCGGCCTTGGGCGAGTTCGGCCAGCGAGCGTTGGATGGCCTGCTCGGTTTCGGTGTCCAGCGCTGAAGTTGCTTCATCCAGAATCAGGATCGGCGGGTTTTTCAGGAACATCCGCGCAATCGCCAGCCGCTGCTTTTGCCCGCCGGAGAGTTTCACCCCGCGCTCGCCCACCATCGTATCCAGCCCGTCCGGCAGGGTGCGGATCAGTTCATCGAGCCGGGCGCGATGCGCGGCTTGCAGAATATCCGCCTCCGCCGCATCCAGCCGGCCATAGGCGATGTTTTCCCGCAACGTGCCGCCGAACAGAAACACGTCCTGCTGCACGATGCCGATCTGGCTGCGCAGGGAGGCGAGGGTCATGTCGGCGATGTCGATGCCGTCGATGCGGATGCGGCCGGCGGTGACCTCGTAAAAGCGCGGCAGCAGCGAGCAGATGGTGGTTTTGCCGGCGCCGGACGGGCCGACGAAGGCGATCGTCTCCCCGGCCTGAATGTGCAGATCGATGGCTTTCAGCACCGGGCGGTCGGCGGTGTAGCCAAAGCTGACCGCCTCGTAGCTGATATCGCCGCGCAGGCCAGCCACGGCGCGGGCCTGCGGCCGATCGACGATATCCGGTGCGGTGTCCAGCAACTCGGTATAGCGGCGGAAGCCGGCGATACCCTTGGGGTAGGTTTCCAGCACGTTGTTGATCTTTTCCACCGGGCGGAAGAACACGCCGACCAGCAGCAGGAAGCCGACGAAATCGCCATTCGATAGCCTGCCGTGCAGCACCAGGTAGCTGCCGGCCAGCATCACGACCAGTTGCGTCAGCCGCATGGAGAGATAGTTGAGCGACGATGAGGCCGCCATCAGCCGATAGGCTTGCAGCTTGGTGCTGCGGTAGCGCGCATTGTCCTCGGCGAAGCGGGCGCGCTCGTGGTCTTCGTTGGCGAAGGCCTGCACCACCCGCATGCCGCCGACATTTTCTTCCACCCGCACGTTGAACTGTGCGACGCGGTTGAACAGAGCGCGGAAATTCCAGGTCATGCGGGTGCCGTAGCGCGTGGCGAGAAACACGGTTGCCGGCACGATCAGGGCTGTGATCAGCGCCAGCGTGGGATTGACCGCCAGCATCAACGCAAAGGCGCCGAGGAAGGTCATGATGGCGATGAACAGATCTTCCGGCCCGTGATGGGCAACTTCGCCGATCTCCTCCAGATCTTTGGTGACGCGGGCGACCAGGTGGCCGGTTTTGTTGTTGTCGTAAAACCGGAAGGACAGCTTTTGCAGATGGTCGAAGCTGCGCCGGCGCATTTCGGTTTCGATGTTGATGCCGAGCATATGGCCCCAATAGACCACCACGCCGTTCAGCGCGGTGTTGGCGATATAGGCGAGCAGTAGTGCGGCGGAGGCGGCCAGGATCAGCCCCCAGCTTTGCGTCGGCAGCAAATGGTCGACAAAGCCGCGCACCGCCATCGGAAAGCCGAGTTCCAGCAGGCCGGAGAGCAGGGCGCAGCCGAAATCCAGCAGGAACAGCCCACGCCAGGGGGTGTAATAGGCGAAGAAACGTTTGATCATGCGCAGGGTCTAGCAGACACCGCGATCGCGCGCATCCGTGGTGGTTTGCGCATCGCACCGCCAGGCGGCAAACTGCGGCCGAACAGGGCAGGGGGCCATTATGCGAATCCATAATCTCTACGAAGACGAAAACGGCATTTCGCATTTCCGCGATCTGGACATCCCCTGGGAGACCAGCGGCCCCGGCGGCCAGATGTCGGCACGGCTGCCGGCCAACGGCATTATTTTCCGCCAGACCAAGGCGACCTACGACCTCGACTGGCACACCGCGCCGCGCCGGCAATACATCATCAACCTCGATGCCGGGGTGAAGATCACCGCCAGCGACGGCGAAAGCCGCATCATCGGCGCCGGGGAGGTGATTTTGGTCGAGGACGTGACCGGCAAGGGGCATTTGTCCCAGTCGGTCAATGGCCAGATCCGCCACTCGATCTTCGTGCCGGTGGGGGATTAAGCGGCCATGACGCAAGACGTTCCGGCGCGCCCGGCGGCGACCATTTTGTTGCTGCGAAACGGCCCGACCGGGCTGGAAGTGCTGATGGTGGAGCGCAACGTCGCCTCCGAATTCGCCAGCGGCGCGCTGGTGTTTCCGGGCGGGCGGGTGGATGACGCCGATATAGCGCCGGAAACCCTGGCCAACTGCCACCCCAGCGATCTCGACGCCGCATCGCTCGGCCTGCGCGTGGCCGGGGTGCGGGAGACCTGGGAGGAGGCGCGCATGTTGCTGGCCCGGCCAAAAGGGGAGGCGCAGTTGCTGAGCGCGGAGGCGTTGGAGGCTTTGGAGCAGCGCCTCGCCGCCAAACTTGGCCGGGCGCCGGATTTCGTGGACCTGGCGCAATGCGGCGAGATTGAACTGGCCACCGATCTGATGGTGCGGTTTTCCCACTGGATTACCCCGGTTGGCCGGCCGAAGCGCTTTGATACGCATTTCTTCCTCGCGCCGATGCCGACCGACCAGAAGCCGCAGGGCGACGGGCATGAAGCGGTCTCAACCATCTGGATTTCGCCCGGCGAGGCGTTGGCGGGGGGCGAGAGCAAGCGCTTTACCGTGGTGTTCGCCACACGGCTGAATTTGCAGCAGCTGGGGCGTGACAACGACGTGGCCAGCGCCATGGCCCGCGCCGCCGCGTCGGAGATTGTGACGGTGTGCCCGCAGATGATGAAGGTGGATGGCCGCCGGGTGCTGCGCCTGCCGCTGGAAGCCGGCTATGGCGGGCCGGATTTCGATGTGGACGATATCCCCACCGCATAATCCCGCAGCCGGGCGGCCTGTTCGGCCAGCCCGGCGCCGATATTGCGCGTGACGATCCGGTCCCACAGGAAGGCCAGCAGGCCGGTTGTGGTGACCTCGTGGATCAGCCTTGTGCCTCCCTCGGTCGGCAGCAGACGGTGCACGCCGTGAATGGACGCCAAGGGCAGGCTGGCCTGGTCGACGAACAAGGTCGGGGCTTCGAGCGCCGCGACGCGCATGGCGACCGGCCCCGCGCCTTTAGGGGTGATGCTGAAGCGGCTGCCGGCGCGCAGGGTTTCGCCGTCATAGCGGGTGGCGACCAGATCGAGATCCCAATCCGGCCAGTGGGCGATGTCGGTCAGCACCGCGAACACGCAGGCCGGCGGCAGCGGGATGAAGGCTTCGTGGCGATAGGTCTTGGGCATATCCACACTCCTTGAACAGGACTGCAGCTCTACCGGACGGCCGTGTCAGATTCTGTCAGCAGTGCGCGACGTTGGGCTACGGGTTGTCGCCTTTCGCCTGATCACGTTGGGCCCGCCATTCGCGCAACAGGACAGCCCGGCGACGTGGATAGCGTTCGTTGGTGACCGCGATGGCCAGCATGCGGTCGGTGCGGAAGCTGCGGAAATCACCCCGTAAAGCGCACCAGGCGACCAGTACCCGAACATGGTTGAACATGGCCACGGCCAGTGGCCAGACCAGTCGGCGGGTCATTTCTCCCTCGGCGTTGGTATAGGTCAGGGCGACCTTGCATTCTGCCCGGATTGCCTGGCGCAGCGGCGCGGTGTCGATCACATCGATCGTCGCCGCCGCCGGTCCGGCCATCAGCACGGTGGTTTCGAGCGCGTCGCGACGTTGTTCCGGCAGCACGGCGGTGATCTTGCTGGCCGACATCTCGGCCGCCCTGGCCAGGCCGGCATCGGCGCGGTCGGCGACCAGCCGGAGCCCGAGTAGCACCGCGTCGAGTTCATCATCGGAAAACATCAACGGCGGCAGCAGGAAGCCGGGGCGCAGCACGTAGCCGATACCGGCCTCGCCCTCGATCTGCGCACCCTGCGCCTGCAGGGTGGCGATATCGCGGTAGACGGTGCGGCTGGAGACCGCCAGTTCCGCGGCCAGCGTTGCCGCCGTGACCGGGCGACGGTGGTGCCGCAGGGCTTGCAGCAAATCTAGCAGGCGGGCGGCGCGGCTCATGCGGCGACGGCAGCCGCGTCCTGTCCCGCCAGCCAGGCACCGCCAACGGTTCCGGCCAGCCCGTCGGTGCGGGTGGCTTCCCCGGCGAAAATCAGTCGGCCATCGCTCAGCGGCGCGCCCAATGTGGCGCGCGCGCCGGCATGGCCGTGCCGGGCATAGGCGTAGGCGCCGCGATGCAGCGGGTCCGCACCCCAGTCGGACAGGATGATATCTGTGATCCCGCGGGCCGCGTCGGCGCCGAGCATGGCGGTGAAACGGTTGCGGACGAAATCCTGCGCCATTGCCGGGCCGCCGGCACTCAGCGCCCAGGCGGTCGGCCCGCCGACAAAGCCGGCGATATAGGGCGCGCCGAGCGGCCAGCAATGGAACGACATGGCCGGGGCGAAGCGCGCCGGCACCTGCATGCGGATGGAGCAGCTTTCCGGCAGGCCCAGCCGGTCCGGCCAATTTCCGGTGAGCGCAACCTTGCTCAGCAAGCCCATCGGCAGCCCGGCAATGGCGGCCTGGGTCGCGGCGGGCAAGGGGGGGTCGAAGATGATGGCGCCGGAGGCCAGCACGCCGGTGGAGACGGTGACGATGCAGGATTGCGCCACCACGGTGCCGGACGGGGTTTGCACCTGCACATCACGCCCCCAGGCAATGCGGGTGACCGGGGTGTTCAGCCGGATATCCACCGCCGCCGGGGCCAAAGCGCGGCTGACAAAATCGCCGATGCCGTTGGGCAGCCATAAATTGCTGCCTTCGAGGCTGTTGTCGCGCCAGTCCCGCACGGAAAAATCGCGCGAATCGGCCGCCGCGATCTGGCTGGCTTCCCAGGTTTCAATCGTCGCCAGCCAGGGGTCGTCCTGCATCGGCGCCACGGCCTCGGCCAATGCCACGTCGTCGCGCGCGGCCCGTGCGGTGGCCAGGGCTTCGAATTGGGCGGAGGCGGCGAAGTAGGCGGCCTGTTCGGCGGCGTTGGCCGGGCGGCCTTCGATCAGCAGGCGGCGGGAGCGCAGGCTGTCGGCATCGAGCAGGGTTTCGCCTGCGGCGCGCGCGATGTGGGCCAGCGGGTTGCGCGCGGCGTCGTGCAGCCAGGTGGCGCCGAGGTCGAACGGCGCGCCGGCAACCTGGATGGTGCGGGCGCGCCCGCCGACCCAGCCGGCCGCTTCCAGCACGCAGCAGCTGCGGCCTTGCCGGCGCAGCGTGTCCGCTGCCGCAAGCCCGGCCACCCCGGCGCCGATAATGACGACATCAACCGCGTGCATGCCGCAGATCAGGCCGCCCGCAGGTCGGTGTGGTAGGTTTTGGAGACGATCTGCCAGCCGGTCGGGCCTTTGGCGAGGGTGAGGTAGTCGGTGAAATAGCGCGGCGGGATCTGGCAGCGCACGGTGGCACAGGCGGTTTCGGGGCCGGAGCGTTCGAGCGATTCAATCCAATCCTCCCGCGCCAAACCCTGAGATTTGGCGGACGGGCGGCTGGCGACGCCATCGGCGAAGGCATCGCGGGAGGTGACGACGATGGCGCCCTTGCTGCTGACATTGAACAGATGCGCATCGGCGTGGAAAATCGCCTTCAACTTGGCGGCATCGCCGTCGTGCAGGCCATCGAAATAGGCATGCAAGACGGCTTCAACAGTGCTGAGATCGACGGTCATGGTTCGGTTCCTATTCGGCTTCGGCGGTGGTGATCTGCGACCAGATGCGCCGGCGGCTATAGTGGGGGTCGTGGGTGATGCGGACTTTATCTTCAAAGATCATCGTCGCCCGCGTGCCGCGCTGATACGGGAACCAATGCGGGATGGACGGGTGTTGCGGGCTGCCGGTGCGGGCGAAGCTTGCCCAAACATCGGCCATCGTGCCGGAGAGCGTCTGGCCGGGCGCGGCGCCGACATTGGTCAGGTCCACCGCATCGAAGCAGAACGGCACTTCCACCGCATGCGGGGCTTTCAGCTTGCCGCCTTCGCGCGGGGAATTCCAGGCGAAATTGTAGACATAGATCGGCGCCCCGGCCCGCTGCATCAGGCGGTTGCTGGCGACCACCGTGCGGTTGCGGTACATCGCGTCGGTCATGATCGCAATCCAACGCTCGGCGGGATTGTCGTTCGGTAGCACCTGGCGGTAGAGCGCCATCACCTCCGCGGTGCGCGGCCCGGCCAGCCGTTCGACGCGGCTTTCCAGTTCGGCGTCCGTGAGCGTGCGATGCCAGATTTTGTCGTCCGCGACGGTAAAGCCGGAGGCTTCGTCTTTGGTGTCGCCCAGCATCACCGGAATATTGGCCGAGAGGCTCGGTGCCACCGGGTCGAACGGATGCGCGGGTAGCACGGTGCCATCGACCATCGGGCCGAACGGGTAGCGGTCGAAGAAGAAATGCCCGGGCGGGCCGGCTTCGGCCTCGATGGTGGCGATGGCGGCCAGCAATTCGGCCATCGGCAGCGCCTGCAAAGTGGCGATGTTCTGGGTGCCCAGGGTTTTCAGCGCGGAGGCGGTGACCGCCGCCGCGCGTTCCGGGGTGCGGTGGCGGATGGCGGCGCCACTTTGGATGATGGCGCGGTGAAACAGGCCTTGCGCCATCGGCATGGCGAGCAGGGTGCTGACCTTGGCGCCGCCGCCGGATTCGCCGAAAATGGTGACGCAGGACGGATCGCCGCCGAAGGCCGCGATATTGGCCTGCACCCATTGCAGGGCGGCCACCAGATCCAGCAGCCCGGCATTGCCGGATTGGGCGAAGTCCTGCCCGCCAATGGCGGACAGGTCGAGGAAGCCGAAGATGTTCAGCCGGTGGTTCACATTGACCACCACCACATCGCGCCGTGCCAGCCTTGTGGGGCGCACATAGTCGCCATTGCCGGACCCGGTGGAGAACGCGCCGCCATGCAGCCACACCATCACCGGCCGCTTGCCTTGGGTGCTCGGCGTGGCGACGGTGACGGTCAGGCAATCCTCGCTTTGCGGTGAGGCATCACGCTTGCCGAAGAAATCCGCCACTTCCAGCCGGTTCGGGTACGCGCCGCGCACCTGCGGCGCCTGGTTGGCGACCGTGGTGGCATCGCGCACCCCATCCCAGGCGGCCACCGGCTGCGGCGGGCGGAAGCGGTTGGCCCCGGCGGTGGAGGCGCCATAGGGAATGCTGAACCAGGTCGGCATGCCATCGACCAAGGTGCCGCGCACCTGGCCGCTGGCGAGGGTTACTATCAGATGGTTTGCATCAGCCATGGTCGTGTCCCCTGTCATCGTTGCCGGCAGCATGCCGCCGGAACGCTTTAGCCGACAAGGGCGGTGATGGCGCGCAGCGTGTCGTCGGCCGCCCAATCGATCGCGCCTTCCAGCCGGCCACGCTCGCGGCCCTGGCGGTCGATGATATAGGTGGTTGGCAGGCCGCGCGCGCCCCAGGCGCTGGCGGCAGCGCCTTTCGGGTCGAGCCAGAGCGGCAGGCCAGTGATGGCGTGGCTGGCGTAGAATTTGCGCACCACGTCTGCCCCGCCGCGGTCGGATGATAGCGGCAGCACCAGAATGCCGGCGGCAGCGGCCTTGCGCGCCAGCACCTGCAAGGCCGGCATTTCCGCCACGCACGGGGTGCACCAGGTGGCCCACATATTGATCACCAGCCCCTTGCCGGCAAAGGCGGACAGGTCGTGCGCCGCGCCATCGGCATCCACCAGCCGCGCTGCGGCCGGCACGGCGGCGGGCTCGGTGGCGCGCATCACGCTGAAGGGTTGCAGCGGAATCCGCTCGCCGGTTTCTGCCACCTGGGTGTGGATTTCCGGTGCGGCCGGTTTGCGCCAAAAGTTCAGCGCGGCTACGGTCCCGGCTGCAACGGCGCCGGCGCCCAGCAGGGCGGCCCGGCGCGAAAACGACTTCATGACAGGATGCCTCCGTTGACCGCGACTTCAAATTCCCAGGCCGATTTGCGTAACGATCCCGCCAACACGCAATGGGGCGGACGCTTTGCCGGCGGGCCTTCGATTATCATGATGGAGATAAATGCCTCCATCGGCTTCGACCGCAAGATGTGGCGGCAGGATATTCGCGGCTCCCTCGCCCATGCTGCCATGCTGGCCAAGCTGGGCATTCTGACGCCGCAGGACGAAATTGCGATTAAAAACGGCCTGGCGGACATTGCCGCCGAGATCGATGCCGGCAAGTTCGACTTCGCCACCGAGCTTGAAGACATCCACATGAACATCGAGGCGCGGTTGACCGACCGCATCGGCGAGGCCGGTAAGCGGCTGCATACCGGCCGGTCGCGCAACGATCAGGTGGCGACCGATTTCCGGCTTTGGGTGCGCGATGCGATCGACGGGCTGGACGCGCAGGTGGCCGATGTGATGCTGGCGCTGGCGCAGCGTGCGGCGGAATTTGCCGCAGCGCCGATGCCCGGCTTCACCCATTTGCAGACCGCCCAGCCGGTGACCTTTGGCCACCATATGCTGGCGTACGTGGAAATGCTGGCGCGCGACCGGGGGCGGCTGGCGGATTGTCGTCGGCGGCTGAATGAATGCCCGTTGGGCTCGGCGGCGTTGGCCGGGACGTCGTTCCCGCTGGATCGCGACATGACGGCGGCGGCGTTGGGCTTTGACCGGCCGACCGCCAATTCGCTGGATGCGGTGTCGGACCGGGATTTCGCGTTGGAATTCCTGTCGGCGGCCGCGATTTCGGCGATGCATCTGTCGCGGCTGGCGGAGGAGATCGTGATCTGGTGCAGCGCGCCGTACAGCTTCATCCGCCTGTCGGACGCGTTTACCACCGGCAGTTCGATCATGCCGCAAAAGCGCAATCCGGATGCGGCGGAATTGGTGCGGGCCAAGACCGGGCGGGTGAACGGGGCGCTGATCGGGCTGCTGACGGTAATGAAGGGCCTGCCGCTGGCTTATGCCAAGGATATGCAGGAGGACAAGGAACCGGCTTTCGATGCGGCCGATGCCTGGGCGCTGTCGCTGGCGGCCATTGGCGGCATGGTCATGGATATGACGCCGAACACCGCCCGCATGGCCGAATTCGCGTCATCCGGCTTCGCCACCGCGACCGATCTGGCGGATTGGCTGGTGCGGGTGCTGAAGCAGCCGTTCCGCACCGCGCATCACGTGACCGGCCGGCTGGTCGCCAAGGCGGAGGCGCGCGGGGTGCGGCTGGACGAGTTGACCCTGGCGGAGATGCAGGCGGAGGAGCCGGGGATTACCGCGGCGATTTTCGATGTGCTGACGGTGGAAGCCTCCGTTGCCTCTCGCCGGTCGTACGGCGGGACCGCGCCGGCCAATGTCGCGGCGCAGGCGGCGCGCTGGCTGGCGGCGCTGACATGAGGCTGGCGGTGCTGCTGCTCGCCGTCAGCCTCGCGCTGGCGGCCTGCGGCAAGCGGGGCGCGCCGGTGCCGCCGGGCCCGGCGGACCAGGTGCAGTATCCGCGCACCTACCCGAGCAGCTGAGGCCGGCTAGCCCGAGCGCAGATTGCGCGAGCTGATGCTGCGCGGGAAAAGCTTGAGCAGCAGGCGCACCGCCGCACCGCGCGGGGTTTGCAGCTTCGGGTCGCGGTCCAGCAGCACCGCCGCGTCGCGTGCGGCCATGCGGAGCAGGCCATCGTCGCGTTCCGGGTCCGCGAGCTTCCAGCCCGGCGTGCCACTTTGCCGCGTGCCCAGCAATTCGCCGCCGCCGCGCAGGCGGTAATCCTCGTCGGCGATGACGAAGCCGTCCTCGGTATCGCGCAGCAAGGTCAGGCGGCGCTTGGCGGTGTCGAAAATGCCGTCGTCATAGACCAGCAGGCAGAAGCTCTGATCCTGTCCGCGCCCGACCCGGCCGCGTAGCTGGTGCAACTGCGCCAGGCCGAAGCGGTCGGCGTGTTCGATCACCATCACGGTGGCTTCCGGCACGTCTACGCCCACTTCGATCACCGTGGTGGCGACCAGGATGCGGATGCGCCCGGCGGCGAAATCTGCCAAGGCGGCCTCCCGCACCGCGCTGTCCTGCTGGCCGTGCGCGAGGCCGACGCTGTCGCCAAAGCGGTCGCGCAGGCTGGCGTAGCGGGCTTCGGCGGCGGCCAGATCGACCAACTCGCTTTCGGTCACCAGCGGGCAGACCCAGTAGACCCGCGCGCCGTCGGCGAGCTTGCGGGCTATGCCGTCGATCACATCGGGCAGGGTGGAAAGCGAGTGCAGCGTGGTGCGGATCGGCAGCCGGCCGGTGGGCTTGCCGGCGAGGCGGGAGACTTCCATCTCCCCCCATTGCGTCAGCAGCACGGTGCGCGGGATCGGGGTTGCCGTCATCACCAGCACGTCCGCCTGCGCGCCTTTGCCGCCGAGCTTGAGCCGTTCTTCCACCCCGAAGCGGTGTTGTTCGTCGATCACCGCCAGACCGAGATCGTGCCAGACCACCTTGTCCTGAAACAGGGCATGGGTGCCGACGACGAGGGGCAGCGAGCCATCGGCCAGCCCGGCCAGCAGTGCGGCACGGGCTTTGCCGGTGACCGAGCCGGTGAGCAATGCCACCGGCACCGGGCTGAGCCGCTGCAAGGTGCGCAGATGCTGCCGCGCCAGCAACTCGGTGGGAGCCATCATGGCGGCCTGGGCGCCGGATTCGACCGCGCGCAGCATGGCCAGCAGTGCCACCACGGTTTTGCCCGCGCCCACATCGCCTTGCAGCAGCCGCAACATGCGGTGCGGGGCGGCGAGGTCGGCGTCGATTTCCGCCAGCGCGCCCACCTGCGACGGCGTGAGCGTGTAGCCGAAGCGGCGCAGGGCTTCGGCGCGCAAGTGCCCGGTGCCGGGGAGCGCGCGGCCGGGGCGGAGGCGGTTGCGCCGGCGCACCATCGCCAGCGCCACCTGGCCGGCGAGCAGTTCATCATAGGCCAGGCGGCGGCGGGGCCGTTCGTCCGGCGGCTCGGTGGGGGCTTGCAGCGCGGTGAGCGACTCGACGAAGCCGGCCCAGTGTTCCCGCGCCAGCAACGCCGCATCGTGCCATTCCGGCAGGGCCGGCAGCCGCGCCAGGGCTTCGGCCATCGGGCGGCGTAGATGCCAGGCGAACAGCCCGGCGGTGAGCGGCCAGACCGGCTCCACCGCCGGCAGCAAAGCCGGGCGGTCGGCGGGGACGATGTGGTCGGGGTGGACGATCTGGCGTGGTTCGGTGACTTTGCCGCTGACCAGCACCTGGGCGCCGATGCCGAGCCGGGCGGCGGGGAAGCGGTTGAAGAACACCAGCTCGGCAAAGCCGCTGCCGTCGGTGACGGTGATTTTGGTGGGCTGGCGCCGGCCGCTCGGCGCCTCGATCCGCACCACCTCCACCGCGACCGTCGCCAGCATGCCCGGGCGCAAATCCGCCAGCGGCAGCCGGGCGCGCCGGTCCAGATAGCTTTCCGGCAGATGGAACAGCAGGTCTAGCACCCGGTCGCCGCCAATGGCGCGCGCCATCAGCCGCGCAAGCGTCTCGGCGACGCCGCGCAGGCTGGTCAGGGGTGCGAAAAGCGGGGCAAAAGGGTCGGGGTCCACGGGCTGACACTGCAATGGGCCGCCTGTATAGGACAATCCATCCATGTCAGACATAGATCCCCCCCTGTCGCCCTCCGCCATTCGTCGCCGCCGGTTGTTCTATCGGGCCAACCATCGCGGCAGCTATGAGTGTGACCTGCTGCTTGGTGGCTACGTGGCCAAGCATCTGGACACGATGGATGACAGCGAGCTCGACGCGCTGGAGGAGGTGCTGGAGCTGGTCGACTCGGATCTGGCCGAGTGGCTGACCGGCCGCCAGTCGGTGCCGGACCATATGGCGACGCCGTTGTTGCTGCGGATTGTGGCGGCTGCCGGGAAATGAGCGGCGTGCAGGTTTATGGCGCGCCGGAAGGCTGGGATGCCGTGCTGTTGGCGCAGCGTGGCGCGGAACAGGCGCGCAGCGCCCAGCCCGGCCCGCTGCTGCATGTGACCCGCGACGATGCGCGCATGGCGCGGCTGGCGGAGGCGCTGGCCTTTTTCGCGCCGACGGTGGAGGTGCTGCGCTTCCCGGCCTGGGATTGCCTGCCGTATGACCGCGTGTCGCCCAATCCGGAACTGGTGGCCGAGCGCATCGCCACCCTGACCCGGCTGCTGAGCCCCGCCACCGGCCCGCGCATCGTGCTGACCACGGTGAACGCGCTGGTGCAGAAAGTGCCGCCGCGCCATGTGTTCACCGGCGCCAGCCTGACGCTGGAAACCGGCGGCATTCTGAAATCCGACGAGGTCGCCCGCTTTCTGGAAGCCAATGGCTATGGCCGCGCCGGCACGGTGATGGAAGCCGGCGAGTTCGCCATGCGCGGCGGCATTATCGACATTTTCCCGGCCGGATTGCCGTCGCCGGTGCGCATCGACCTGTTCGGCGATGAGATTGAGAGCATTCGCAGCTTCGACCCGGCGAGCCAGCGCAGCGGCAAAAAGCGTGACCGGGTGATGCTGCGCCCGGTTTCCGAAGTGTTTCTCGACAAAGCCTCCATCGCCCGGTTCCGCAGTTCCTGGCGGGAATTGTTCGGGCCGAGCGCGGCGTCGGACATGATTTACGAGAGTATTTCCGACGGCCGCCGCCATCCGGGGATGGAGCATTGGGTGCCGTTGTTACACGAGACGATGGAAACCCTGCTGGATTACCTGCCGGCCTGCTCGGTGAGCTTTGACCATCAGGCCGACGAAGTGCTGGCGGCGCGGCTGGAGATGATCGCCGACCACGTCGCCGCGCGCAAAATGCCGTCGCGCGATGGCGAGGCGCCGTATCGGCCGCTGCCGCCGGGCCTGCTATATCTGGACCGCGCCGGCTGGGACGACATGCTGCGCGACAGCCCGCAATTCAGCTTTTCCCCGTTCGCCAAGCCGGATGGCGCGCAAGGGGTGGAGGCGGGCGGCCGGCCCGGGCCGATTCTGGCCGCCGCGACCGGCGGGCCGGGGATTAACGTGTTCACTCAGTTGGCCGCGCAGGCCGAACGCTGGCAGCGCGAGGGCAAGCGGCTGGTGGTGGCGGCCTGGACCGCGGGCTCGCGCGAGCGGCTGTCCAATCTGCTGCAAGAACATGGCTTTACCGTCGCACCTGCCGATGGCCTGCCGGCCATTCGCAAAGTGTCCGCCGGCACCGCGTCCCTGGTGGTGCTCGGGCTGGAGCGCGGCTTTGTTGCCGATGATATCGCGGTGGTGTCCGAACAGGACCTGCTGGGCGAGCGGATTAGCCGCCCGGCCAAGCGGCGCAAGCGTGCGGACCAGTTCATTGCTGAAGCCACCGAACTCGCCGAGGGCGATCTGGTGGTGCATCAGGACCACGGCATTGGCCGCTATGACGGGCTGGTGACGCTGAGCGTGTCCGGCGCGCCGCATGATTGCCTGCGGCTGCTATATGACGGCAACGACAAATTGTTCCTGCCGGTCGAGAATATCGAGATGCTGTCCCGCTTCGGCAGCGATACCGGCGGGGTGGGGCTGGATAAGCTCGGCGGCGCCGGGTGGCAGGCGCGTAAGGCGCGGATGAAGGCGCGCATCCGCGATATGGCCGGGGAGTTGATCCGCATCGCCGCCGAACGGTCGCTGCGCGAGGCCGAGGTGCTGACGCCGGCAGAAGGCAGTTGGGATGAATTCTGCGCCCGCTTCCCGTTCGCCGAAACCGAAGATCAGGCGCGGGCGATTGCCGATGTGATCGAGGATCTCGCCTCCGGCAAGCCGATGGACCGGCTGATTTGCGGCGATGTCGGCTTTGGCAAGACCGAGGTGGCACTGCGCGCCGCCTTTGTGGCCGCGATGTCCGGTGCGCAGGTGGCGGTGGTGGTGCCGACCACCTTGCTCGCCCGCCAGCATTACCGCGTGTTTTCGCGCCGGTTTGAGGGGCTGGGCGTGACGGTGGCGCAACTGTCGCGCATGGTGACGGCCAAGGAAGCCGCCGCCGTGCGCGCCGGGCTGGCCGATGGCAGCATCAACATCGTCGTCGGCACCCATGCGCTGCTGGCCAAAACCATCGCCTTCCGCGACCTCGGCCTGCTGATCGTGGACGAGGAGCAGCATTTCGGCGTGTCCCACAAGGAAAAGCTGAAGGCGCTGAAGGCCGATGTGCATGTGCTGACGCTGACGGCGACGCCGATTCCGCGCACCTTGCAGCTGGCGTTGACCGGCTTGCGGGAGATGAGCCTGATTGCCACCCCGCCGGTCGATCGGCTGGCGGTGCGCACCTTCATCATGCCGTTCGATGCGGTGGTGATCCGCGAGGCGTTGCAGCGCGAGCGGTTCCGTGGCGGGCAGGTGTTCTGCGTGGTGCCGCGCATCGAGGATATGGACAAAATGGCGACGCGGCTGCGCGATATCGTGCCGGACGCGAAGATTGTGCAGGCGCACGGCCAGTTGGCGCCGACCGAGCTGGAACGGGTGATGACCGAGTTCGGCGATGGGCGTTACGATATTCTGCTATCGACCAACATCGTCGAAAGCGGGTTGGACATGCCGGCGGTGAACACGCTGCTGATCCATCGCGCCGATATGTTCGGCCTGGGCCAGCTGTATCAGCTGCGCGGCCGGGTGGGGCGCGGCAAGCTGCGCGGCTATGCCTACCTGACCTGGCCACCGTCGCACCGGCTGAGTGCGGCCGCCGAAAAGCGGCTGACGGTGATGCAGACGCTGGATACGCTGGGGGCGGGCTTCACCCTGGCGAGCCACGATCTGGATATTCGCGGCGCCGGCAATTTGCTGGGCGATGAGCAGAGCGGCCATATCCGCGAGGTCGGCATCGAGCTGTATCAGCAGATGCTGGAAGATGCGGTGGGCGAAATGCGCACCGCCAAAGGCGAGCGGCACGAGGCCGGGCATGACTGGACGCCGCAGATTGCCGTGGGCCTGCCGGTGCTGATCCCCGAAAGCTACGTGCCGGATCTGCCGGTGCGGCTGGGGCTGTATCGCCGCGTGGGCACCTTGGGCAATGATGGCGAGCAGGAGGCGCTGGCCGCCGAGTTGGTGGACCGGTTCGGCAAAATTCCGGTTGAGGTGGAAAACCTGCTTGCCGTGGTGGCGATCAAGCGGCTGTGCCGGGCGGCGGGGGTGGAGAAGCTGGATTGTGGCCCGAAGGGCATGGTGCTCAGCTTCCGCGGCAATGCGTTCAGCAATCCCGGCGGGCTGATCAAATGGCTCGGCCAGCAGGCCGGGGCGGTGAAACTGCGCCCGGACCACAAGCTGGCTGTCGTGCGGGACATGCCGTACTCCGCCCGGCTGAAAGCGGCAAAGGATATTGTCTCCGCCTTGCAGAAAATCGCTGCGGCCGGGCGTTAGGCAGCGTCGCGCCGCACCTTGGCCAGGAAGGTATCCACCTGGCCGTTGAGTGCGGTGGAAATTTGCTCCAATGCCTCCGCCGTGCTGCGCACGGTTTCGCTGGAGGCGCTGGCCCCGGCGGCAACAGTGCCGACGTTTTTCATTGCTTCGGTGATGGCGGCGTTCTGTTGCGCCACCAAGTTTACATTGGCGGCAATTTCTCGCGTGGCTGTACCTTGCTCCTCCACCGCCGCGCTGATCGCGGTGGTGATGGTGCCCAGGGCGCCGATGGCATCGCGCACCCCGCCCACGGCGCTGGCGGCGTTCACGGTGGTGGCTTGGATCGCGGCGACCTGGCCACTGATTTCGCTGGTTGCCCGTGCGGTTTGCGCCGCCAGTGCCTTGACCTCGGACGCGACCACCGCGAAGCCCTTGCCGGCATCGCCGGCGCGCGCGGCTTCGATGGTTGCGTTCAGCGCCAGTAAATTGGTTTTGCCGGCGATGTCGGCGATGAGTTGGACGACCGCGCTGATCTGCCCTGCGGCATCACTGAGGGTTTGCACCGTGACCCCTGCGGCATCTGCCTTGGCGACAGCGTTTTGTGCGGTTTGGGCGGTTTGCACCACCTGACGGGCAATTTCGTCGATGCTGGCGGTCAACTCCTCGGTGGCGGCGGCCACCCCGGCCAGTTCCTGCGAGCTTTGTTCGGCACCGAGCATGGTGCGCTCCGCGGCCTGATGCGTATCGGCGACCGCGCCGATCAGACCGTTGGACACCGTGCGCATCGTCGTCGCGGACTGGCCGAGCGTGCCCATGACCCCGGCGATGGATTGGCTGAAGTTCAGCGTGTGCTCCGCCATTACCGCCTGGGCCTGTTCCTTGCGCGTCCGCTCTGCGGCCGCCGCCGCGTCCATCGCCCGGCGTTCCAGCCCCTGGCGCTGGAACACGGCGAGGGAGGCGAACACCGCGCCAATTTCATCGGTCGAGCGGATCGGTGGCAAGGTGATATCGAGCCGTCCGGCTGCCAGTTCCAGCGTGATCGCCTGCAACTGCGACAGAGGCTGGGTAATGCTGCGCCGTACGGCCAGCAGCACCGCGCCGATGGCGAGCAGGAACATCCCGGCGGTGATGCCGAGCGTGATCCGCTGGCTGGAATAAAGATTGGCCACACGCTGGGTGAGCAGATCGGTCAGCACGGCATCGGCGTGCTGGCTGAAATGGCTGACGTCGCCCAGCAAGGTCAGCACCTTGCGGGTGTCGACCGGTCCTTCGCGCAACTCCGCAACGAAGCCGGTCAACGCCGCGTGCACGGTTTGCTGTTCCTGGCCCAAGGCTGCTTTCACCGCAGCGCCGCCCGGCGCCTGCACGGCAGAGGTGAAGGAGGCATCGGCGCCTTCAATCGCCGCCACCAGGCTGCCCAGCCCGACCAGAAAATGCGCCTTGGCATCGCCGGTCTTAGGGCTGAACGCCTGTTCCCGGCTGAGATCGGCGATGCGGTCCAGCGCATCCGGCAAGCGGTTAAGGCCGACATCGGTGAGGTAATAGGTTACCAGCACATTGTCCAAAATCAGGTTGGACCGATCGCCGATGCGGGTGATGATGTCGCGTAATTTGGTCCGCCCGTCCTCCAGGCCGTCCGGCTTGCGCAAGGCGGCGATTGCGCCGCGCACGACAGTGGCGGTGTCCAGCGAGGCACCGTAGCGGCGATCCAACTCGGCCAGCTGGTCCGCCAACTGATCGGGTTCGGCGGCGCTCAGCGTCATGCGCGCCGCGAGGCCCTGGCTGGTGGAGAGTGCGGTCAGGTAATTCGCCCCCGCCACTTCCTGATCGGCAAAGGCGATGGCGATGCGTTGCTGACCGATCAAGGTCCAGACGACGAACATCACCGGAACCGCGAATAGGGCAACCGTTACCGCTAGCTTCTGCGCGACATTGAGTTTCGCAAACATGACAAATCCTGATAAATTCGAGTTTGTTTGCGTTAGTTCGTATTTATTACCACAAAATGACTAATCGCCCGGATGCGGTTGCGCCAGTTGCAGCGCGGTGGTGATCAGCGCCGTGTGGGTGAGGGCTTGCGGGAAATTACCCATCTGGCGGCAGGCTTGGGGGTCGTATTCCTCCGCCAGCAGGCCGACATCGTTGCGGAGGGCGAGCAGGCGGGTGAACAGGGCCTGGGCGTCGGCGTGGCGGCCTTGGCGGGCATAGGCTTCGGCGAGCCAGAAGCTACAGGGCAGGAAGGTGGCTTCCCCTGGGGGCAGCCCGTCGGCGGCGCGGTAGCGTAGCACCAGGCCATCTTGCAGCAGATCGCGTTCAATGGCGGCGATGGTGCCGGTGATGCGCGGGTCGTCGATCGGCAGGAAGCGAAAGCGCGGCATCAGCAGCAGGCTGGCATCGAGGTCGGTGGCGCCATAGCTTTGGGTGAAGCTGTTCTGCCCGGCATCGAAGCCGTGCTGGCAGACATCGGCGTGGATTTCGGCGCGGACGGCGCGCCAGCGTTGCAGCGGGGCGGGCAGGGCGAATTGCTCGGCACTGCGGATCGCCGCATCCATCGCCACCCAGGCCATCAGCTTGGAGAAGGTGAAATGCCGCCGGCCGCCGCGCACCTCCCAAATGCCCTCATCCGGCAGGCGCCAGACGGCTTCGAGCCGCTGGATCAGCACGGTTTGCAGGTTCCAGCTATCGCGCCCCGGCGTCAGCCCGCCGCGCCGGGCCTGGTGCAGCGCGTCCAGTACCTCGCCGAACACATCCAACTGCAACTGCCCGGCGGCGCCGTTGCCGATGCGCACGGGCTGCGCGCCCTGGTAGCCCGGCAGGGTATCGGCCTCCCACTCCGGCAGGCGGCGTTCGCCGGCGAGGCCGTACATGATGCGCAGGTCGTCCGGCCGACCGGCGGCGGCGCGGTGGAGCCAGTCGCTCCAGGCCTGCGCCTCGGTCGTGTGGCCGGTATGCATGAAGGCTTGCAGGGTCATCGCCGTGTCGCGCAGCCAGCAATAGCGGTAATCCCAGTTGCGGCTGCCGCCGGCGGCTTCCGGCAGCGAGGTGGTGGGGGCGGCGACCATGCCGCCGGTGGGGGCGTAGGTTAGCGCCTTCAGCGTGATCAACGAGCGCGCCACGGCGGCGGCGTGCGGGCCGGTGTAGCGGGTGCGGGCGGACCAGCCGGCCCAGAAGCCGGTGGTGGCCGGCAGGGCGGCCGGGCCGTCGATGGCCGGGGGCAGCGCTTCGTAGCTCAGCCCATAGGACAATACGAACGGCACCGTTTCCCCCGCCGAGACGGGGAAGGTGGCGATGGTGGCGAAGCCGGCGCCTTGGGTGGCAATCGGGGTGCGCAGCACCACCCGGTCTGGCCCGGCCACCGCCTGCAAGCCATCTGGCAGGCGGGTGACCCAGGGGATGGCGCTGCCATAGTCGAACCGCACCGTCAGATGCATGGCCATCGCCACCCGGCCCTGGCGGCCTTGCACCAGACGGACGATATGGGCGTGCGCGCCGCCCACCGGCATGAAATCCAGCATCGCCACCGTGCCGTCGCGGCAGGTGAACACGGTTTCCAGCACCAGCGTCTCGGGCAGGTAGCGCCGGGTGATGCGGGCATCGGGGTCGGCGGGGGCGAGCAGCCAGTGGCCGTGGTCTGCCGTGCCCAGCAAGGCGGCGAAGCAGGACGGGCTGTCGAAGCGCGGCCAGCACAGCCAGTCGATCGCCCCGGCACGGCTGACCAGGGCGGCGCTGCGGCAATCGCCGATCAGGGCATAGTCTTCAATCGCGGCGTTGGTCACCCGGCGAGCTTTACCTCCGCCAGCGGCACCGCGGCGCGCAGCAGGGCTGAGACGTCGGCGGCGAGATGCACCCCCAGCACCACATCGGCGAGTTTCGCCGCTTGCGGGGCGGTGAGCACGGCATCGGTCAGGCCGGCGAATTTGGCGCGCAGTTCGGCCTCGGTCAGGAAGTTCTCCGGCTCCCCTTTCGGGTCGGTGATGAACTTGCTGAAGGTCTGGCCGCGCGCGGTGACGGTGACTTTGCCGGCCATTTTATCCGGGAACACCGCTTGGGCATCGGCATCGTCCTCGCAGATCACCTTCGGCAGCAAGGCGCGGATCGCCGGGTTTTGCAGTTCGCGGTAGCTGTCCCAGCCCATCGCGCCGGTGACCAGGGCGGTGGAGAGCGCGAACGGCCCGCTGAACTGGCCATCGACCACGTTTTGCGGGTTGGCGCGTTTTTCTGGCGGCTCGCCGACCAGCATCATGCCGGAGCGGGAGGTGCCGTAGACGATGCGTTCGACCTCGCCGGGTTGCAGCTTGTGTTCCGCCCGCAAGGCCAGCATGGCGTCGATCCCGGCATGGCCGTAGCGGCAGGACGGGTAGGGTTTGACCGCCGTGCGCATCAACTCAAACACATGGCCGAGGTCCTGGATGGCGCGCTCTGGCACCGGGTCTGGCGCATAGGCGCGCAAGAAGCCGGCTTTGCCTTCCAGCGCGTCGGCCGCGCCCTTGAAGCCCTCTCGCGCCAGGGTGGCGGCGGTGAGCCCGGCGGCGGCGGCCCAGCCGACCTGGAACCGCTTGGTCCAGGCGCCGTTGGCGAGGAATTGCAGCGAGCCGGCGGATTGGCTGAGGGCGATGCCGAGGGCGGAGGCGATGGCGTCCCCATCCAGGCCAAACACCCGGCCGGCGGCGGCGGCCGCGCCGAAGGCGCCGCAGGTGGCGGTGGGGTGGAAGCCGCGCTGGTAATGCGCGCCGCCGGGCAAAGCGAGCGCCACGCGACACGTGACCTCATACCCCGCGACGATGGCGGCGAGCAGGTCGGCCCCGGAGGCGCCGGTCATTTCGGCGGCGGCGATGGCGGCGGGGATGACCGGCGCGCCGGGATGCAGCGAGCCGGCGGCGTGCGTGTCATCAAAATCCAGCGAATGCGCCAGCGCGCCGTTCAGCAGCGCCGCGCCGACCGGGCTGTAGCGCGCCGGGTCGCCGAAGACGCCGGATTGGCCTTGCCCCAGGCCCAAGGCGCGCACGGCGGCCAGCATCGCCGGGGTGCTTTCGGCATCGTAGCGGGCGCGGATGATGTTGCCGACCAGATCGAGCAGCAGGAAGCGGGTGCGGGTGACCACGTCGGGCGGCAGGTCCGACAGTTTCAGATTGGCGCTGTAGTCGGACAGGATTTTGGTGATGGACATGCGGGCGCTCCCTTGCTGCCCGCATTGTTGGTCAAACTTTTGGCAAAGGGAAGATCATGCAGGTGGTGCTGCCATGGGCGTAGAGCTTGCCATCGGGGCCGACCAGCCTGGCATCGGCGGTGGCGGTGCGGGCGCCGACGTGAATGGCCCGCCCCTCGCACCGCAGGGTGCCGGTTCGGGCGGTGATGGCGCGCACAAGATTCACTTTTAATTCCAGCGTAGTATAGGCCGAACCTGCCGGAAGGGCGCTGTGCACCGCGCAGCCCAGCGCGCTGTCCAGCACGGTGGAGGCCCAGCCGCCATGCACGCTGCCGATGGGGTTGTAATGGCATTCGCCGGGCGTGGCTTCAAAGACCGCCACGCCGTGATCGAACGCAACCGCGCGCATGTTGATCAGGGCGGCAATCGGTGGCCCGGCATCCGGGTCGGCCAACATGCGGCGGAGGAATTCCAGGCCGGTCAGGCTGGCGGCGGCCGCGAGGTCGTTGGTGGGCCGGCGCCAGGTGACCGTGAGGCTATCGTGGGTCGCGCTCATTCACGCCAGATCGGCTTGGAGAGTTGGTAGCTACGCTCGGCATCGGTCATGCCAATATCCTTCAGGTCGAACAGCGAGAACAGCGCCATTTCCTGACGCTCCCGCGACCGGATTTGCCACGTCCGCAGGGTTTCGCCCAGACGGTGGGTGAAGGAAAAGCTCGGCAGGTGAAAGCCGGGCAGGGAGGCGATATGGGCCATAGGACACTCCATCTGAAGGTTCAGCCGATGAACGTCTTTCCTGCCCCGAAACGCGGTCTTTGCTTGACGCAGCATCATTTGGGCGTTTTGCTGCATTGCACAAATTCTAAAATCTCACCCTTACACATGAGCATGTCTCATCCATATCGGACCCTATGACCCTTCCTCTTCCCGGACTGACCGGGCTGCGGGCGTTTGAAGCCGCGGCGCGCCATTTGAGCTTCACCCGTGCGGCGGAGGAGCTGCATGTGACGCAGACGGCTGTGAGCCACCAGATCCGCAAGCTGGAGGACCAGCTGGGGGTGAAGCTGTTTTTGCGCCGGATTCGCGCGGTGGAGCTGACGCGGGAGGCGGAGGCGTATCTGCCGGCCGTGCGCGCGGCGTTTGAGGATCTGCGCCAGGCCACCGCCCGACTGCGCGGGGCGCAGGCCAATGCGGTGGTGACGGTGAGCACCACGGCGTCGCTGGCGGCCAAGTGGTTGCTGCCGAAGCTGGCGGCATTTCAGGCGCAGCACCCGGCGATCGAGATCCGCCTGACCACCACCACCGCGCTGATCGATCTGGCCGGGGAGGGGGTGGATGTTGGCATACGCTATGGCCGGGGCGCCTGGCCGGGGTTGCAGGCGGACTGGCTGATGGCGGAGGATATTTTTCCGGTGTGCAGCCCGGCTTTGCTGGCGGGGCCGAAGCCGCTGACCCGGCCGGAGGATCTGGCGCAGCATACGCTGCTACATATGTCGCTCTATTCCGACGAGTGGCAGCATTGGCTGACCGCTTTGGGGCTGCCGGCGCGGCTGGCGACCGGGCCGGGCCTGACCTTCGATCTGAGCCTGATGGCGCTGGCGGCGGCGATTGATGGGCTGGGCGTGGCGTTGGGGCGGACGGCGTATGTGGAGGCCGATCTGGCCGCCGGGCGCCTGGTTCGGCCGTTCGACGTGGTGGTGCCGGCGGAGGCTGGGTTTTACGTCGTGACCCCGCAGGGCGGCGCGCCGCGGCCGGAGGTGGCGCAGTTCATTGCCTGGCTGCATGGCACGGCGGCGCCGGGTGAGGGGCTTTCCGAAACGCGACGGAACGCTATGTAATCGCACGCGCCGCGAACGCGGCGAGGGGGAGTGCGCGCCGTTGAACACCATGTCCGAAGGCGCCCAGCGCCGCCCGTTGATTTTGGCCGCCTGCATGCTGGCGATGTTCATGGCGGCGATTGAGGCGACCATCGTTTCCACCGCTATTCCCACCATTGTTGCCGATCTCGGCGGGTTTTCGCTGTTTGGCTGGGTGTTTGGCGCCTATCTATTGGCGCAATCGGTCAGCATCCCGATTTACGGCCGGCTGGCGGATCTGTTTGGCCGCAAGCGGGTGCTGTTTGTTGGGATTGCGGTGTTCCTGGTCGGTTCCACGCTGTGCGGCTTTGCCACTTCCATGGTTGCATTGATCGGGTTCCGCGCTTTGCAAGGGCTGGGGGCCGGGGCCATTCTGCCGATTTCATCGACCATTATTGGCGACATCTATGCGCCAGCAGAGCGGGCGAAGCTGCAAGGGTGGCTCTCGAGCGTGTGGGGGATCGCCGCCGTGTTGGGGCCGTTGCTCGGCGCGCTGGTGGTGACGCGGTTGAACTGGTCGGTGATCTTCTGGCTCAACCTGCCGATTGGCGCGGCGGCGGTGCTGGCCTTGTCGGTGTTTTTCAAGGAACAGAAGCTGGAGCGGCCGCATAGCATTGATTTCGCCGGTGCGGCGCTAATCGTTGTCGCGGTTGGGTTGTTGATGTTGGCGCTGTTACAGGCGCGCACGCTGGGATGGTGGACTCTGCTGGTGCTGGCGGTTTCTGGTGTTGGCTTTGTGCTGCTGGTGGCGCAGGAAAAAGTGGCGGCCGAGCCGATGCTGCCGCTTGGCCTGTGGCGCAATCGCTCGATCCTGGCTGGCACGCTTGGCAGCGGGGCCATTGGGGCGGCGATGATGGGATGCACCGCCTTTCTGCCGGTTTACGTGCAGGGGGTGATGGGGCAGCCGGTGCTGGTCGGCGGCACGGCGTTGGCGGTGATGACGATCACCTGGCCGATTGCCAGCACCCTGGGCGGGCGGCTGATGCTGCGGACGTCCTACCGCTTCAACGCGCTGCTGGGTGGGGTGTTGTTGCTGATCGGCGCCGTGGCGCTGCCGCTGGTGCTCAGCTTCGGCTCCATCCTCGGGGTTGATGCTGCCACGGCGGTGATGGGAGCCGGGCTTGGGCTGTCCAGTTCCACCTTTATGGTCTCGGTGCAAAGTGCCGCAATCCCGCGGTTGCGCGGCATTGCCACGGCATCGACGGTGTTTGCCCGCATGGCCGGCTCGGCGCTCGGCACCGCCATGCTGGGCGCGGTGTTGAACCTGTGGCTGCCGGCGAGCTTGGCGGGGGACCCGGTGCAGATCCTGATGGACCATACCGCGCGGGCCGCCCTGGCGCCGGCGGAACTGGCGGCGCTGGCGGGCGCGGTGAACGCGGCGCTTTATTTGGTGTTCTGGGCTGGCGCGCTGCTGGCGGCCGGGGCGTTGGCGGTGGCGTTTCTGATGCCGCATGGCCTGAAACCCGGCCATGCGACGGAGGGGACGGCGACGGCTGGCTGATTTACATTCGCCAATGAAACTCGCATATTGATATTTCGCCGGACGCCGTAGTCGTCCGATCCGGGCATGCCGTTCATGCTGTGTGGCCCTCCGGTGCAACCGATGGGATCAAGCTGATGCCAATCTTTAACTGGAACGGCACACCTGGCACGTCCAGCGACTGGACCGTGGGCAGCAACTGGGTTGGTGGCGTCGCGCCGAATGGCACTGATGCCACAGTGATCTTTCCGGTGATCACCGCGACGACGACCGGGAGCCCGGCGTCATACTTCATTACCGTCGCGGCCAATGAAACCCTCGCCGCGGCGTCCGTTTCGCTCGCATCATTTTTGACCATCAATGGCACGCTGAACGTGCTGGGCGGCGTCGCCTATAACGGCGGCGAGATCGACATGGGCGGCGGCACGTTGCGACTGGGGGCGTTGGATGACACCAACGGTTACGATATCCAGGGCAATGGCACGATCAGCAGTGGCAACAGCATCGTCAATGCCGGCCTGATCATCGGCAATGGGCTGACCTTCAATGTCGCCGGCTTCAGCAACGCCGGGACGTTTGAGGCGTCGAGCGGGTCGCTGACGCTGAACGTTACCAGCGGCGCGGGTGGTTTTGCCAATTTCAATGCGGGTCTCCTGACAGGTGGCAGCTACGGTGCGCTTAACGCCGGCACGCTACTGCTAAATATCGGCGGTGCGATCACCACCGACGCAGCCAACATCACGCTTTCCGGCGCAACCGCCGCCATCAATCAGATCGTCGGTGCGAATACCTCGGCGTTGGCGAGCACGCTATCGACCATCGCTGCCACCGGCACGCTGACCATCGCAGGCTCGGCCAACTACGTCACGACCAACACTCTGGACGTGTTGGGAACACTCGTAATGGGCTCAACTGCGGCCACCTCCTTCGCGCAGGGCTTGAGCAGCGGCACGTTGACGGCTGGAATACTGCGGATTGCGGCCGGGGGGCGCGTGGTTGGTATCGGGCGCATCAACGGCCCGGTCAGCGGCATGGGCACAGTTGAAGCGCTGGGCGACAGTCTCACGTTGGCCGGTAGCACGGCCAGCGCTTTGGAAATTAGCGCAGGCACACTGGAACTCGGCGCCGCGGCATCCGGCACGGTCACCTTCACCGATACCAGCGCCAACCTGGCCCAAACCGCGTCTATTGTCGCCGGACAAAACCCCTATGCCGGGTGGTTGCCGAGTTCCACGCTCACGCTTGATGCCGCCACGGCCTTCACTGCCAGTATCGCCGGGTTCAGCACACCGTCTTATTTTAGCAACCGGCCCAGAATTGGCGGCCGGCAATTGAACAAGTCGCCTGATCAAATCGTGCTCCCCGGTATCAGCCTGTCCAGCATTGCTAATTTGGCTTACACGCCCAGCGGCAATGGCGGGGTCCTGTCCTTCCAGGCTGGGACGTCAGCGGTCTCGCTGGCCTTTACCGGCAGCTATCACCTGGCGGATTTTGTCCTTTCGGCCGGGACACAGCTTTACTCCAATTCGCTGCCATCGGTGGTCATCACCGATCCGGCCATCACCCTCGCGGCGAGTGCAGCCGACCTGCTTATCGCTGAGGCGGATCCCGCGCAGGCGCTGGCCAACGCGGCGCAGGTGACGCTGATCGGAACGGACAACACCCTTAGCGCCGCCAACGCCGCCGTGCTCGCGGCGATGCCGGGTTTCGGGCTGGCTGCCGGTGCCGATCTGGTGGTGTCAGACACGCCGGCCAATTTGTTGGCCAATCCCACCGGGTTGGCCTTTGCGACGGGCATCGTGGTGATCGGCACCAACGTCGCCGGCGCGGCCTGGGTGGTGCAGCAGATCACGAGCGGTGGGTTCTATACCGCGTCGCCCAACGTGGGCGTGGTCAGCAATTCCGCGACCGCCGCAGCAACGTTGTTCGGAGCGGCAACCGACGGTGAACTGGTAATCTCAGGAAGTGGTGGCCTCGCCTTCAAGGCCGGCGCGGGCGCCGGCACGGTGTTGGCGGCCGGCGGCAACAATCTGATCAGCGTGTATCCCGGTGCCGGCGCGCAGAAT
>CAITOL010000107.1 GCA_903893975.1 uncultured Rhodospirillales bacterium | reverse complement strand
GGGCCCGGCGGCGCATGTGGGCCAGCGGCGTCTGCCAGCGGATGATTTCCGGCACCATGCTGGTGATCAGCCCGTGGTTCGCGCGCAGCTTGGCATACTGGTCCGGGTTCTTGCTGAACGCATACAGCCCGCCCGTCAGCGAGTTGCGGGTGGTATCGTTGCCGCCGACGATCAGCAGGATGATGTTGCCGAGGAATTCCATCCGGTCCATGTTCCGGGTGGCGTCCGAATGCGCCATCATCGAAATCAGATCGTTGCCCGGCGTGTTGGAATTGATCCGCTCATTCCACAAATTCATGAAATAGGCGCCGCATTCCAGCAATTCCGCCCGGCGCTGCTCCTCGGTCTCCACAATGCCCATGCCCGGTGCGGCGGTGGCGACATCGGACCAGCGGGTGAGTTTGCGGCGCTCGGCGAACGGGAAGTCGAACAGGGTGGCGAGCATTTGCGTGGTCAGCTCGATGGACACGCGGTCCACCCAGTCGAAGCTTTCGTTGCGCGGCAGGCCGTCGAGAATGGCGCAGGCGCGTTCGCGGATAATGCTTTCCAGCTTGGCGAGATTGCCGGGCGCCACGATCGGGCTGACGGTCACGCGCTGGGCATCGTGCTTCGGCGGGTCCATGGCGATGAACATCGGCAGGATGAAATCCTTCGCCTGGTCGCGGATGGTGATGCCACCGAGGCCGGCTTCCGACGAGAAGGCGCCGTGGTTGGTGTCCACGGCCATGATGTCTTTGTATTTGGTGATCGACCAATACGGGCCGAATTCACTGTCGGCGCAGTAATGCACCGGGTCTTCGCGGCGCAGGCGGGCGAAGAACGGCCACATGGTGTTGCTTTTGAAGCGGTGTGGCTGGGCGACGTTGAAGTCTGCCAACGGGGTTGCAAGGGCCTCGGCTTCCGCTTCGCGGAGGAGGTCGATCGGCGCGTCGTTCATCCCAGATCCTTTGGCTTCAAGGTTAATTGCCGGCACTATAAACGTAAAACTGATGAAAACGCGAGAGCCGTCACAAAACCATGATTACGCCGCCACGGCGATCGCAACGAGTGGTAAATCCTTACGAAATATGCTGTCTGCCAGCGTGATGCGGCCACGTGTGGCACCAAGGAGACTGGCTGGATGAAGATTGCGATGATCGGCGGCGGCTATGTCGGCCTGGTCTCCGGAGCGTGCTTCGCCGAGTTCGGGGTGGAGGTCGCGGTGGTGGAGACCGAGCCTGGGCGGCTGGCGGCGCTGCGGGCCGGGGAAATGCCGATTTATGAGCCGGGTTTGTCGGACCTGGTGGCGCAGAATGTCGCGGCCGGGCGGCTGTCATTCGGCGATGATCTGGGCGTGGCGCTGGCGGAGGCGGAGGCGGTGTTTATCGCCGTGGGCACGCCGACGCGGCGCGGCGATGGCCATGCCGATCTGACCTATGTGTATGCCGCCGCCGAGCAGGTGGCGCGCGCGCTGACGGCGCCGACGGTGATTGTGACCAAATCCACCGTGCCGGTGGGCACCGGGCGGCGCATTGCCGAGATTGTGCGGGCGGCGCGGCCGGATCTGGACTTCGACGTTGCCTCCAACCCCGAATTTCTGCGCGAGGGCAGTGCGATCGGCGACTTCATGCGACCTGATCGGGTGGTGATTGGCTGCGAGAGCGCGCGGGCGCGCGATGTGCTCGGCCGGCTGTATCGGCCGCTGTCGCTGATCGAGGCGCCGATTTTGTTCACCGGGATTGAAACGGCCGAGTTGACCAAATACGCCGGCAACGCCTTCCTGGCGATGAAAGTGACGTATATCAACGAGATGGCCGATCTGTGCGAGAAGGTCGGCGCGAATATCCATGATGTTGCCAAGGGCATTGGGTTGGACGGGCGGATTGGCCGCAAGTTCCTGCATCCCGGCCCCGGCTTTGGCGGATCGTGCTTCCCCAAGGATACGCTGGCGCTGGTGCGCATCGCGCAGGAGGCCGGGGCGCCGAGCCGTTTGGTGGAAACGGTGGTGGCGGTGAACGACGCCCGCAAATCCGGCATGGCGGCGCGCATTGTCGCGGCATGCGGTGGGTCGGTGCGCGGCAAGACGATCGGGGTGCTGGGCCTGACCTTCAAGCCGGAAACCGATGATATGCGCGACAGCCCGTCGCTGCCGATTGTGTCTCGGCTGGTGGAAGATGGCGCGCTGCTGCGCTGTTTCGACCCCGAGGGCATGGCGGCGGCGCGGCCGCTGCTGCCGGGGGCGGTGGAATATTGCCGCGACGCGATGGATGCGGCGAGCGGGGCGGATGTGCTGGTGCTGATCACCGAATGGAACGAGTTCCGCGCTTTGGCCCCGGCCAAGCTGGCCAGCGCGATGCGCGGCCGGGTGGTGGTGGATCTGCGCAATGTCTACGACCCCGTGGCGATGCGGCACGCGGGGCTGGCCTATCACAGCATCGGCCGGCCGGTGCCATGATCGGCCGCAGCTGATGGCGCACGATATTCCGAACCCGGATCTGCTGGCGCGCATTCCGCTGCGGGCGCGCGCCGTGCTGGAGATTGGCTGTAGCCGCGGCGCGTTGGGCGAAGAATATAAGCGGCGCAATCCGGCGTGCCGGTATTTCGGCATCGAGCGGAACCCGGATGACGCACAGGTGGCGGCGACGCGGATCGACCATGTGGCGATTGCCAATGTGGAGACCGACCCCCTGCCCTTCGGCGCGCAAAGCTTCGACTGCATCGTCTATGGCGATGTGCTGGAGCATCTGGTGGACCCGTGGGCGGTGCTGCAAACGCAGATGCGCGCGTTGCGCCCGGACGGGGTGGTGGTGCTGTGCGTGCCGAATGTGGAGCATTGGAGCTTTATCGAGGCGCTGCTGCGCGGCAGCTTCGACTATGCCGAGGATGGGCTGTTCGACCGCACCCATCTGCGCTGGTTCACCGAGGAGACGATGCGGCGGGCGTTGCGCGATGCCGGGCTGGTGGTGGGCGAGGTGATGCCGCGCGTGTTCGGCAAGCCGGCGGCGGAGGCCTTTGTGCGCGCCATGCGGCCAACGCTGGCGGCGCTGGGGGTGGACGAGGCGAACTACCTGCGCCGGGCTGAGGCGCTGCAACTGGTGGTGCGGGCGCAGCCGCAGCTGGCCGAGCGGCTGTCGGTGATTTCCACCATGCTGCCGCCCATCGGCGGGGTGAGCCATGTGCGGGTGATCGAACCGCTGGCGGCGATGGCGAGCGACCCGAGCGTGGATACCCAGGTGACGGCGACGATTGAGTTGCTGGACGTGCCGGAGGGGCCGCGGATTTTCATTCTGCATCGGCCGGCGTTGATTGGGGAGGCTGGGCTGGCGCCGATCCGGGCGCTGCTGGCGCGTGGCTATCTGGTGGTGTGCGAGTTCGACGACAATCCGGACTTCATCCCGGCGACGATGCATCCGGATATGTGGAATTTCCGCGCCGTGCATGCGGTGCAAACCTCCACCGCGCCGTTGGCCGAGCGCATCCGGCCGGATAATCCGGAGGTGCGGATTTTCCCCAACGCCATCGCGCGGCTGCCGGAGCCGGTCAATTTTGCCGATCCGGCGCGGATGAACCTGCTGTTTGCCGGGCTGAACCGGCATGATGACTGGCCGCCGTATCTGGAGGCGCTGAACGCGGTGGCGGCGTTGGCCGGCGAGCGGCTGACCTTCCATATCGTCGCTGATCGCGAGGCGTTCGACGCGCTGCAAACCCCGCACAAGACCTTTACCCCGATGTGCGGCTACGAAACCTATCAGATGCTGCTGGGGCAGTGCGAAATCTCGTTCATGCCGCTGGCGGATACGGTGTTCAACCGTGGCAAATCCGACCTGAAGTTTATCGAGGCGGGCGCGCATCGGGTGGTGCCGCTGGCGAGCCATGTGGTTTATGCCAACTCGATCGAAGATGGGCGCACCGGGTTGCTGTTCAGCACGCCGGAGGAGTTGCGCTACCGGCTGGCGCGACTGCTGGCCGACCCGGCGGCGGCGTTGCAGCTTGCGGAAGCGGCGCGCACCGAGGTCGCCACCAACCGGATGGCGGCGTATCAGGTGGATGAGCGCATCGCCTGGTATCGGGACCTGTGGGCGCGGCGGCAGGAATTGCACGCGGCCTTGCTGGCGCGGCTGCCGCAGCTGGCTGAGGGCTAAGGTTTAATTTTTACACATAAATTAAACGTGTTATCCTGATTGTTGTTATCATCCGATAGCGCCGATACATCGGGTTTCGATCGGGAAGTTTCGCACGGCTATGACGGTTAACATGCGCCCCAACGCCGAGCTTGCCGACCTGCGCGGCTATCTGGATGCGGGGAATGCGGCGAATGCGGCGCGGAACTGGCAGGCGTGCCAGGAGAACTATGCGCAGGCGTTGAAGCTGGACCCGAAGCTGGCCAGCATCTGGGTGCAATATGGCCACGCGCTGAAGGAACAGGGGTTTTATAAGGACGCCGAGGCGGCGTATCGCCGGGCGATTGAACTGGTGCCCGACAGCGCGGATAGCTGGTTGCAGCTTGGCCATGTGCTGAAATTGCAGGGCAAGCTAAAGACCGCGCTGACCGCCTATGCCCGGGCCTATGACGCCGACCCGACGGCGCGCGACCCGCAGATTGAACTGGCGCATCTGACCCGGATTGACTTCGCCGGGTTGGGACCGGCGCGGGCAGATGTGCTGGCGCCGGAGCGGGTGCAGCATCGCGGATGGCGGCAGCGTCTGGCGTTGCTGGCGGCGCGGCTTGGCAGTTGGCACCACCAGGGCAACCAGATCCGCAGCATCTGGCCCAGTGGCGAAATTGCGCTGGGGCCGAAGGTTGCGGTGTTCGTTCACTACGACCCCGAGGGCTGCGTGCAGGATTTCGCGCTGAACTATGTGCGCGCGTTGCAGGCGGCGGGGCTGTCGGTGGCGTTTGTCTCCAACTGCCCGGACCTGGCGGAGCGCGACCTGGCGCGGCTGCGGCCATTGTGTGCGGCGATTATTCTGCGGCGCAATGTTGGCTATGATTTTGGCGCGGCGCGCGATGCGTTGCGGGTGCTGGGGCTGCCGCGGGCTGATACCGACTATGCGGTGATTGCCAATGACAGCGTTTACGGCCCGTTGCAGCCGCTGGGGCCGATGCTGGAGCGGATTGATTTCAGCGCCGCAGATCTGTGGGGGGCGACGGATAACTGGCAGCATCGTTACCATCTGCAATCGTATTTTCTGGTCGCCGGGCGGGCGGCGTTGGAAAGTGCGGCATGGAAGCAGTTTTGGGGCGGCATGCGGCTGGTGCAGTCGCGCGATTACGTGATCCAGGCCTACGAGATCGGGCTGACGGGCGCGATGATGCGCGGCGGGCTGCGCTGCGCGGCGCTGTGGGAGTATCGGCATTTGCTGGCGGCGGTGCCGGCGGCGGAGGCGGCGGGCGGGCCGGATTTACTGGTGAGCGCCGACCCGGCGGAGGAAATGCGACGCGGGCATTTGGCGCGGATACGGAATAACATTGTGGCGCACACGCCGATGAACCCAACCGGGGAGTTGTGGCGGCTGCTGTTGCTGGACGGATTTCCGTTTATCAAGCGCGAATTGCTGCGCAGCAATCCGGCGCGGGTGGCGGATCTGGCGGATTGGCGCGCGGTGGTGGGCGCGGTGAGCGATGCTGATCTGGCGCCGATTGAGCAGCAATTGCGGCGGGAAATGCGGGACCGGGCGATTTAGCCCGGCCCCTGCGGTGCGGTGTTAGCGCGGCAGCAGTTTCTGCACTTCGGCAGCCATGGTCTTCAAGGTTTGTTCCGGGGTGGATTTTTGTTCCACCAGCAACGCCAGGTTATCGACCATGGTTTGCGTGACCTTGACGCCGTTATTGCCGGGGAACGAATACCAGGGGATCATCTTATCCATCTGGTTGAGCCCGGCGCGGAACAGCGGGTTGGCAGCGTAGAACTTGCCGAGGTAGCGATCATCCTTCGGTGCCAGGGCGTTGTTCGGCACGTAGCCGGTGCCGGGGACGACGACGGAGGCGCCGTAGGGGCCGGCGGCGAATTTCAGGAACTGGTAGACGGCTTGTTGCTTTTTCGCATCCGTGGTGAACATCACCGCGGCGTTGCCGCCGGTGGGCAGGTGGCCGCGTTGCTCGTCGATCACCGGCATGGCGGTGGTGCGGAGTTCGAACTTGTCGCCAACGCCGTTGATGGTGGAGCGGAGCGCGCCGGTGGTCCAGAAGGTGAGGCCGATTTTACCGGCGGTGAAGCCTTGCAAAGCGGCGTCTGACGACAGCGCCGGCATTTTGCCTTCTTTGACCATACGGTCGAGCAGCGTCAGTGCCGCCAGCCCTTCTGGACCGTTGAAGGCGACCTTCTTTTCGTCCGGCGTGAGCATGGTGCCGCCATAGCCGAACAGCAGGGCGGAGAACATCCAGTCATCGCCCTGCCAGCGGAACGACATGCCGCTGACGCCATCGCCCAGCGCGTTAATTTTGGCGGAGAGTTTCAGCACGCCGTCCCAATCGGTGGGCATGTGGTCGGGGTCGCCGCCGGCTTTGCGCACCAGATCGGCATTGTAATAGAAAATCGGGTTCGAGGTGGCGAAGGCGAGGCCGAGTTGCTTGCCGCCGAAGCGGGCGAGGTTGAGCAGGCCGTCGGAAAAGCCTTCATTGGCGAGGTTCGTGTCGGCTTTGATGAAGGGGGTGAGGTCGGTGCCGATGTTGCGTTCGGCCAGGACGCGCAGGCGGTTGAGGCCGATGAAGGAGACGTCTGGCATATCCGGCGTGCCGGCTTCGCGCAGCATGAGTTGCAGCCCGTCTTCATAGGTCGGCGAGGGCGAGGTGAAGGTGATTTTCACATCGGGGTGCAGGCGCATGTATTCGGTGGAAATCTGGTCCATCACCGATTTGAAAAAGCCGGGCATCGGGTAATGGACGAGGATTTCCGTGGTTTCGGCATGCGCGGCGAGCGGGGTGAGGCCGGCGAGCAGGGCGCTGGCGAGGACGAGGCGGCGTTTGATCATGGCGGGTCGCTCCTGGAGATATGGCACGGGTCAGCCCTTGAGGCCGGTCATCGTCATGCCTTCGATGAACAGGCGTTGGGCAAAGAGGAAGAACAGGATGAGCGGGGCGGTGATAATGACGGTGGCGGCCATCAGGGCGCCGTAATCGTCGCCGGCCTCGGCGGCGCGGAAGAACAGCAGGCCGAGCGGCGGGGTGGCGAGTTGGGTTTTGGAGATGGCGATCAGCGGCCAGTAGAGGTCGTTCCAATGCGCGACGACGGAGAAGATGGCGAAGGCGGAGGCGGCGGACCAGGCGTTGGGCAGGATGATGCGCCAGACAATCGCGGCCTCGCTCAGGCCATCGCTGCGGGCGGCGAGGATGAGGTCGTCCGGGATGGCTTTGATGAACTGGCGAAAGAGGAAGATGGCGAACACCGAGAGGGTGAAGGGCACGATCAGCACTGCGAGGGTGTTGAGCAGGCCGAGGGCGCGGGCGGCGGCGTAAAGCGGGATGGAAATGGCGTGGATGGGGACCAGCAGGCCGAGCAGGACCAGGCCGAACAGCAGGTCTCGGCCGGGGAAGCGCAGTTTGGCCAGCGCGTAGGCGGCGGGCAGCGCGAAGACGAGCTGGAAGCCGACGATGGCGAGGCAGACCACCACGCCGTTGAGCAGGATGCGGGCCATCGGGATGCGGGTGAAGGCTTTGGCGTAATTCTCCCACCCCGCGAAATGCGAGGGGATCAGCGACAGGCCGGCGGAAAACACCTCCGCCTGCGGTTTGAACGAGGTGGAGAGCATGAACAGGAACGGGAACAGCACCACAGCGGCGCCGAGGCTGAGCACCAGCAAGCGGAGGAGGCGGGTCATCCGTAATGCACCTGTTTGTCCAGCACGCGGGTTTGCAGCACCAGCAGGAACAGCAGCAGGGCGATGAAGACCACCGCCATGGCCGAGGCGGTGCCGACATGGAGGTAGACGAAGCCTTCCTGGTAGATCACCCAGAGCAGGGTTTCCGAGGCTTTGGCCGGGCCGCCTTGGGTGAGGGTGGCCACGGTTTCAAACACTTTGACCGCGTTGATGACGGAAATGGTGATGACGAAGACGGTGGTGGGGCCAAGCATGGGCCAGGTGACCAGGCGGAAACGGTCCCAGGCGGAGCGGGCGCCGTCCATCTCGGCGGCGGCGTAGAGGGTGCGGTCGATCGTGGTCAGGCCGGCCATGAACAGCACCATGTTGAAGCCGAGCGCCTGCCAGATGCCGATCACCGCCAGCGCGAACAAGACGTTGTCGCTGGAGCCGAGCCAGTTGACGCCGGAGGCGCCGAGCAGGCGCAGCACCAGGTTGATCGGGCCGATAGAGGGATGCATCAGGTATTGCCAGACGCTGGCCATGGCGACGATGAGCGAGACCACCGGCAGGAAATAGACCGAGCGAAAGAAGGCGCGGCCGCCGAGTTCGGCTTCCACCAGCAGGGCCAGGCCGAGGCCGAGCAGGACGGAGGCCGGGGCGACGAGGGCGACGTAGAGCGCGGTGTTGCGCAGGGCGCCGAGGAAGGTGCGGTCGGTCAGCAGGTCGGTATAGGCATCGAAGCCGAGGAAATTGATCGCGGGCACGCCGAGTTCGGCATCGGTGACCGAGAGCGCCAGCACCGCCAGGGTTGGCAGCACCAGCAGGACCAGCATCAGCAGCGCGGTGGGGCCGGTGAGCCACCAGGCGGCGCGGGCTTCGAGGCGGGCGGCGGCCGCGGCGGGGTTAGCCGGCATGGGCGAGGGCCGCGGCGGCGAGCGGGTGGCGGGCGACGCGCTGGCCTTGCAGGTCGAAGACCAGCAGCGCGCGATCGTCAGCCTGCGCGAACACGGTGCCAAGGCCGCGCAGGCGCTCCGCCGCCGGTGGGGCCATGCGGGCGATCAGCGGGTCTGGCACGCCGGGGGCGCGGCAATGCACCAGGGCCTCGGCACCGAGAAATTCGATGCGGTCCACCGTGGCGGGCAACCGCCACGGCCCGGCATCCGGCGCAAGGTGCAGATGTTCCGGGCGGATGCCGAGGCGGAGATTGGCGCCGACCGGGGCGGCGATGCGGTCGGCCAGCGGGTGCGGGCCGATACTGGCATGGCCGTCCGCGTCGATCACCGCTGGCAGCAGGTTGATGCGCGGGCTGCCGATGAAGCTGGCGACTTCGACATGGCTGGGGTTGCGGTAGATTTCATCGGGGCTGGCCACTTGCAGGATGCGGCCGCCGAGCATGACGGCGATACGGTCGGCCATGCCGAGCGCTTCTTCCTGATCATGGGTGACGTAGAGGGTGATGACGCCGGCGCGGCGGTGCAGATCGACGATTTCGCTGCGCATGTGCACGCGCAAAGCGGCGTCGAGATTGGACAGCGGCTCGTCCATCAGGAAGGCCTGCGGGTGGCGCACCAAGGCGCGGCCGAGGGCGACGCGCTGGCGTTGGCCGCCGGACATCTGCGCCGGCTTGCGGTCGAGCAGCGGGGTGATTTTCAGCATGGCAGCAGCGGATTCAACCTCGGACCGGATGGCGGCGAGTTTGGCGCGCACGCCGGGGCGCAAGGTGGCCAAGGGCAGGCGTTCCAACGCGCTGAGCCGGCGCATGACCAGTGGCAGGCCCATATTCTGCCGCGTGGTGAGGTGCGGGTAGAGCGCATAGGACTGAAACACCATTGCCATGTCGCGATCGGCGGCGCGCACGGCGGTGACGTCGCGGCCATGCAGCAGGACCTCGCCACGGTCTGGCGGTTCCAGCCCGGCGGCGATGCGCAGCAGGGTGGATTTGCCGCAGCCGGACGGGCCGACAAGGGCGATGAACTCCCCCTGCCCCACGGCGAGGTCGATCCCCTCCAGCACCCGGGTCTGGCCGAAGGCCTTGCCGATGTCGCGCAGATGGAGTGCCGGGCCTGACACCGACGGCAGCCCGGTCATTCGACCGGTTCCGGCCTCCCGTAGATCAGATTGCCCACTGGCTCGATGGTTAAGTCCGCCAGCCCGTCCGGGCGGACGAATTGGCTGGTGACGCGGTCCGGGCCGAATTCGTGCACCACGGCGCCGAGACGGCGGGCGCCGCCGAGGTCTTCCTGGCTGTCGCCGCAGACGAAGGAGGCGGCCGGCCCCCAGACATGGTCGATGCCGGCGTGGTGCAGGTGGCGGTGGATGTGCAGATGGCCGCTGGCGATCAGTTTTACCGGCGCGCTGGCCAACAGCGCCAGCAGGCGTTGCCGGGGTTCCGGGGTGACGGTCCAATAGCCGCGCGGGCCTTCGGCAGGATGGTCGATGAACAGCGGCTTGTGCAGGAAGACCGCGACCGGTGCGTCGCTGCGCAGGGCCTCGGCCAGCCAGTCGAACTGGCGGGCTTCCTCGGCGTGGCCACTGCCGAGCAGCATGGCGTTCAGCCCGATCAGGCGCCAGCCGCCCTGATCCACCGCCCAGCGATCCGGCCCGAGATGCGCGCGCCAGGTGGCGAGGCGCGCATCATCAACCGTCTGATCCGGGCGGATGGCGGCGACATCGCCGACATCATGGTTGCCGGGCACGCAGAGCACCGGGGCGGCGAAGCCAGTATTCCAGGTCGCGGCCATCGCCAGATCCGTCGCATCCGCCGCGCCGTCCATGCCCAGATCGCCGGTATGCACGATCAGATCCGGCTGCTGCGCCGCGAGCCATTGGCGCACAGCCTCGTTATTGGCACGGAAGAAGGCATGCTCGGCCGATAGATGGGTATCGGAGATCTGGATGACGCGCATGGGGGATTTCAGGCCTAGTTGTGGGACGGCCTGTTCTACTTGCGGTCGATGACAGGGGGATGGCGGTTGCGTGACAGGGGGATGGCAGGAAGAAGGGTGTTCTTTTTGTGAACAAAAAGAACCAAAAAACTTTTTATCAATTTATTTGTTCGGTTTAGTGGTTAATATTAAAATAAATATGAATATAATTTGATTTTTATTATTGAAAACAGAACAAACCCATCAGCTGATGGTACGGCGAAGCCAAGAAACAGATGAAGTTTTTTTGGGTCTTTTTGTTCACAAAAAGAACACCCACCCCCATCCCGTCAAAACTGCCGCAACAACCGCTCGATATAATCCAACTCCGGCTGCGGCCGATTGCGGTCCGCGCTACGGCGCCGCAGTTCATCTTGGATGGCGCGGGTCCGCGCCCGTTCCATTTCTTCCGGCACATGCACATCGGTGCCTTCATCGGTGCCGGAGGTGCCGTTTTGCAGGCTGCGGCCGAGCGGGTCGCGGCGCTGTTCGGCGCGGCGGTCCATACCGCGACCGGGGCGGCGGTTGCTGCCGGGGCCGTAGGAATTGCCCATGCCGTCCTGGCCTTGCCCATCCTGGCCCTGGCCATCTTGTCCCGGCCCGTCCTGGTCGCCGGCCATTTCGTCGCCTTGGCCGTCCTCCCCCTGGTCGCCATCGCCGCGTTCGCTGTCCTGGTCCGGCGTGCCGAATTGCTGCGCCATTTGCTGGCTCATCTGCTGGCCGCCCTTTTGCAGCGCTTCGATGGCGCGTTGCTGGGCGCCGCTCGCCTGCGGGTCGTCGGCGGTGCTGAGCGCGCGGAGCGCGTCGCGCATGGCGGTATCGGCCTGGCTGAGGTTCGCCGGCACGTCGCCGGTGAGGTCGGCCTGCTGTTGCATGAGCTCGCCGAGCACGCGGCGCAGCGCCTGTTGCATCGGCGCATCGTGCTGGCGTTGCGCCTGGCGTTCCAGCTCCTGCGCGTGGCGCTGGTCTGGCGTGGCCGGGGGCTGGTAGCCGGGGCGGCCGATATTCTGGGCACGGCGGAACTGGGATGCCACCGCATCGGCGCGGGATTGGGCGTGGTCCAGCAATTCGCCCTCCCGCTTCACCAGATCGCCGAGCACGCTCATCTGCTGTTTGCCGCGTTCGCGCTGCTCGGCGCGCTGGCGTTCGCGGTCGGTTTTCTGGCCGCGCTGGGTTTTGCCCTGCCGCATGGCTTGCAGCATTTTGTCCAACTCGGCCAGTTTCTGCCGCGCTTCCGGGCGCTGGTCGCGGCTGGCGGCATCGCGCAGCTGTTCGGCGAGCTTTTGCATGTCGCGCGCGTCGAGCCGGTGGGCGTTGGGGTCGAACACATTGGCATCCGGGTCGCGCCGCGCCTGATCGGCCAGCGCCTGCAAATGCTGTTTCAGCGCGTCTTGCAGGTCGCGCGCCATGCGTTCGAGGGCGGATGGGTCGAGCTTTTCGCCGCGTTGTTCGGCGGCCAGCGCGTCTTTCAGCGCCTGTTCGGCGCGGGCGAGTTCGCGGCCGGTGCGCTCCGCCGCGCCGTCTTCAAGGTGCAGCGCCAGGGTCCAGAGCCGCGCCTGGGCTTCATCGACCACGCCCGGCGGGGGTTTGCCGAGCAAGGCGGCGATGGCGCGCAGGTTGAGGAAGCCGCCCGGATCGTTCTGCCAGGCCTCGCGCAGCCAGGAGAGCTGGTCCAGTTCGTGGATGGCGGCGGCGCGGTCATCCGGCTTCAGGCTCAGCATTTTGCGCACCGCGATCAAGGCGCGGGCGACCGGGTGCTGAAAGGCGCGTTCGGGCAGGGTGAAGGTCGCATCCGCGCTGCTGCCAACCAGGCCGGAAACGGCCTTGGCCACCAGCGTGGCATCAACCGTGAGCCCGGCCCAGGGATGGGCGATCAGGTCTTGCTGGCGAACGCCCTTGGCGGCCTTCAGGTTTTCGCCGGGCAACGGGATGGGGACAACCATAGGCGCGCTTTGCCCGGGCCGGTCGTGCAGGCGCAGATCGGCTTGCAGGCTGGCAACGCCGTAGCTGTGTGCCACCTGCCAGGGCAGCCGGGTGGCCGGGGTGCGGCCGCGCAGCGCGCCCGGCGGTTCGGGGAAGCGCACCTCGGGCGGGGCATCGGCGCGGACGGTGATGTCCCAGCCCGGCAGGCTGGCGCCATTGGCGGACACGCCGATATGCCCGCTGGCGGTCAGGGTCAGGTCGGTCTGGAAGCTGCTGGCGTCGAGCGGCTTGAACGGCTGCGCGCCGGTTGGCGTTTGCAAGGCGGGCTGGCCGGAACTGCCAGTCAGGTTGACGGTGAGTTGGCTGCCGGCGGGAACGCTGAGGCTGCCGCCTTCGGCTTTGAGGAAGATTGGCGCCAGCCCGGTGAAATTGGGCGGGGTGATCCAGGCTTGCAGTTGCAGCCCCGGCGCGCCGGGGCCGGTGACCACGGCCGGGTGCCATGCGCGCCAGAGCCGGCCGGGGGCCTGTTCGCCGGCGATGGTCAGGCTGGCGACCAGCGCGAGCAACAGCAGCGCGCGCCAGGCACGCGGGTCGTGCGCCGCGAGGCCGGGGTGGGGCCAGCCGACGCGCAGGCGCTGGATCTGCGCCGCCGCGCGGGTGATGTGGGCGGCCCAGAGCGCCGGCGCGCCGGCCACGGCCTGCCGGTCGGCAATGGCAGCGAGCGGGCGGTGGCGCAGGCCGGATTGCTGTTCCAGCCGCCGGTCGGCCGCGGCGCGGCTGGGCAGGCGGAAGCGCCAGGCGGCGCGGCCCAAAGCGACGAGCAAGGCGGCGGCGAAGGCGAGCAACGCCGCCAGATGCAGGCTGGCCGGCAGCCAGCCCGGCGCGTCGAGCAAAGCCAGCACCAGAAACAGGCCGATCACGGCGAGGGCGGGCCACACCGCCGGCCACACCGCCTCCACCACCAGCACCAGCCGCGCCAGCGCGCGCCAGCGTTGCAACCGGTCGAGCAGCGGGATGACGGCGTCGTCGGGCTGCTCGGGCAGGATCACGGCATTAGCCCCCGCTGAAATCCGGCACGATTTCGTTGGTCCACAGCGCCTCGTAGCTTTGGCGGGCGCGGATGGTGGTCCAGCGATCGCCATCGACCAGCGCGATCGGCGCGGCCGGCCGGGCGTTGTAGGCGGAGCTCATCACCGCGCCATAGGCCCCGGCATCCAGAATGGCGACCAGCGCGCCGGCTTCAACCGCCGGCAGCCTGCGGCTGCGGGCAAAGGTGTCGCCGGTTTCGCAGATCGGGCCGACGATATCGGACTGGCGCACCGGGGCCAGGGCATCGACCGGGGAGATCGGGACGATGGCGTGGTAGGCATCGTACATCGCCGGGCGGATCAGGTCGTTCATCGCCGCATCGAGCACGACGAAGCGGCCATCGCCTTTGGTGAGCACGACCTCGGACAGCAGCACCCCGGCCGGGCCGACCAGCCAGCGACCGGGCTCAACCATCAGTTTCAGCCCGAGATTGCCCAAGGTGGCGCGCAGCACGCCGGCAAAGCCGGTAGGGGAGGCGCCGGGCTCATCGCGATAGCCAATGCCAATGCCGCCGCCGCAATCCAGCCGCTCGACCGCGAGGCCACGCTCCCGCAGGCCGCGCACCAGTTCGGCGGCGCGTTGGTAGGCGGCGCGATAGGGGGCGAGGGTGAGGATCTGGCTGCCGATATGCAAAGCGAGGCCCACCGGCGCGATCCCCGGCAGGGTGGCGGCATAGGCGTAGAGATCGGCCGCGTCATCGAACGGGATGCCGAATTTGTTGTCCGCTTTGCCGGTGGTGATTTTGGCGTGGGTGCCGGCATCCACATCGGGGTTGATGCGCAGCACCACCGGCATAACCCGGCCAAGGCGGCTGGCAACGGCGGAGAGCATGTCGAGCTCGGCCGGGCTTTCGATGTTGACCTGGGCAATGCCCTCGGTCACCGCGAGGGTCAGTTCACGCACGGTTTTGCCGACGCCGGAAAAGACGATGTGGCTGGCGGGAATGCCGGCCTGGCGGGCGCGGCGCAATTCGCCCTCGCTCACCACATCCGCACCCGCGCCACCGGCGGCGAAAATCCGCAGCACGGCGAGGTGGTCGTTGGCTTTGACGGCGTAATGCACATCGGCATTCAGCCCACCGAGCGCATCCTGCAACGCGTGCAGCCGGGTGCGCATCGTCTCCGCCGAGTAAACCCAGGCGGGGGTTCCAAGCTCGGCGGCGATGCGGGCCAGCGGCACGCCATCGAGCATGAGGCCGGCCTGCGCATCCATGCGCAATTGCGGGCGGGCAGCGATCAGCTCCTGGACGGAGGGATCGGGTTCGTTCAGGGCATAAGCAGGTTCGGCCATCGGGTGAGCCTACGGCATGCGCGCCGCAGGCTCAACCGAAAGCGATGCGGGATCAGATCTTCGATTCAATCCAGGCCTTCAGCGCGCTTTTCGGCCGCGCGCCAACCAGCGTGTCCACCGGCTTGCCGTCTTTGAACAGGATCAGGGTGGGGATGCCGCGGACGGCGAACTGGTTCGGGGTCATCGGGTTTTCGTCGATGTTCACCTTGGCGATGGTGAGTTTGCCGGCGAGTTCGCCGCCGATTTCTTCCAGCGCCGGGCCGATGGCTTTGCAGGGGCCGCACCATTCGGCCCAGAAATCCACCAGCACCGGGCCGGGGGCGGAGAGGACGTCGGCTTTGAAGCTGGCGTCGGAAACGGGGACGGTGTTGGCGCTCATGATCGGCGGACCTTTCGGGTGGGGTTGGGGATAGAGAATGGGGATGTCGGCTGCGCGGATCAAGCCGCAATCAGGCGGGCGGGCTGTGGCGGTCGAGCAGTGCATCCGGCAGGACGGTGACGGTGGGCCCGGCGGTCCAGACCAAGGCGGCGTGCACCGGGCGGTCGGGGTAGATGCGGCGCAGCACGGCGCGGTAGGCGGCGAGTTGGCGCAAATAGAGTTGCGGCACCGCGGCCAGGCTGGCGGGCGGGCGGCGGTTGGTTTTGTAGTCCGCGATCAGCACCCGGTCTGGCAGCACGGCGAGGCGGTCCACCAGCCCGCCGATCACCTGGGTGCCGACGACACCGGTCAGCGGCACCTCTGCCCGGCCATCGGGGCCGAACAAAGGGGCGAGGTCGGGGTGGTCGAGCACGGCGATAACCTCATCGACCAGCGCCTGGGTTTGCGCCTGGCTCAGGCCGTGGCCGGGGCGGTCGAGAAAGCGGTAGGCGGCGGGAATGCGGTCGGGCGGCGGCAAAGCGGGCAGGTGTTGCAGCAGGCTGTGCACCCAGTGGCCGCGTTGGAAGCGGTTGCCCTGTGCGTCGCGCCGGGTGAGCGGGGAATCGGCTTCTGGCACCGGGCCGAGGCTGGCGTTTTCCGGCCGGCTGGGGGCGAGCGGCGACGGCAACGCCGGTTCGGCGGCCGGGGTGGCCGGGCGCCAATGCGGCGCGCGGCCGGCCCAGGCGGGCAAAGCCGGCTGGTCCGCATGGGCGGCGGCGGCGCGCGGGGTTTGTGGCGGCGCGGTTTGCGGCGAGGTCAGGCTCAGCGCCTCCCCCTCCCACGCCGTAAAGGTGGTGGCGGTGGCGGGCAACGCCGCGAAACCGGTGCGCACCAGTTCGTACCAGCATTCCGCCGCCGGGGCGCTGCGGGTCTGCACGCCGCAAATCACCAGACGGTCCTCCGCGCGGGTCAGGGCGACGTAGAGCAGGCGGTTATATTCGGCCAGGCGGCGGGCGGCGATGGCGGCGCGCAGGTCTTGCACCACCGCGCAGCGCAGATCTTTGCGCGGCGACCAGAGCGGGATTTCCAGGCCGGTTTGCGCGTCCTCCGCCCAGAGCAGCGGGCCGTCATCCGGCGGCAGGCTGGTGGTGTCCGGCAGGATGACGACCGGGGCTTGCAGGCCCTTGGCGCTGTGCACGGTCATGATGCGCACCGCATCGCCCGCGCCCTCGGCCTCGCGCTTCACCTGCGCCCCGGATTGACGCAGCCAGTGCAGAAAGCCTTGCAGCGAGGGCGGGTGGTTGGCGGCAAACAGCAGCGCGGCGTTGAGCAACTCGTCGATTGGCTCGGCGGCTTCCGGCCCGAGGCGGGCGAGCAGGCGGTGGCGGCCGCCAAGCGGGCCGAGGATTTCCACCAGCAACGCATGCGGGCTGACATAATCGACGCGGGCGAGCAGGCCGGCGATCAGGTCGTGCGCGTCCTGCCAGCGTTCCTGTTCCGGCGCGCGGCGGCGCAGTTCGTCCCACAGGCTGGCGTTGCGGCCAGGGGCGAGGGCGATGAGGTCGTTATCATCCAGGCCACCGAGCGGGCTGGTGAGGACGCTGGCAATGGCGAGGTCGTCGGCCGGCAGCAGCAGCGCGTCGCACAATGTCATCAGATCGGCGACCGCAGGTTGCGCGGTCAGCGTCATGCGGTCCAGGCCGGCAACGGCGATCTTGCGGATTTTCAGGGCCCGGACCAAAGCCTCGGCGAAGGCGTTGCGGCGGCGCACCAGCACCAGCACGTCGCCCGCGGTCAACGGGCGGCCCTGGCTTTGCAGCAGCACGCTGCCGTCGGTCTGCGCGGCAATCCAGTCCGCGATGGCTTCGGCGAGGCGTTGGATGGCGGATTTCTGCGTCTGATACTGGTCGGGGATCTGCCACGGCGCGGCGGGGAGCGGCTCCGGTTCCGGCGCGAGCGGCCAGAGTTCGACGCTGCCGGCGTGCCCGGCCCGGTCGGCAAGGTGGCGCAAGGTGCCGGGCTCGGCCACGCCGGCGGCAGCGGGATGGGTGGCGAACACCTGATCCACCAGTGCCAGCACCGGCGCGGTGGAGCGGAAGGAAACCCGGAGTTCCACATCCTCCCACCGCGCATCGCCATGCTGGGCGCGCTGGCGCAGGCGGCTGCGCCAGGTTTCGAACGATTCCGGGTCCGCACCCTGGAACGAAAAGATGGATTGTTTGCGGTCCCCGACCGCGAAGACGGTGCGCGGCGTGTCCCGCGCGCCGCTGCCGGTGAAGAAATCGGCGGTCAACGCGCCAGCGATTTGCCATTGCGCCGGGGCGGTGTCCTGCACCTCGTCCAACAACAAATGGTCGAGCCCGCCATCGAGTTTGTACAGCACCCAGGCGGCGCCGGGGTCGATCAGCAGGGACGAGGTGCGGCCGATCAGGTCGTTATAGTCCAGCAGGCCTTCGCGGTCTTTGCGGTTGGCGTAGGCGTCGGCCACCGGGGCGGCGAGGGTGAACAGCGCGGCGGACAGGCGGGCAACGTCGAGCGCGCGCAGGCGGTCGTCCACCGCTTCCAGGCGGGATTGCTCCTGCGCCATCGCGTCAACCAGCGCCGGCTGGCTGTCGGCGAGCTTTTTGTTGACCAACGCGCCCATGCCGCGCGGGCCGTCGGCGCGGAAAAATTCCTCGCGCCAGGCCGCATAATGCTCTGCCCGATCCGCTGCCGGCAGCGACAGCCAGCCCAGGGCGCGAACGGCACGTTCCCGCACCGCCGGCGACCCGTCGCGGGCCAGCACCCGGAAGGCGTCCCGCACGATGCGCTCATCCTGCCAGTTCACCGCATTGGCGATGATATCCTCGGCGGTTTCCGTCGCACCCAGCACACGCGCCTGGGCTTCGGCGATGGCGGGGATGCCGGCGGTGAGCACCCGGCGCAGGCGGGCGGGGTCGGTTTGCAGCCGGGCGACCAACTGGCCGAAGCCATCCGCGCTGGTCAGGCCAGCGAGCGCGGTCAGTGCGGCGCGGCGGTCGGGCGTGTGCGCACCGGCCAGCATGTCCTCCCGCGCCTCGGTCAGGGCGATGTTGGCGTCGGTTTCCTCGATCAGGCGGAAATGCGGGGTCAGCTGCGCTTCCAGCGGGAATCGGCGCAGCAGCGACTGGCAGAAGGCATGGATGGTGCTGATGCGCATGCCGCCGGGCAGGTCCAGCACATCGGCGAACAGCGCCCGCGCCTTGCCGCGATTGGCGGCGGTGCCGGGCACGGCCAGGGCAGCCAGTTCCGCATCCAGCGCGGCATCGTCCAAGGTGACCCATTTGCCGAGCCGGGTTTGCAGCCGGATGGCCATCTCGGCGGCGGCCGCCTTGGTGTAGGTCAGGCACAAAATCCCGGCCGGGTCTTCGCCGGCCAACATCAGGCGCAGCAGCCGGTCGGTCAGCAATTTGGTTTTGCCAGACCCGGCGGAGGCCGCAACGAAGGCGGAGGCAGCGGGGTTGGCGGCGCGGGCCTGCGCGGCCACCGCCTCATCACGCGCGGGATTGCTCATTCGCCGTCCTCCACCGCGCGCCATTCGGCAACGCGGGCCAGTTGGCCATATTGCGGAAAGCGCGGCAGGCGGCCGGGATGCGGCTGGGCGAGATAGGCGCGGGCCGGGTCATCAAAGGCGGCGATCAGCTTGCGCAGGCTGGCAGCGGCCTCGGCCACCGCCTGGGCAATGGCGTCGGCGTTGGATTTGAACAAGGGCCGCGCCTCGCCCGGATCAGCGCCGCCGGTCAGGTGCCAATAGACCAGTTCCGCCGCCTGGCCGCGATAATCAGGCCCGAAGGCACCAGCAGCGGCCATGGCGGCTTCCAGCAACAATTGCGGCGCCAGACCTGCGTTCACGGCTGCCTGCGTCGGCGGCTGGCCGGTTTTGTAGTCCAGGATGGACAGGCTGGCATTGCTGTAGACTTCAATCCGGTCCGCCCGGCCATGCAGGGTGAAGCCCTGCGCCAGGTCCGGGCCGGGCAGCAAGCCCCAATCGCCGCTGATTTCGCTGCCCAAGGTGGCGAGGCTGCGCTCGCTGCGCCGCCCCTCCTCCTCCTGCACCACCCATTCGGCGATGCGGGACAGGCGCGGCGCCCACCATTCGGCCAGCGCGCGGCGCAACTTCGCGTCTTCCAGCGCCAGCATCATCGCATCGCGCATGCGCCGGTCGGCGCTGGCGGGCCAGGTGGTGCCGTGCTCGCGCAGAAAATATTGCAGGCCGGTATGCACCAGGGCGCCGTAATCCGAAGCGTCGGTGGATTGTTCCAACGGGTCCAGCACCTTGAGGCGCAGGATGCGGCGGGCATAGATCGCGTACGGGTCGGTGAGCCAGGTTTCGATTTCGGTGACGCTGAGTTTGCGCGGCCGCAGCGCCAGTGGCGGGCATGGGCGGGGGGCCGGCACCGGGCGGGGCACCAGCGGCTGATCCAACGCGCCGGCCCAGGCGGCGGCTGGGTGGGCGGGGATGGCCTGCTGTTGGCCGGCCAGCAGCGCATCCAGCCGGCTGAGCCAGCGCGCCGGCACGGCGGGGGCATTGTCCCGCCGGCGCGGGCTGGACAGCACCACGTTGGGCGCGGCGCAGGCGGCGGAGACGAAATCATGCGCCGCCTGCCCCACCTGTTCTTCCGGGCTGGGCAGGCCGACGCGGCTGCGCATCGGGCGGCTCATCCAGGGGCCGGGATCGGTGGCGGGGGGCCAGACGCCCTCAACCAGACCGCCGAGCACAATGGTATCGGCGGTTTGCAGCCGGGCTTCCAGCAGGCCCCAGATATGGATGCGCGGATGTTCGACCGTGCCATCGCGGCCACGCACGGCGCGGCGGCTGCGCACCACCTGCCCTTCCAGCAGTGCATCCAGCAGGCCGGGCAGAATGGCGGGCGTCTGGTCCGGCAATTCGGCAAGAGCGGGCAGAGCCTCGGCGAGCAGGCTGGCGAGCGCCGCACCTTCCTCCAACGCCCAAAGCCGGGCCGGGCCAGAGCTGTCATCGGTCGCGGCCAGAGCCTCCGCCGCCTCGATCAGCGCGGCGAGGCGGATATCCGGCCGTTCCAGCGGCGATGCGGCCTGCCGCAAGGCGGGGGCGAGGCCGCGTTCCAGCCGGTCCAGCAGATCGCGCACGGCGGCGGAGACCCGGCCTTCCGGCGCCGCATCCACCACGCCGCGCAGGCCGGTGATGCCGCCGGGCGGGCGCGGGCCGCGCAGGCAGGCAAATTCCAGCCCGCGCGCCCCGGCACGTGCGGCGGAGGGCGACAGGCCCAGCCCGGCCAGCGGGTGCTTGAGCAGCGCGAGCAAGGCGACCGGGGCGAGATTGTCATCCAGCGCCGCGGCGAGCAGGCGCAGAAACACCGCCGGCGGGGTTTCTGCCAGCGGCTCCCCGGCGCTGTCATCGGCAACGATGCCCCAGCGCCGCAATTCGGCGGCCACGCGCCCGGCCAGCGCCCGGTCGGGCGTGACCAGCGCGGCGACGGCGTCGGGCGTTTCCAGCGCATCGCGCAGCACCAGGGCGATGGCACTGGCTTCCATCTGCGCATCGGTAGCGGCCAGCCGGGTCAGGCCGGTGGTGGCCAGCGGCGCCGGGTCGCGCCAGGCTTGCAGGGCGATGGCGGGCAGCAACGCGCGGCCAAGCAGTTCAGCGCGCCCGGCGGCGGCGCCGGCCGTCGTGGCATGCGGCTGGCCGGGCAGCACCTGCACATCGCCGCGCTGGGCGCCAAGGCCGATTAGCAGGCGGGCAAGGCCGGCCTGCGGGTGGCTCGGGGCCATCGCCTCCCACGCCGCCTCGGGCATCGCCAGATCCAGCCCAGGCAGAATCACGGCGCCGTTGGGCAAATGGGCGATGCGGCGCAGCAGCCGGGCGACCGAGCGGGTGCCGCCGGTCATCCCCGCCGACCAGACCGGATCGGCCGGGGGATGATCCGCCCAATCGCGCGCCTGGGCATCCAGCAGGCACACCTGACGGGCGGCGGGGTTCATCAGCCCTTGCGCCGCCAGCCAGTCCGGCCAGTGGCGGGTGACGATTTCCAGAAAGCGCAAGGTGACCTGCCAATGCGCGGCATGCTCGGCTTCGGCGGCCAGCGGCAGGGCTTCGGCGAGGTCGAGCTCCTCGCGCTCGGCCTCATCCATCAAATCCGCCAACTCGCCGGCCAGACGCCAGGCGGCATCGGCATTGGCAACGCCGCCGAGTTCGACCGGCATTTGCATGATCAGCCGCGACAAGGCCGCCAGGCGCTGTGCCGGGGCGACGGCGGGCGGCAGGTCCAGCGCGCCGGCCAGGGTCAGCGGGGTTTCATCCAGCGCGCCGAGCGCGGTGATGCGCGGCAGCAGCATCGGGCGGCCTTGCCCGGCGCGCAGGAACGCATCGGCCAGCGCGCGCGCGGCGCGGCGGGTGGGCAGCAGGATCAGCCCGCGCGACGGGTCGGGTTGGGTGGCGAGCCAATGCGCCGCCAGGGTTTCCAGAAACGGCGCCTGGGCGGGAATGGTGCTGAGGTTCATGCCGGGAAGCGATCCGGCCAGCCCGTCACCGTCAGGCTGCGGCAGTCGTCATCGACCGGGGTCAGGCTGAGCTGCAGCGCGTCGCCGGGGCGGAGGCTGCCGAGCCGGTCGGGCCATTCGACCAGCACGATATCGGCCCGCGCATCATCCCAGCCAAGTTCCGCCAGCGCGTCCGGGCCATCGAGGCGCCAGAGGTCGAAATGGTGAATGGTGCCGCGCGGCGTGTCGTAGCTTTGCACCAGGGTGAAGGTGGGGCTGGGAACCTCCAACCCCGGAACGCCGCTGGCGGCGCGGAGCAAAGCGCGGGCGAAGGCGGATTTGCCGGCGCCGAGCGGGCCTTCCAGCAACACAGCGTCCCCAGGGCGTAAGATCGCGGCGAGCCGGGCGGCGAGAGCTTCGGTGGCGGCGAGGTTGGGGAGGGCGATGGGCATGCCGGAGTTTGGCATGGGCGGACGGGTTGGGGAAGGTGGAGGGTGAGCGCTGCTTTTGGAAAAAAGAAGGGAGAAACTGTTGAAATTTGGAGGGGGTTGGGTGGGAGTGTACGGCGAAGCCTAGGGAGTGATGAAGTTTTTTTGGTTCTTTTTGTTCACAAAAAGAACGGCTTGCTGGAGAGGATTT
>CAITOL010000106.1 GCA_903893975.1 uncultured Rhodospirillales bacterium | reverse complement strand
CTGTTCCTGCAAACCGCCGTCGCTCCCAATACCACTTTCGCCAACACCCTGATCTACAGCATGCAGGCGCGGATTTCCGATGCGGCCGTGGCCTATACCGTGCCGTCTGCCGCCATTACCGGCGTGGTGCAGGCGGTGGCCTTCACCGGCTTTACCGTCACCTTCAACGCCATCGGCTCGGCCAGTTATGATGCCAGCCTGCCGACCTATAACGCGTTCCTGCAAATCGAACTCGCCGGATCGCGCGGCGAGGGCACGTATCGCGGCGGCGGCATCAATGCCGACGGCAATGTGCAACTTTGCGACACCACCTTGCTGCCGCAGAACAGCCTGCTGCCGTTCCAGGCCAGCGATGGCGGCCTGACCACCGAAACCTACAATCTCAACGCCTATCTCGCCGATATGGTGGCGCAAAGCTGGAGCCTCAGCAGCGCCAATGGTCCGCAGGCCTTCACCATGGTGGCGGCGGCGGAGAACCTGGCCAATTGGAGCCTCGGCACGGTTTACGTCGGCGTGGAGACGCAGAACGCCGGCACCGATGGCGTGGTGCAGGGCAGCGACACGATCGGCCTCGATATCGGCCATGTCGCGCTGACCGCGCTCCCGGCCGGCAGTTCGGCTGCCGCCCCCGCGCCGGCGCATCTCAGCGCCAATTACAACCTCACCCGCCAGGATGACGGCACCACCCTCATCGCCGATCCGCGCTCTGGTGCGGTGCTGACCACGCTCGCCGCCGGCACGCCGAGCTATCAGTTTGACGACGCCAGCTTCTGCCTCAACCTCGCCGCCGCCCAGACCGCCGGGCTGAACCCGGCTTTGCTGCGCGACTACGATGGCAACAACCTCGGCGCACCCGCCGGCTGGCAGTTAATGGGCGTGGCCGATGTCACCAGCAACGGCGCCGCAAGCTACATCCTCACCAACCCCAGCATCTCTCGCTGGGCGGAAGTGCAGCCGACCGCCAATGGCAGCATCGACATGACCAGCTACGGCGCCGGGGGTGCCACCCGCGTGGTCGGCATTTACATCGACCCCTACGTTGCCGCGGGCATCGACGTGCGCTTCGGCCCGTATGACAGCCAGGCGCGCTTCCAGAATGACCTCGCCGCCAACGACCTGCGGCTACTCGGCTCCGGCAACTACGACAATTCGGGCTTCAAAGATTGCTGGTTCAAGGTCATGACCGGCGATACCAACCACGCCGACGATACCTACCTGCGCGCCATTATGTGGAATGACGGCAACATTCAATACGCCAATTACGTCAACGTGACGCAGATGGAGAGCTTTATGACCACCAACCATATCGCTCCCGCAGCCTATAAGAACTGGGAAGCCATCTAAGCCCAGCAGCACCGCGCCGATCAGTGTCGATCGGCGCGGCCTGCTATCGGCTAGTAACGATACAGGTCGTGCTTGAACGGGCCGTTGACCGCAGCACCGATATATTCCGCTTGCGCCGGCGACAGCTTGGTTAGCTTGGCGCCAACTTTGGCCAGATGCAAAGCAGCCACTTTTTCGTCCAGATGCTTCGGCAGCGTATAGACTTTGCGTTCGTACTTGCCCGCCGGGGCTTCCCACAGTTCCAACTGCGCCAGCACCTGGTTGGTGAAGCTGGCGGACATCACGAAGCTGGGATGGCCGGTGGCGTTGCCAAGGTTCACCAGGCGGCCTTCGGACAGCAGGATCATGCGCTTGCCATCGGGGAAGACGATTTCGTCCACCTGCGGCTTGACGTTGTCCCATGTGTAGTTGCGCAACGAGGCAACCTGAATTTCGCTATCGAAATGGCCGATGTTGCAAACGATGGCACGATGTTTCATCGCGCGCATGTGGTCGAGGGTGATGACGTCGATATTGCCCGTTGCGGTGACGAAAATATCACCGATCGGGGCGGCGTCGATCATCGTGGTGACTTCGTAGCCTTCCATCGCCGCCTGCAGGGCGCAGATCGGATCAACTTCGGTGACCATCACCCGGCAGCCGGCGTTGCGCAGGCTGGCAGCGGAGCCTTTGCCGACATCGCCGAAGCCGTTCACCACCGCGACCTTGCCGGCCATCATCACATCGGTGCCGCGACGGATCGCGTCGACCAGGGATTCACGGCAGCCATAGAGATTGTCGAACTTCGACTTGGTGACGCTGTCGTTGACGTTGATCGCCGGGACCAGCAGCGTGCCGGCCTTGGCCATTTCCCACAGGCGGTGCACGCCGGTGGTGGTTTCTTCCGAAATGCCGCGCACATTGGCCAGCATTTCCGGATATTTGTCGTGCATGATGGCGGTGACGTCGCCGCCATCGTCCAGGATCATGTTCGGGGTCCAGCCGTCAGGCCCACGCAGGGTCTGTTCGATGCACCACCAGAATTCTTCCTCGTTCATACCTTTCCAGGCGAAGACCGGCGTGCCGGCGGCGGCAATCGCGGCGGCGGCGTGGTCTTGGGTGGAGAAGATGTTGCAGGACGACCAGCGCACGGTGGCGCCGAGATGTTCCAGCGTCTGAATCAGCACCGCGGTCTGGATGGTCATGTGCAGGCAGCCGACGATGCGGGCGCCGGTGAGCGGCTTGGCGTTGCCGTATTCTTCCCGGATGGCCATCAGGCCCGGCATTTCATCCTGCGCCATGGAGATTTCCTTGGCGCCCCATTCGGCGAGCGAAATGTCTTTAACCTTGTAATCGGCGGCCATGGCGAAGCTCCTGGTTCGGTTGCGCGGCGTATATAAGGATATTGTTATGTGCGCAAGTGATTGCCTGCCGATACGGTGTGCGGATTAGCGGCGGTGGTCCCAGAGGCGGCGGGCTTCGCTGAGGCAGGAGGCTGGCCCGTGCAGCCGGCCGGCGGCCTGCAAGGCGACAGCGGCGGTGGCGATAATGGCGGCGGCGGCGGCCGGGTCGTCGCGGGTGCCGTGCCAGACTGCCGCGAGATCGGCCGGGGTCTGGCTGCTGGGCCGGCCGGCATCGGGCAGCGCTGGCCAGTCTTGCTCCGCATCACCCGCGGTCAGCAGCAGCGGTTTGGCGCCGGTCCATTCAGCCTCCCCGCCGCCGCCTTTCAGCACCGCCAGCCGGTGGCCGAACGCGGCGCCGACGCCGAGATGCAGCGCTATATAGGCAGGGTGGAACACGCCATCGATGCTGCCGCGCGCCTGCGCCGGGTCGAGCAGGCGGCAGACCGTGTTGAGCGGGGAGCGCAGCCCGAGCACGCCGCGCAAGGCGAGCAGCGCGGCCAGGTCCGGGCTGAGCCGTTCCAGCGGCACGAATGCGAAGCCGGTGGCGGTCAGGGCGGCCGCAGCGGCGGCTGCCGAGGTGGCATGGGGAATGCCGAGCGCCGCCAGGCTGGCAACCAAAGCCTGCCGGCCTGGCCCGGTGGTTGGCCCGTGCATAAGCACGCGCAGGCCGGATTGCGCCAGCAATTGGGCGGCCAGCAGATACCAGGGCAGGCCACGGGTGCGGCCATCGGCATAGCTCGGCCAGTCCAGATCGACCGGCTGCGGCAGTTGCCAGGGCAGGCCTGCATGCTGGCGCGCGGCCTCGATCAGGCCGACCATTTCCTCCACCGCTTCACCACGATAGCGCAGCAGCATCAACAGGGCGCCGACCTGTTCCGGCACCACGCGGCCTGCCAGCACTTCGCCGAGGGCAAACCGCGCCTCCCCCCGCGTCAACGAGCGCGACTTGCCCGGCCCGCGCCCGAGAATCCGAATAATCGGGGCAAAATCATGCGTATCCGTCGCCACCCGCACCGGCGGCAGTTCATCATTATCCATGCCAACCGCCATCCTAAGCGACAAAAGTTTTTGGGTCCCTTTTTTCAAAAAGGGACTGCTTAAGAGAAAGCGCTTCTTTTTGAAAAAAGAAGCAAAAACTTTTCATCAGTTGCCTTCGGCGATTTGCAGCCAGACGGTGCCGTCGATCAGTTTGACCGGGAGTTTGGGGGCGCAGCCGATGTCTGGGGCGGCGGCGGCGCCGCTTTCCAGGTTGATGACCCAGCCATGCAGCGGGCAGGCGACCTGGTGGCCGTGGACGATGCCTTCCGAAAGCGGGCCGTGCTTGTGCGGGCAGCGATTATGCAGGGCGAACACCTGATCGTCGCTACAGCGGAAGACGGCGATTTCGCCTTTGGCCGCCGGGATGACCCGGGCGCCGCGCGGGAGAATGTCGTCCAGGCGGCAAACCTGTACCCAGCTGGTCATGGCGTGGCCCCCAGAGCGGGCAAAGGTTGAAATTCGCGGGCATCGACGCCGTGGTTGGCGCGTTCGGCCCAGGGGTCGTCTTGCAGGAAGGATTGCGCGTGCATAAAGCGTTGCTGCAGAGCGCGCCGGCCATCGGCGTCGTCGACGATGCGTTGGCGGATATAGGCGATGCCGACACGCTCGACATAGGGCGCGGTGCGGTCGAGGTAGCGGGCTTCCTCCCGATAGAGCTGCATGAAGGCGGCGCAGTATTCCAGCACCTCCGCTTCAGTGGTGACATGGCAGAGTTTGTCGGTGCCGCGCAGTTCGGTGCCGCCATTGCCGCCGATCAGCAGGTCGAAGCCAGACTCCACACAGATCACGCCGAGGTCTTTGATCGAGGATTCGGCGCAGTTGCGTGGGCAGCCGGAGACGCCCATTTTGAACTTATGCGGGGTCCAGGTGCCCCAGGTCAGCCGTTCCAACTGCTTGCCGAGCGCGGTGGAATCCTGGGTGCCGAAGCGGCACCATTCCAGCCCGACGCAGGTTTTCACCGTGCGCAGCCCCTTGGCGTAGGCGTGGCCGCTGACGAGGCCGGCGGCGGTCAACCGGGCCCAGACGGCGGGGAGATCGGCTTTTTTGATGCCGTAAATGCCGAGGCGCTGGCCGCCGGTAATTTTGACCTCCGCCACGTTATAGTCTTGCGCGATAGCGGCGATGACCGCGAGTTCGGCCGGCTTGGCGGTGCCGCCCCAGAGGCGGGGGATGACGGAATAACTGCCATCTTTCTGGATGTTGGCGTGCACGCGTTCGTTGATGAAACGGGACTGGTTGTCATCGACATATTCGCCGGGCCAGGCGCACAGCAGATAGTAATTCAGCGCCGGGTGGCAGGCGGCGCAGCCATCCGGGGTTTTCCAGGCCATGGCGGCGCGCACCGCGGCTTGGGTTTTCAGGCCTTGCTTGAGGATCTGCGCCCGCACGTCTTCATGCGTATGGTCGGTGCATTTGCAGACGGTGGGAATGGCCGGGCCGTCTGGTTCCACGCCGAGCGTATCGGCCAGCACCTGGCGGACCAACGGCGCGCAGGTGCCGCACGAGGCGGAGGCCTTGGTGTGGGATTTCACCGCATCGTAGCTGGTCAGGCCCTTGCTGGTGATGGCGGCGACGATGGTGCCTTTGCAGACACCGTTGCAACCGCAGATCTGCGCGTCGTCGGCCAGGGATTTGGTATCGAGCTTGACCGGGCCGCTGCTGCCTTGGGCGGCGGCCTGGCCGAGGATCATACGGTCGGCGATATCGCCAATATCGGCGTGGCGGCGGATCAGGTCGAAATACCAGTTGCCGTCGGCAACGTCGCCATAGAGCACCGCTCCGACCAGTTTGCGATCGCGCAGCACCAGCTTGCGGTAGGTGCCGCGCCTTGCGTCGCGCAGCACCACCTCGTCCTCATCCTCGCCGCCGGCGAGTTGGCCGGCGGAAAAGACGTCAATGCCGGTGATTTTCAGCCGGGTCGCGGTGGTTTGCGGGCTGTAGGCGAGGTCGGCGCCGCCGGCCAGATGGTGGGCGCAGACCTTGGCCATGTCCCAGATCGGGGCCACCAGACCGACCACCTGGCCGCGGTGTTCGGCGCATTCGCCAACGGCGAAAATATCCGGGTCTGAGGTGCAGAGATTATCGCCGACGACGATACCGCGATTCACTTCCAGCCCGGCGGCGCGCGCGAGATCGGTTTCCGGGCGAATGCCGATGGCGACGACGACGAGGTCCGCCGGGGCCGCGCGGCCATCGGCGAGGCGGATGCCGGTGACGCGGTCGGTGCCGGTCACTTCCTCGGTCTGGCCGTTGGTGAAAAAGGCGATGCCGCGTTCAGTGAGGTCGCGTTGCAGCAGCCGGCCGGCGGCTTCATCCAACTGGCGTTCCATCAGCGTGGGCATCAGATGCACGACCGCGACCGCCATGCCGCGCCGCTTCAGGCCCCAGGCGGCTTCCAACCCCAGCAGGCCGCCGCCGATGACCACGGCGCGCTGATAGGTAGCGGCAGCATCGATCATCGTGTCCACATCGCGGATATCGCGGAAGGCGCAGACACCGGGCAGGTTGAGGCCGGGGATGGGCGGGACGATGGGCTTGGACCCAGTGGCGATCAGTAGCCGGTCATAGCCGACGCAAAGGCCGGATTGCGCGGTGACGCTGCGGGCTTTGGCATCAATCACCACCACCGGGTCGCCGGTATGCAGGGTGATGCCATTGGCGGTGTACCAGGCGCGGGGGTTGATGGTGATGTCATCAACCTGTTTTTCCCCGGCGAGCACCGATGAAAGCATGATGCGGTCGTAATTCACATAGGGCTCGGCGCCGAAGACGGTGATGTCGTAGCGGGTTGGGTCGAGCTTGAGCAGTTCCTCAACCGTGCGCATTCCGGCCATGCCATTGCCGACGACAACCAGACGTTCACGGGCTAATGGGGCACAGGTGAGGCGGGGTTCTGACGACATTTTGCACCACTGAAACCATGGTACGTCGCCATTGACGGCCAAATGCGGACGGAAAACTGCTACCGCCGACGCCATTGTCGGCCTAGCGCCACCCGCGCCGGGGCTGGCGGGAGACGATGAACCGAAGCAAACCTCATGCCAGCTAAAAATAGGGCATTTTCTACCTTTCCCTAAGATTTTATCTCTAATATGCACACAAATAAGGCTTTATGGCTATTTTTTAGCCATTATAACTGTCGCCGCCTCGCTTAGGGATCGAAGCATGGTGATTGCATCTTCGGCTGAACCACCGTATATAACGATTCGAGATCGATTTGAGCGGCATCCATCGCCCATCGGTCCGACAACGGAACCGGCCCATGATTACTGCCGAACGCTACCACGATTTTTCCTGCGGCCATCGGGTTCACGCCCATGAAGGCAAATGCCGCGGAATGCACGGCCATAATTACCGCATCACCTTCGTCGTGCAGGGGGATACCGCCGAGCTAGACGCGCTGGGGCGGGTGGTAGATTTTTCTGTCATCAAGGATCGGCTGTGCAACTGGCTGGAAGAGCATTGGGACCATCGCTTCCTGCTATGGGAACGTGATCCGTTTGCCGCGACGATGGCGATGCTATTCGCAGCGGAGCCGGCGACGGACGATATGTCACACCTTGCCCATTCCTTGATTCAGGTGCCCTTTAACCCGACTGCAGAGAATATGGCGGCCTATCTGCTGGACGTGATCGGCCCGGCCCAGTTGGCTAACACCGGGGTCAAACTCATCCGGGTGCGGGTGGAAGAAACCCGCAAATGCTCAGCGATAGCAGAACATCTGCCCGGATAAACGGCACAACCCGAAACGGTCCGGAAGTTTTTTGCTCCTTTTTTTCAAAAAAGGAGCGCTTCCTCCTTCCTTACGTATTCATCGCATCAAAGAAATCCTGATTGGATTTGCTGTATTTCAGCTTGTCCAGCAGGAAGTCCATCCCATCCGTCGTTCCCATCGGACCGAGGATGCGCCGCAGCACCCACATCTTGGACAGCGTCCCCTTGTCGACCAGCAGCTCCTCCTTGCGGGTGCTCGACTTGGTGATGTCGATCGCCGGGAAGGTGCGCTTATCGGCGAGTTTGCGATCCAGCACGATTTCAGAATTGCCTGTGCCCTTGAATTCCTCGAAAATCACCTCGTCCATGCGGCTGCCGGTATCGATCAGCGCGGTGGCGATAATCGTCAGGCTGCCACCTTCTTCGATATTGCGCGCGGCGCCGAAGAAGCGCTTGGGGCGTTGCAGGGCATTGGCGTCCACACCGCCGGTAAGCACTTTGCCCGACGACGGGACGACGGTGTTATAGGCGCGGGCGAGGCGGGTGATGCTGTCCAGTAGAATGACCACATCACGCTTATGCTCGACGAGGCGCTTGGCTTTTTCCAGCACCATTTCGGTCACCTGGACATGCCGGGTTGCCGGTTCATCGAAGGTGGATGCCACCACTTCGCCGCGCACAGTGCGGGCCATGTCGGTCACTTCCTCCGGCCGCTCATCGATCAACAGCACGATCAGAAAGGCTTCCGGGTGATTAGCGGCAATCGACTTGGCGATCGATTGCAGCATGATGGTCTTGCCGGTCTTGGGCTGCGCTACAATCAGCGCCCGCTGCCCCTTACCGATCGGCGCAACCAGATCGATCACCCGCGGGATCATATCCCGCGTCGCCCCCTTGGGGAGCTCGGTATATTCCATCTCCATGTTGAGCCGCTGGTCGGGGTAGAGCGGGGTTAGATTGTCGAAGTTGATGCGGTGTTTGACGGCTTCCGGCGGCTCAAAATTGATGGTGTTGAGCTTGAGCAGGGCGAAGTAGCGTTCGCCGTCTTTGGGGGCGCGGATCTGGCCTTCCACCGTGTCGCCAGTGCGCAGGCCGTAGCGGCGGACCTGGCTGGGGCTGATATAGATATCATCCGGGCCTGGCAGGTAGTTGGATTGCGGGCTGCGGAGATAGCCGAACCCATCCGAAAGGATTTCCAGCGTGCCTTCGCCGTAAATCGCCTGGTCGTTATCGGCCAGGTTTTTCAGGATCGCGAACATCATATCCTGCTTGCGCAGAGAGGACGCGTTCTCGATCTGCAGGGACTCCGCAAAGCTCAGCAGGTCAGCGGGAGTCTTTGCCTTGAGTTCGGCAAGATGCATCGTATGGCCTCGGATGGGGAAAAGGTCTGGCGGGCGCACGCGCCTGAGCCGAAAAGAACGGAAACGGCATTGCACCGCTCCGGAAGTTGCATCTTCCTAGGCCGCGCTGTGCCCGCCGTCAAGAACTGGGCGGCGCGCAGCCTAAAACGGCCGGACGATCACCATGATCACGATCACGATCATCAGCACCGTCGGCACTTCGTTGGCCATGCGGTAGAACCGGGCCGGTTTCTGGTTGCGGTCTTCCATAAACAGCCGGCGCCACTTGGAAATGGCACCGTGAAAGCCGAACATCAGCAGCAAAGCGGCAAGCTTGGTCCACCACCAGCCGGCATGCCAATCGACCGCACCAGGGGTGGAGGCCAGCGCACTGCCAAAGCAGAAGGTGGCGACCATCGCCGGATTGATGATGAAGCGCAGGAGTTTGTATTCCATCACCTTGAAGCGTTCGCTTTCGGCGCTGCCGGGCGTGGTTTCGCAGTGATAGACGTAGAGCCGTGGCAGGTAGAACATGCCGGCCATCCAGGCGATGACGGAGATCACGTGGAGCGCTTTGATCCAGGGATAGGCGGTGAGCAGCAGGTTCATCACAAAGCCCTCGGGGCGGCTGCGATCAGGGCCGGGACATCGAACATGGAGGCAAACGGGAACGCACCCACCGCTTGCATGGCGGTTGGCACCGCATGTGGCACAAAGCCGAGGCACATCATGCCAGCCGCCGCGGCGGCGCGGGCGCCGGTGGTGCTGTCTTCAATCACCACACAGTTTTCCGGAGCGACACTTTCGGCGGCGGCGGTGGCAAGGAACAGATCCGGCGCCGGTTTACCCTGCGGCACATCCTCAAAACTATGCAGACGACCGGCCACCAGATCGCTTGCGCCGATGCAGCGGAATTTGACGTTCAACTCGCCGTGAGAAGAATTGGAGGCAATGCGCCACGGCAGCCCCAGCGCGCTGACACCACGCAAGGCTTCCAACCCGCCGGGAATAGGCACGGTTTCGGTCGCCATCGCCCCTTTGATGGTGGTCACCAGCCGGTCCGTCCAACCAGGCGGCAGCTTACGGCCCAGTTGTGCCTCAATCACCGGTACCATGTCCGGCAAGGTCATGCCAAGAAACCGCCGATCAGCTTCAGCGCCGGAAATCGCCCAACCCTCAGCGGTTAAAACTCGGGCGACGACAGCGTTGACCACGGGCTCACTGTCCACCAACACTCCGTCACAATCGAAAATCACCAGCTTCACCGGGAATTTCCGCCGCGACATTGCCTCCAACGCCGTCATGCCGCGGTCCCGGCGCGACGGTGCGGGCAATCGACATGGCCGGCAGGGCAGACACCACTGGCCGTCATGGCACACAGGCCCGGGCCATTCTGGCGGCCGGCGCGGACCATATCGGCCAATGCACCAATGAATCCAGGGTCCGAATTGGCCGCCGGAGTGCGGAAATAGGCTGCGACACCGGCTTTGTGCGCAAGTTCGCGGTATTCGACATCCAACTCGACCAAGGTCTCCGAATGCTCGGACACGAAAGCAATCGGCACCACCAGCACCGCCACCTTGTCATGCCCGGCCTGCTCCACCTCAGCATCGGTGGATGGCCCAATCCAAACCTGCGGCGTGGCGCGCGACTGGTAGCAAATCGCACGATCAAGACCATCAATGGCCAACTGTGCCACAACCGCGGCGACCGTTTGCTCAACCTGATATTGGTAAGGATCGCCGCCCTTAATGATCGTTTCCGGCAAACCATGCGCCGAAAACAACACCCGCAAACGCGCACCAACCGGCAGTTCCGCCAACGCAGCCTCGTAACTCTGCCGCACCATCGCCGCCGTCGCCGCGATAAAGCCAGGGTGATCGTGATAGCAGCACAGGCTGGTCACCGGTTTGGCCAACCCCGCCGCCGCGGCCGCAGCCCGCCAGTCGGTGAGCGAACTTCCCGTCGTGGTAGTGGAATACTGTGGATAGAGCGGCAGCAGCACAATCTCGTCCGGGTTCCAGTCCCGAACCTCGCGCACGGTTTGCGCCGCAAACGGGTGCCAATACCGCATGGCGACAAAGCAGCGCGTCTCAAACTCAGGCAACGCCTCCTCAAGCGCGCGCGCTTGCGCTTCCGTCAGTTCCAACAAGGGCGATTTGCCCCCAAGTAACGCGTAGTTTTCCGTCGCCGGTTTCACCCGGGCGCGGGCGATAATCCGCGCCAGCAGCGGGCGCACAAAAAACGGGACCCGCAAAATAGCCGGATCGCTAAACAGATTGAGCAAAAACGGCTTAATCGCCTCCGGTCGATCCGGCCCGCCCAGATTGAACAACACCACAGCAATACGGGGTTTGCTCATCGGGCGCGCACCTGGGCCAGCATCGCTTCGACATGCGCGATCGGCGTCGGCGGCAAAATTCCATGCCCAAGATTGAAAATATGCCGCCGGCCGCGCATCGCCGCCAAAATCCCGGCAACCTCAACCTTCAATCCGTCCCCGCCCGCCAACACCGCCAGCGGGTCCAAGTTTCCCTGCATCGCAATCCCAGCCGCATCCGCGGCCATCACCGGGTCCATCGCGGTATCCATGTGCACCGCATCCACCCCGGTCTTCTGCGCATATTCCCCCACCATCATGCCGGAGAGCCGCGGAAAGCCGATCACTTTGATCCCTGGATGCGCCTGGCGGATCGCCCGCACAATCCGTGCCGTTGGCGCTATCACCCATTGGCGAAACTGGTTCGGCGACAGCATGCCCGCCCAACTGTCAAACAACATCACCGCTTCCGCGCCAGCATCGATTTGCGCGTTCAGATAGATAATCGTCGCCGCTTCCACCTTAGCCATCAGCGCCGCAAACAACGCCGGCTCGGCATGCGCCATGGTTCGTGTCGCCGCGAATTCCTTCGATCCATGCCCTTCGACCATGTAGCAGGCCACCGTAAACGGGCTGCCGGCAAAGCCGATCAGCGTCGCCGCGCCGACGCCCTGCGCCACTAACCGCACCGTTTCTAAAATCGGCGCGATCGCGGCCTCAACTTTGCCCAGATTCAACGCCGCCACTCCGGCCGCATCGCGGATCGGCGGTAGTTGCGGCCCTTCCCCGGCTTCAAACGTCAGCCCCTGCCCCAGCGCCCACGGCACCATCAGGATGTCGCTGAACAAAATCGCCGCATCCATCCCAAACCGCCGCACCGGTTGCAGCGTCACTTCGGCCGCCTTCGCCGGTGTCGTCGCCAGGTCGATGAAATCCCGGCACCCAGCCCGGATTTCCCGATATTCCGGCAAATACCGTCCAGCCTGTCGCAGCATCCAAACCGGCGGCGGCCAAACAGTTTCACCGGACAGCACACGCAGCACGTTCTTGGTCATAAGGTCTCCGCGACGCTCATCTAAGAAGAAGATAGAATCTTTATAAGGGATGCAGGGTTAGATGGCCCTGTGGATAACGTGGTACCCCGCTCGGCGCCAGTGTACCCCAAATCTGTCCACAGCATGTTTGCCGTCCAATCGGTTGATTCCAACCAAACATCAAAAATTGTCCGCCAAAATGGCAACCGAGCACCCTCTTTTATCCCGTCGCGCGCCAACACGACAGTTATCCCAAACAATCCAGAGCCCCAAAATGCGCTTGGGGATGATCTTGCCGCTTATCCCCGCTATCCTCTGTCGATGACCGACATTCAACCCCTCCACTTGCACCTGGTGTCCGACGCCACCGGGGAGACTTTGAACTCCATCCTGCGCGCCACCCTGGCCCAGTTTGAGGAGAGCAAGGAGGAGAGCACGATCGTCCATCACCGATGGAGCCTGATCCGCACCCGCTTCCAACTGCACCGCGTGATCGACGGGATTGAGGCTGAGCCGGGACCGATCCTGTCCACGCTGGTGGAAATGGGCATGCGGTCGGAGCTGGATGTGGCGGCGCAGCGGCTCAACCTGCCGCTGGTGCATGTGCTGGACCCTGTGCTGGCGATGCTGCAAAGCCAGTTCGGCCACCAGGCCACGGCCCGGCCGGGCAAGCAATATGTGCTGGATGCGGCGTATTTCAAACGGATCGACGCCATGCACTACATCCTGGCGCATGATGACGGTCAGGCGCAGTCTGGCATTGCGGAAGCCGATGTGGTGCTGGTTGGCGTATCGCGCAGCTCGAAAACCCCCACCTGCTTTTACCTGGCCAATCGCGGCATCAAAGCCGCCAATATCCCGCTGGTGCCCGGAACGCCGGAGCCACCCGGCCTGGAAAATCCGCATTGTCCGGTGATCGGGCTGAGCATCGACCCGGAGGCGCTGATTGATATCCGCCGCAACCGCTTGCGCATGATCGCGTCCGGCAGCCCCGAAGTATCGCGCGGCAGCAGCACCGATTATGTGGACCCGGAAGCCGTGCGGGCGGAACTGCTCTGGGCCAAACGCCTCTGCGCCAAGCGTGGCTGGCCGATGATCGACGTCACCCGCCGCTCGATCGAGGAAACTTCGGCCACCGTGCTGCATCTGATGGAAACCTGGCACACCCGGCGAAAAGCCACGCCATGAGCCTGCAATCTGGTCCACACCTGATCCTCGCCAGCCAATCGCGCTATCGCGCCGCGCTGCTGCAAGCCGCTGGGCTGACGTTTACCGCCCTGCCCGCCCATATCGACGAAGCCGCGATTAAGCGCCAAGCCCAGGCCGAAGCCTGGGGCGCCGACGCAACCGCCTTGCGCCTCGCCACCCTGAAGGCAGCTAAAATCGCTCCGCAAGCGCCCGATGCCCTGGTGATCGGCTGCGACCAACTCCTAGTCTGCGGCGCCAATTGGTTCGACAAACCCCGGGATGTGGCCGAAGCCCGCCAGCATTTGCAGCATTTGCGCGGCCAAACCCATACCCTCGTCACTGCGGTCATCTGCCAGTACCACGGCCAAATCGTCTGGCAACACGTGGCCAAACCGCAACTCACCATGCGGAATTTCTCCGATGCCTGGCTCGAAACCTATTTGGCCGAGGAGGCCGACCACCTGACCAACACCGTCGGCGCCTACCGCCTAGAGGGTCCAGGCCTGCAATTATTCGCCGACGTCCAGGGTGAACACAGTGCCATCATCGGCTTGCCGCTCTTGCCGCTTTTTGCCTATCTGAGAGACGCTGGCGTCCTCGGGGATTGAGCAAAGAACTGGTGTCGCTTTAGTCTCCAATAAGAATCAAAGTCGAAGTCAGATTGTTCTTTTTGTGAACAAAAAGAACCAAAAAAACTTCATAAATTCCTTGGCTTCGCCGTACACTCCGCATCCAGCAAAGTGCCCGCCCAACCAAAGGTTCAAAAGTTTTTTGCTTCTATTTTCCAAAAAAGCAGCGCTTCAAAAGGCCCTTCCTCCCTAATTGGTCCACTCTCATCCGCAAAAATAGGTCGTTGTCACCAGACCATTCCTCCTCAATGCTCCGGCCATGAAAGCAAAACCGCACACCGACTTCGTTCGCCTGCGTCGTATGCATGAACGTGGGGATTATGACCCCACCACCATCCACGCCATTCTCGATGCTGCCCCGCTTTGCCATGTTGGGCACATCATTGACGACCGGCCGGTGGTGATCCCCACCTTTCACTGGCGCGATGGCGATACCGTCTATTGGCATGGCAGCGCCGCCAGTCGGATGTTGCGCGCCAATGCGGCGGGGGACGTGGTGTGCCTCACGGCGACGTTGCTCGATGGCTTCGTGTTCGCCCGCTCCGCCTTTCATCACTCGGCGAATTATCGCTCGGCAATGGTGTTCGGCGTCCCGCGCAAAGTCACCGATGACGCGGAAAAGCTGGCCAGCTTGAAGGGTTTCACTGAACGCCTGTCACCCGGCCGCTGGGATGGCCTGCGCCCGGTCACTGCACAGGAGTTGAAGGCGACCGCCGTGCTAGCGCTGACCATCTCTGAAGCCTCAGCCAAAACCCGCAGCGGGCCGCCAGGCGACGATGCAGAAGACGTGACCTGGCCAATCTGGGGTGGGGTTTTGCCGGTGCATCTCGCCGCCGCCGCACCAATCGACGACAGCCACGTCAACGGCGCTTATACCCCGCCAGCCACCCCGTTCACCAGCGACTAGAAGCCAGGTTTCACGGGCTGTACGCCGCCGCCTTTAACAAAGCCGCGTGCGCGCATGCAGCGATTATACGCTTCCCGCTTAATCAGTTGCTTGTCGCGCAACCCGTCACCGGAATCGCTGATCGTGGCGAAACCCTGCTTCACCGCAGGGTCCGCGAACATCGCCGTCCGGCATTCGGCATTGGTGAAGTCCTTATCCGTATCCACCGCGGCACAGCCGGCCGCCAGGGCGGACGCTGCCAGGGCGGCAGCAAGCACCAAGGTTTTCATTCGGCGTTCAACCAATCTTCAATAAGCCGGCTGGCCACACTGTCGCCGCGTGGCAACTGGAATCCATGGTCGCGGGGATTGTGCATCTGCGCCCGGGTGAACCACCGCGCATCGGTGAGTTCCTCGGGGTCGATGGTAATTTCCTCGGTCAGTGCGTCGGCATAAAAGCCGAGCATGATCGACGCCGGGAACGGCCAGGGCTGGCTGCTGTGGTAGCGCACATTGGTGATCCGCACGCCACTTTCCTCGAACACCTCGCGCGCCACGGCTTCTTCCAGGCTTTCACCCGGCTCAACGAAGCCTGCCAGGGTGGAATACATGGTCGAAGTCGGGAAGCGCGCCGAATGCCCCAGCAACGCCCGGTCACCATGGGCCACCAGCATAATCACCGCCGGATCGGTGCGCGGGAAATGATCCACCCCGCAGCCAGTGCAGTGCATCACATGCCCGGCGCTGGTGGGCTCGCACACGCTGCCGCAGATGCCGCAGAATTTATGCTTTGTCCGCCAATGCATCAGCCCCCGCGCATGAGCGAGCACGGAGGCATCCTGCCCGTTCAGCAGCCCCATGGTAGCCCGCAAATCGGCAAAGCCGGCGGCCTCGTCCGGCATCAGCGCTGCAGTATTATCCTCGGTGGAAATATCCACCGCAAACACTGGCACCCCCTCGCGCAGGCCCAAAAACGCCCAGTGATCCGCCCGCGCCAGCATGGCGGCGGCGTGCGGGCCGTCCAGAAACACCGCTTCCGGGGCACGGGCTTCCACCCCACGCAATAAATTGCGCGCCCGCCAGACCGGCGCGATGATCACCTCCGGCGCCTGGCGCGCGGCGTCAATCCACGCTGCGTCATTGCGCCGCTCAGCGGCACGATCCAGCGGGCTGCCGGTATAAGCGTTGGGGCGGGAAGCTCTAATCATCGTCACGGCCAATATCCTGCGCACGGGAGCGACGAAACTGCCATGTGCCGACCAGACCCGCAACAGGGCGGTGCGGTTGGGCTTGCGAAGGACGGCGCGATAGACGATATGAGGGGCGGGAGGTCGGCGGCGGACGGGCGCCTCGCCAACCCGGTCAGGTCCGGAAGGAAGCAGCCGCAACGGGTCACCGCTCGGGTCGTTTGTTCGGCCTCCCACCCCAGCCATCCAGTCTGGGGCCACCCCTCAACCTGGGACCATGCATGTCCGGCTTGTTCCAGGACGAACCCTCCCTCCCTGACCCGCCGGCCGACGGTGGTCCTGGCCTGTTCGGGGATGCACCGGCCGCAGCGCCGGCAGCCGTGGCCGCGCCTGTCGCTACGGTGCAATACCGGGTGCTCGCGCGCAAATATCGCCCAACTCAGTTCGACCAGCTTATCGGCCAAGAAGCGATGGTGCGCACGTTGCGCAACGCCTTCGCCGTCGGCCGCGTCGCGCATGCGTTCATGCTGACCGGGGTGCGCGGCGTCGGCAAAACCACAACCGCGCGCATCATCGCCCGGGCGCTGAACTGCATTGGCCCGGATGGCCAGGGCGGCCCGACCGTGGACCCGTGCGGCGTATGCGACAATTGCCGCGCCATCCTCGCCGATCGCCATCCGGATGTGGTGGAAATGGACGCCGCCTCGAACAACGGCGTGGACGAGGTTCGGGAAATTATCGAGGCCGTTCGCTTCCGGCCGATGCAGGCACGCACCAAGGTTTTCGTGCTCGACGAAGTGCATATGCTCACTCGCAATGCCTTCAATGCGCTGCTGAAAACCCTGGAGGAACCGCCGCCGCATGTGAAGTTCATCTTCGCGACCACGGAAATCCGCAAAGTGCCGGTGACCGTCCTGTCGCGATGCCAGCGCTTCGACCTGCGCCGGATTTCGGTGGCCGAACTGGCCGGTCTGTTCGGCCGCATCGCCGAACAGGAACACGTGGCGGTCGCGCCGGAAGCACTTACCTTGATTTCCCGCGCCGCCGATGGCTCCGCCCGTGACGGCCTGTCCCTGCTCGACCAAGCCATCGCCCAAACCGAGCCCGGCCAGCGCATTGAACCAGCGATGGTCGCCGATATGCTCGGCCTGGCCGATCGGGAGGCGGTGTTCGATCTGTTTGAAGCCGTCATGGCCGGCAAACCCGCCGCGGCACTGGCGATCACCGACCGTGCTCACGCCATCGGCGCCGATATGGGCACCGTGCTGACAGATCTGCTGGAACTGGTCCACACCCTCACGCGGCTGAAATCGGTCCCCGAACTGCGCCATTCGCAGGAATTGCCCGAGGCCGAACGCATCCGTGGCGCCGCCCTGGCCGACCGGCTCGGCATCCCCGCCCTCGGTCGCGCCTGGCAGATGCTGCTCAAAGGCAATGCTGAGGTCGAGGCGGCCCCCGACCGCAAAGCCGCTGCCGAAATGGTGCTCATCCGGCTTTGCCATACCGCCGACCTGCCAACGCCCGGCGATCTGGTCCGCCGTCTGACCGAAGCCGCTGCCCACCCACCCGCACCAGCGCACCCGCACGGTGGCGGCGGTGGCGGTACCCGCGCGGTTGCCAATGGAGGGGTTGTCGCTATCGCCGCCCAGGCCGGGCCGCAACTCAACAGCTTTCGCGATGTCGTCGCCTTGATGGCAGACCGCCGGGAAGCCATGCTGCACGGCCACCTTCGCCATAGCGTGCACCTGGTCCGCTTTGCCCCAGGCATCCTCGAACTGCGCCCCGAAGCCGATACGCCGCGCGATTTCGCCCCGCGACTGGCCACGGCGCTGTCGGAAGCCGCCGGCACCCGCTGGACCGTGGCGTTATCCACCGAAGGCGGTGAGCCAACGCTTGCCGAGCAGGCCGATGCCGGCGATGCCTCCCGCCGCGATGCCGCCGCCGCGCATCCGCTGGTGCAAGCCATCCTGACCGCTTTCCCCGGCGCCAAAATCGCTGCCGTCAACGACACCAGGCTTGATGCTTATGGCCTGCTGCCCGAACCCGCCGACGCCACGCCGGCTGACATGCCCGACTTTGCCCCCGACGACGCAGACTATGTGGATGAACTACCGGAAGATTGGGACCAGTAGCCGATGAAAAACCTCGCCGCGATGATGAAGCAAGCGTCGCAAATGCAGCAGAAAATGGCCGACATGCAGGCCGAGCTCGAAGCCGCGACCGTCGAAGGCAGCGCCGGTGCCGGGATGCTGCGCGTGACCATGAACGGCAAGAACGAACTGAAATCAGTGACCATCGACCCGAAAATCGTCGATCCCACCGATGTCGAAATGCTGCAAGACCTGTTCCTCGCCGCCCATAGCGACGCGCTGCGCAAAACTGAAGCGGTGAAAGCTGAAGCCATGCAAAAGGCCGCCGGTGGCATCCAACTGCCGCCCGGCCTGAAACTGCCGTTCTGATCGACGGACCATGGGCGGACCCGAAGTCACACGGCTGATCGCCCTGCTGGCGAAACTGCCCGGCTTCGGCCCGCGCAGCGCCCGGCGCGCGGCGTTGAAAATGCTGCAAGCGCCAGAAACCCGCATGCTACCGCTGGCCAACGCCCTGGCCGACGCCGCCCGCAGCGTGCGCGCCTGCAGCGAATGCGGCAACCTCGACAGCCAAGACCCCTGCACTATCTGCACCGACCGCCAACGCGACCGCAGCATCATCTGCGTCGTTGAAGGCGTCGGCGACCTCTGGGCCCTGGAACGCGCCCACGTCCATCGCGGCCTCTACCACGTGCTCGGCGGCACCCTCTCCCCCCTCGCCGGCACCGGCCCGGAAGACCTCAACCTCACCCCGCTGCTGGCGCGCATCGAAGCCGGCGGCATCAGCGAAATCATCCTCGCCCTCGGCGCCACCGTCGAAGGCGCCACCACCATGCACTGGCTGACCGACCGGCTGAAACCCCACGCACTGCAAATCACCCGCGTCGCCCAAGGCGTCCCCATGGGCGGCGCACTGGATATCCTCGACGACGGCACACTCGCCGCGGCATTGCGCTCCAGACGTGCGGTTTAGCGGGACGCTGGCGTTTTAAGGAAGGCCAGGGCGCTGCCCTGAACCCGCAAGGGGGCAGAAGCCCCCTTGACCCCATGACTTTTAAGATAGGGGTTTATGAAGTGGGGGGCTCAGGTATGGGTTGCAACCTTGCCTCAGCCCCCCACTTCATAAATCCCTCGCTTCAAGTTTTAAGGTCCAGGGGCTTGGCCCCTGGCGGGGTTCGGGGCAGAGCCCCGCGCTTGCTTAACCCCAAACGCCCGCGAACCTACACGACCGGTTCGCGCAGCCGTTCCAGGGCGCCGACGAGGGCGCGGCGGATGCCGGGTTCCAGGGCGGAGTGGCCGGCATCGGGGATGACGGTCAGGCGGGCGCGGGGCCAGGCGGCTTTCAGGGCGAAGGCGGATTGGGGCGGGCAGATCATATCGTAGCGGCCTTGCACGATATCGGCTGGGATATGGGCGATGCGGTCCATGCCGCCGAGCAGGCCGCCTTCGGGCAGGAACAGGCCGTGCAGGAAGTAGTGGGCTTCCAGCCGGGCGAGGCCGAGGGCTGAGCGATCCTGGGCGAAGCTGCTGGCGGAGTCTGGGTTGGGCAGCAGCGTGCTGCAGGCGCTTTCGTAGAGCGACCAGGCGCGGGCGGCGGGCATATGGGTTGCGGGGTCTGGGTCGTTGAGACGTTTGATGTAGTTGCCCAGCAGGTCGCCGCGTTCTTCGGGCGGCAGGAAGCTGACGAAGGCGCTGTGTTCGAGTGGAAAGACGGTGGCGATGCCGTGCATGAACCAGTCGATTTCCACGGGGCGGCCGAGGAAGATGCCCCGCAGCACGCAGGCTTCCACCCGTTCCGGATGGCTTTGGGCGTAGGCCAGCGCCAGGGTGGACCCCCACGAGCCGCCGAAGAGCACGAAGCTGTTGATGCCCAGATGGGTGCGCAAGGCTTCGATATCGGCGACGAGGTTGGGTGTGGTGTTGCCGGCCAGCCCACCGAGTGGGCGGGACCGGCCGCTGCCGCGCTGGTCGTAGATGATGACCCGCCAGTAGGTCGGGTCGAAAAACCGCCTATGCACGGTGCCGGCCCCGGCGCCAGGCCCGCCATGCAGGAACAGCACCGGCCGACCGGCGGGATTACCCACCTGTTCCCAGTACATAACGTGTCCGTCGCCCACTGGCAGGCTGCCGGTGTCGAACGGGGCGATTTCAGGAAACAGGTCACCACGGGGCATAATCCCGCTACTCTATCCGCTGCGCGGGTGACGGACCAGGGCGGATCGGCTAAACTTCTGCAATGGATCGAATTTTCGGAGGAGTGGGCGCGCTGGCCGGGCTCTCGGCGGTGGCGCTCTCGGCGGTTGCGGCGCATTTGCCGATGGATGCGGCGGCGAATGCCATGCTGCGCGATGCGGTGCAGATGCAAGGATGGCACGCGCTGGCGTTGCTGTTCACCAGTCGGATGGTGGCGGGTGCGCCGCGCCTGGCGGGCATTGCCGGCTGGGCTTTTGTGCTGGGCCTGGCCGGGTTTTGCGGCAGCATCTACCTGCGCGTGTTCGCGGGCCTGCCGGTCACGTTTCTTGCCCCCTATGGTGGCACCGCGTTGATGCTTGGCTGGGCCGCGCTGGCGCTGGCGTTGGTCCGGCGATGACAGCGCCCGAGCCGTATGGCGCGGCTTATCTGGCCCCTGAGGGGCTGGAGCATGTGCTACTTGGGGAGTTGGAGCACGCGGGGGTGCCGATCGCGCTGTGGCATGGCCGCCTGGCGCTATCGCCCGATCCCCCCGTGTGCAGCGCCTGGGCATTGGATGTGTGGACCGCGCCACAGTTGCATACCGTCACCTCCGTCAAATCAGCGGCCGACATTTTGCGCGCCATGCAGCGCAACTGGTCCGCCTATGGCGTGCAGCACCATCGCCGCATGGCACTGATCGCCGAGCGCCTGCCGCCCGTGAAGGCCCGTCCGCTCACCTTCCCCGAACCCGCCCCTACCGCCCATCTCGGCGCCTGGACCTTGCTGGCGCCAGACCTACTGCTCGCCTCCCCGACGAAAACCAGCCCGTTCGTGAACGGCGAGTGCCATTTCATCGAGGACCGGATCGGTCCACCGAGCCGCGCTTACCTCAAATTCTGGGAAGCATGTGCCCGCCTGCGGCAATGGCCGCAGCCCGGCCAACCCTGCTTTGACCTCGGCGCCTCACCGGGCGGTTGGACCTGGGCGCTGGCCAAGCTCGGGGCCGCCGTCACCGCCATCGATCGCGCCCCGCTCGACCCTGCGGTCGCCGCCATGCCCGGGGTTCACTGGCGGCAGGGCGATGCCTTCGCGCTGCCGCCGGAACCTGCGGCGTGGTTATGCAGCGACCTGATCGCTTATCCCGACCGCCTGCTGGCGCTGGTGCAAAGCTGGATCGCGTCCGGCCTGGTGCCGCGCATTTTATGTACCATCAAATTTCAAGGCGAAACCGATCATGCCGCCGCCGCGGCCTTTGCCAGCATCCCCGGCGCTCAGGTGATGCACCTGTTCCACAACAAGCACGAACTCACATTTTTCTGGCAACAGACGGGAATAGTGGCCGACGTTGCGGAAGTGTGACACATAACGTTACAACACGTTGTCTTTCCATGAGAATCTCGCACAATTAATGACATTTCTACGCTGCTTTGCCTTGGAACCGCCACAGCAAACAGCCTAGGATCGGGCGCGGTCGAAATTCGGCATGACCAGGAGCATTTGCATACCATGGGGTTCACCATCGCCCATGCCATCGCGCCCAAGCCACTTGTGTCGTCCACCGCAGCGCGGCCGTTGTTGTTTCTGCACATCCCCAAAACCGCCGGCACGTCCATGCTAACGGCGCTGCGCAACATGTTCGGCGACAGCCGGATCGTTCGCCTGACGGGTGCGGCAACGCTGACATCGCAGCCGGTTGATGATTTGGTTGCCACCGGCATGGCCGACATCGCCTGCGTCGCCGGACATCTGCCGGCCTATCTATTGCGTCATCACCTCTCGCGCTTCCGCCCCTTCGCCATCTTGCGCAATCCGGTCAGCCGCGTCCTGTCGTTGTACCGCTTTCTGCATCGGGCAGATGCGGTGGAACTGGCCCGGCTCGGCTTACAACCCGGCTTCACCCTGGTGGACTTCCTGGCGGGGACAGAGCCCGAACTGGTCGCCCAGATCAACAACGGCATGTGCCGCATGTTGGGCGGTGACGAGAGCGCCTTCGCGGTAGACGGCGGCCCGGTGCACGAAAATCCGGACATGCTTGCCCGATCCGTCGCGATTTTGCGCCAGGCCGATTTCGGCCTCTCGGAAGCCATGCCCGCGACCCGGGCGCTGTTCAGCGACCTCTGGAACCTGCCGGGTGAGTTGGACGCCTCGATGGATAACACCACCGAAGGGGCGGACGAGGTCTATCCGCCCGATCTTTTGGCCGAGATCGTGGCACGCAATCAGCTCGACCTGGCTTTGTACGCATGGGCCACCGCTGAATTTCCCGCCCGCCTCGCCGCCGCGGCGCATGGCATCGCCGCATCGACGGACGCGCTGTTTCGCCCAGCCTTGTATGCCGATGTCAGCGTAGCCGACATCGCTGGCCGGCGCGGCTTTCACGAGTTGGAACCGGATGGGTTTTGCTGGCTGAAATCCGAACGCCCGGCTGCCATCCACTTCCAAGCCCCTGCACCTGGCGCCCGGCTGCGACTGAATTTTTACTGCATGACCGAGGATTACGACATTGCCGCCATCGCGCTGCGGGTGAATGGGCAGGCGGTTGCTCATGTCGCGACTTGGACCGAGCCGCACTGGTGCACATTGGAAACCGATCGGCTCCCATTGGAAGGCAGTTCAAATCTGCTCACGATTGATCCGCCTAGTTTTCTCTCCGTGCGTCGGGTGGTGCACACCACCGCTGACGACCGCTATCTGTCCGTCGCGCTGCATACGATGACGCTGTTTACCTGAGCGACAGACGCCCGAACGACAAACGCCTGCGCTAAAGCGGCAGGCTGGCCTGGCGCCCCTCGGCCTTGCCTTGGGCGGTGGCCCGCACCTCTCCATCGGCAAAGCGCAATCGCACCGTGGCACCCGGCTTGACCGCGCCGGCTGAGCTGAGCGCCTCGCCCTTTGCGTCGGTCACCAGCACGAAGCCGCGCTCCAGCACCTTCATATAGGAAACGGAGTCCAACCGTGCCGCCAACCCCTCTAGTCGGGCGCGCGCCTCCCGCATATGGCCCTGAAGCGGTGCCGGGCTCAGCCGCAGCATCACCCGCGCTGCCGCTGCGGCGCGGCCAGCGCTGGCATGGCGCAGCGCCGAGCGCAGGCGCTCCCCCACCAACGCCGCCGCATTGCGCCGCGCCGCCACAATGGCCTGCGGGTCTGGCAGGCCGCGTTCGGCGCGCAACAACGCGGTCCGCCGCGCGGCCAGCAAGTTCGGCAGCGCGCGCACCAGTCGGCCGGAACGGTCATCCAGCCGTTGGCGTGCAGTGCCAAGCAATGATGGCAAATCTGGCAGTCCACGCTCGGCGCGTTGCAGGCGCAGCCGCATTTCCCCCAGCATCCGGCCGAGCCCGCCGAGCAGCCGGGCGGCCTTTTGCTGTAGGTCGGCCGCCAATTCGACCCGCGCGGGCACGGCGAGTTCCGCCGCCGCCGTGGGCGTCGGCGCCCGCCGGTCAGCGGCAAAGTCGATCAACGTCGTATCGGTTTCATGCCCGACGGCGGAGATCAGCGGTATCCGGCAGGCCGCCGCCGCGCGCACCACGGCTTCATCGTTGAAGGCCATCAAGTCTTCCAGGCTGCCGCCGCCGCGGGCGACGATCAGCACATCTGGCCGGGGGATCGGCCCGCCCGGGGCGATGGCATCGAAACCGGCGATGGCGGCGGCAATCCGTGCTGCCGCCCCCTCGCCCTGCACCGGCACCGGCCAGATCAGGATCTGGCGGGGAAACCGCCGCAGCACTGTGGTGCGAATGTCCTGGATCACCGCGCCTTGCAACGACGTGACCACCCCGATGACTTGGGGCAACACCGGCAGCGCCTGTTTGCGTTCGGCGGCAAACAGCCCCTCCCCGGTCAGCTTGGCGCGCAGGGCTTCAATGCGGGCGAGCAGCGCCCCGGCCCCGGCATATTCCATCCGCTCGACGATCAGCTGATACGACGACCGCTCGCCATAGGCGGAGATTTTACCGGTCGCGATCACCTCGGTGCCGTTTTCCGGCACCAGCCCCAACCGTGGCACGGAGAATTTCCACACCACGCCGGCAATTTTGCTGCCCTCGTCCTTGAGCGAGAAATAAATATGACCCGACGGATAGCGTTTCAGCTCGGTGATTTCACCGCGCACGCGGATGCGGCCAAACTCGGTCTCGAGCGTGCGTTTCACCGCGCCGGAAATTTCCGAAACGGTGAATTCCGGCACATTGGGGATCGGGGCGGTGTCGTTCATCCCGCCAGCCTATGCTAAGGGCAGCCCGGATAGAAGCCGGGAGCGGGTGGATGAAGGTTTTAGTGGTCGGGTCAGGCGGGCGGGAGCACGCATTGTGCTGGAAACTGGCGCAGTCGCCGTTGTTGACGAAGTTGTGGTGCGCCCCTGGCAACCCGGGCACGGCGATGGTGGCGGAAAATCTGCCGGTTGATGCGCTGGATATCGTCGGCCTGGTCGCGTTCGCCCGCGATAACGCGGTGGATCTGGTGATGCCCGGCGGGGAGCCGCCGCTGGTCGCCGGTATTACCGATGCCATGGCGGCGGCCGGCATTGCCTGCTGCGGCCCAACGGCGGCGGCGGCTGAACTGGAAGGCAGCAAAACCTTCACCAAGCAAATTGCCGATGCCGCCGGTGTGCCGACCGCCGCCTGGGCGCGCTTTACCGAGGCTGATGCCGCACGCGCCTATATCCGCCAGCACGGCGCGCCGATTGTGGTGAAGGCGGATGGGCTCGCTGCAGGTAAAGGTGTGGTGGTGGCCAGCAGCGTGGCCGAGGCGGAAGCGGCGATTGCCGATTTCATGGAAGATGGCCGCCTTGGTGCCTCCGGCCGCACCGTGGTGCTGGAAGAATGCCTGTTCGGTGAGGAAATCAGCCTGTTCGCGCTCTGCGACGGGGAAAACGCGCTGCTGTTGGGCTCGGCGCAAGACCATAAGCGGGTTGGCGATGGTGATACTGGGCCGAATACCGGCGGCATGGGGGCTTATTCCCCCACCCCGGCGCTGACCCCGGCGCTGGAGCAGGCGGCGTTGCAGCGCATTATTCTGCCGACCTTGGCGGAAATGCGCGCCCGTGGCACCCCGTTTCGCGGCGTGTTGTTTGCTGGGCTGATGCTGACGGCCGACGGGCCGAAGCTGATCGAATTCAATGTCCGCTTTGGCGACCCGGAATGCCAGGTGCTGATGCTCCGGCTGAAATCGGACCTGCTGGCCGCCTTGCTCGCCGCCTGCGATGGCGAGTTGGCCAATTTCGATCTGCGTTGGCACGACACACCGGCTGTCGGCGTGGTGATGGCCGCTGCCGGCTACCCCGGCACCCATGTGCGGGATACCGCGATTGCTGGGCTGGAGGCCGCATCGGCCTTGCCGGGGGTGCAGATCTTCCACGCCGGCACCGCCAGCAAGCAGGGCACCCTGGTCAACAGCGGCGGCCGGGTGCTGACCGTGTGCGGCCAGGCAGAGACCCTGCGCGGCGCGCGGGAAGTGGCGTATGGCGCGGTGGATCAGATCCAGTGGCCGGAAGGTTTTTGCCGCCGCGATATCGGCTGGCGGGCTTTGGGCTAGCCGGCGTCCGCGTCGCCCGGCGGGCTTTGTTCCGCCGCGCGGCGCAGCGCATGGAAGCTGCGGGTGCTGAACGGCAGCATGGCGAGATAGACCAGCCCGGCGGCCGCCAGTGCCGCCCACGGGTCCGCCACCAGCAAAGCGGCAAATAACCCGGTGCCCAGCAAGGTCGGCAGCACGAAGCGGGTTGGAACCTTGAAGTTCTTGAAGCTCCACACCGGCAGAGTGGACACCAGCAGCAGGGCGGAGCCGATCAGCACCACCGCGACCACGGCGGGGAACCGCGCGGCGGCCAGCAGCCAGTCCCAATGCATGGATTGGGCTTCGAGCCCGAGGAACAGTGGGAACAACACCAGCACCGCGCCGGCCGGAGCCGGCACGCCGGTGAAGAAATTATAGGTGTAGGCCGCATGTGGCGGCGCATCGAGCGCGGCATTAAAGCGGGCCAGCCGCAGCGCCATGCACACCGCAAACATCAGGCAGGGCATGAAGCCGTAGCCGTGCCAGGCTTGCAGGCTCCACAGATACAGAATGAAGGCCGGAGCCACGCCGAAGCAGACGAAATCGGCCAGGCTGTCGAATTCGGCGCCAAAGCGCGAGGTGGCTTTCAGCAGCCGTGCCAGCCGGCCATCCAGCCCATCAATCACCGCCGCGACCAAAATCGCCACCGCCGCCGCGCCAAAGCGGCCTTCCAGCGCCAGCCGCATGCCGGTCAGCCCGGAACACAGGCCCAGCATGGTCAGCAGGTTCGGGATCATGCGGTTGAACGACAGCCCGGCAAAGCGCGGCCGGGCGCGGCGGCGCAGCCGGCCTTTCAACTGGCCTTGCAGCCGCCGGATCGGCGAGACGATGGGGTTGCGGTCGCTCATGGGCCCAGCTCGGCCATCACGGTTTCACCGCCGATCATGGTCTGGCCCACCGCCACCAGCGGCACCACGCCATGCGGCAAATACAAATCCGTCCGGCTGCCGAAGCGGATAATGCCGAAGCGCTCGCCGGCGCGCAGGCTCTGGCCTTCATGCACGTCGCACAAAATGCGGCGGGCGATCAGTCCGGCAATCTGCACCACGGCGATGTCCTGCCCATTGTCCAACTGCATGGCCAGCGCGTTGCGCTCGTTATCCGTGCTGGCCTTGTCCATGTTGGCGCTGAGGTATTTGCCATGCCGGTAGGCGATGCGCGTCACCACGCCGGCAATCGGCGCGCGGTTCACATGCACATCCAGCACCGAGAGGAAAATCGCCACCCGCCAGCGTGGCGTGTCGCCCAGGCCCAGTTCTTCCGGCGGTGCCGCCATTTCCACGGACACGATGTGCCCGTCCGCCGGGGCGACGAACAGGCCAGGGCGGGTCGGGACCACCCGTTCTGGATCGCGGAAAAAATACAGGCAGAACAGCGCGAAAATCGCGCCGAGCCAGGCCAGCCAGCCAGACCAGACCAGGCCCGCCAGCAGCGCAACCGCACCGCCGGCGATAAACGGCCAGCCCGCGCGATGTGGCGGGGCCAGAACAAGCTTCAACGATGCGCCTAGGGCCATTTCGATTTTGCACTCCAGAAGGCCGGTTTATGGATGCTTCATCAATAGCGGGCAAGACTCAGCGTATCAGTACCTACAGGAGCGCGCGGCATGCCCTTCGATACCCCATTTTCTCTCGGCCCGTTCACGGTGGATGCCGAAGGTCGTCTAGCCCCCGGCAGCCAGGAAGATTTTCCAAGTTTTTCCGTCGTTTGGCGCGGTTGCACCGTCTGGGCCACCATGGCCAGCCGCCGTGATGACGCAGCGGCAACCCCCACTTTAGTCCTCCGGGCTCTGGTGGGCCGGGTCCCGAGCACCGCCGGTAGTTCGTCCGACCAGCGGGCGCAGATTTTCGGCGGCCTGCGCTGCCTACCCGCCTTACTGCCCGCCGGCTGGCAGGTGGAACTCCGGGCCGATCACCGTGTGGCCATCGAATCCCATGTGCACATCCCCCTCCCGGCGAGCGCGACCGATCTCGTCGCAGCGGTCACCAGCGTCCTCCTGGCGCTGACGCCCTATCTCGAGGTGCTGGCGGAAGCCGGCTTGTCCGGCACGGCGAATACCTGGCCTGGGTAAATCAGGTCCGGATCGCGGATCTGGCTGGCATTGGCCTGGAAGATTTCGGTGTAGCGCAGGCCTTGGCCGTAACGGCGGCTGGCGATTAGCCACAAACTGTCACCGGGCTGCACCACCACCGATGACCCGTCTGCCACCTGCATCTTGCCGGCCTGGGTGCGGGAAAACGGGGCTTCCACGCGGGCTGCCACTTTGCCATCCGGGCCAATCCGGTCGAGCCGCAGCGTGTGCGGTCCGGCCGCCACCTCGGCGGTCGGGCTGATTGCCCAACGTCCGGCCGGATCGGTCGCAACCTCCCCAACTGCCGTATCGTCGATATAAAGCCGCAAGTGGCTGCCCGGCGGCGCGGTGCCGGATAGCCGGATGCCACCTTTGGCGTCATAGTCCACCACGCCGAGCGCCAAAGTGCCGGTATTGGCCTGCAATAGCGTTGCCGGCGCATTCGCGGGTGCCAGCACCGCCACCGCCGGTGCATTGCTCCCTGGCGGCACCACCACAATCACCGGCGCCGCCCCGCCGACATCGGCCCCACCGGCTGCGCGCGACGACAGGCTCAGTTCCTGCCCGCCGGCGTTCAGGGGTTTGTCGGGCAGCACCACGAACTCGCCTTGTGCGTTGGTTTTGGCTGTGCCGACCGGTTGCCCGTTCTGCCGCAACGTGACCTCGCTATCTGGCGCGGCACGGCCGGCCACCACTGCCCCGCCTTGCGGGTTGACCCGGACGATATCGAAGCTCGGCGCCTGCGCCGCCGGGGCGGGCGGCACGCTGGGCGGCGCCACGACGGCCAAGGGGGCGGCGGGGGTCGGCACCGGGGCCGCCGGGTGGACGCCCGCGAAGCTCCACCAGATCGCCACTGCCAGCACCGCCAGCCCGGCGATCAGCCAGCCTGCCAAACGAAGACCAGGTCGGCGCAGCTTGATCGGATCTTGTGCCATTGCGAGACCATATCGCGATCGACGCAGAACGTCACCCACCCTGATGCGAACCGACGGCACGGTTCCGTCGCACGCCGCAATGGAATAGAACCACCGGATCTCGCGTTCGCATCACCTCCAGGAGTAGCAGGATGGCAGCCCCGCGTCGTTCCAACCGCCCCCAGGCATCCGGCCTGTTTCTGCCCATGCGGGTATGGGACCTGCCGACCCGGCTGTTCCACTGGGCGCTCGTGCTGTTGGTGCTGGCCTGCTACCTCACCGTGCGGTTCGATAAATTGGCATGGCACATGCTGTGCGGTGAAGCGGTGGCCGCTTTGCTGCTCTGGCGGATTTTATGGGGCCTGTTCGGCAGTGAAACCGCCCGTTTCCGACACTTTCTCGCCAGCCCCATCGCGGCGGTGCGCCACCTTCTGCATTTCACCCGCAAGGAGCCGGATACTCAGATCGGTCATAACGCGGCTGGCGGCTGGATGGTGCTCGTCCTCCTTGCCGTGCTGCTGGCGCAGATCGGCACCGGGCTATTCGGCCGCAACGACGACGACGTGGTCGAAGGTCCGCTGTCCAAGTTGATCGACGCCGGGCTGTCCAGCAAATTGCTCGACCTGCATTTCCTGATCTTCAACCTCATCGAGGCGGTGGTGGTACTGCACGTGCTCGCCGTACTCGCCTATGCGGCGATCAAAGGCCACAATCTGGTGCGCCCGATGATCACCGGCAAAAAGCGCCTGCCGGCCGCCACGCCGTCGCCACGTATGGTCAGCCCGATCATCGCCAGCGCCTTGTTCGCGGTTGCCGCATTGGTGGTGTGGCTGCTGGTAACCCGGCTTTAGCTGCGGCCTAACCAGCGTCCGCCGGGCTGGCAGTCGGCGGGCGCGGCGCGGCGGCGCGACGGAGCCGGTCGTTGATCGCCGCACCCAGGCCGGTTTCGGGAATGGGCATGGCAGCGATCCCGCTCAGCCCGCGCTGGCGCACCAGCGCATCCAAAGCCCGCAGCCCGGCAAACAAGTTCGCGGCCGCTTCCGTGGTGTCACCGCTGGCGCTGAGTTGGATATACGTCGCCGCGCCTGGCAGGACCGGCCCAAATGCCAGCACCGCTTCATTGCACGCCACGCTGGCCGCATTCAGCCGCAATGTTGCCTCCGGCGCGTAGTGGGACTCCAGCATCCCCGGCGCCCGGATCGCGCCGCCGCCGCGCCCAAGCTGGCCGAGCAGTGCGGCGAGGGTTTCTGCCGTCACCCCGCCGGGCCGCAGCAAGGCGGGGGGGCCGCATAGATCCAGCACGGTGGATTCCACGCCGACCGTGCACGGCCCGCTATCCAGGATCGCGGCGATCCGGTCGCCCAATTCGGCCGCTACATCGGCGGCCGAGGTCGGGCTGACATGGCCGGACCGGTTGGCCGAGGGTGCCGCGACCGGCCGGCCCACGGCGCTGAGCAATGCGCGCGCCGTGGCATGTGCCGGCACCCGCACCGCCAGGCTGTCCAGCCCCGCACCGGTCAGCAGTGCCACCGCACTGTCCGGCCGGCGCGGCAATACCAGCGTGAGCGGACCTGGCCAGCAGGCTGCCGCCAGCGTGCGTGCCGCCGGGTTCGGCACCACATCGGCAAAGGCCGCCTCGGCCGTGGGGTAGTGGCAAATCAGCGGGTTGAAGTGCGGGCGCCCCTTGGCGGCAAAAATCCGCGCCACCGCATCGGCATTGGTGGCATCGGCCCCGAGCCCGTAGACCGTCTCGGTGCCAAAGGCGACCAGATCGCCGGCGCGTAATAACCTCGCGGCCTCGGCAATGCCTGCCGCATCGGCGGCCAGCCGGCGCGCCAGCATCGCGCTACCAATCCTTGCCGTGGCAGACGAAATGCGGATTTTCCCATCCTGGCTTGCCATAGCGCAGCGGCTGCATGGTCTCGAAGTTCAGCACCGCCCCGCCGGCAGCCTCCAGCACCGCCTGCGCCGCAGCCGTATCCCACTCCATCGTGCGGCCAAAGCGTGGATACAAATCCGCCTGCCCTTGCGCCAGCAAGGTGAACTTCAACGCCGAGCCCATGTTTTTCACCGCTGCGATGTTGAACCCGGCCAGATACGCCGCCAACGTCGTGTCATTGGCGTAATGGCGAGATGCGACAACCTCGATCCCGGCTTGCGGCCTGGCGCGTGCGGAGATGGCGTGTTGCCCGCTGGCATCGCGCCGCCAGGCCCCGGCCCCCACCAGCCCGCCAAAAATCGCCCCCGTGGCCGGCTGGCCAACCGCGCCCAGCACCGGCACGCCGTGGCGCACCAGGCCAATGCACACGGCGAAATCATCCCGCCCGGCGGCAAACTCACGCGTGCCGTCAATCGGGTCCACCAACCAGAAGCAATCCGCCGCTTCCGGCACCCGTCCGGCGGCGATTTCCTCCTCCGCCACCACCGGAATATTCGGCGCCGCCTGCCGCAGCCCGGCGGCGATAATCCGCTCGGCCGCATAGTCGGCCTCGGTCACCGGGCTGTTATCGGCCTTGTTCGTGGTTGCAAAGCCACGCGCGCGCACCGCCAGGATCGCCTCCCCAGCACGTGCAGCAAGTGAGGTCGCAAGGGCAAGCAGGTCTGTGTCGGTCATAAGCCCAGTCTACCGGCTTGCGTCGCCGCCGGCAAAGCCTGCTAAACTTGTGCCCTGAACCGTTATCTGATCGGGACCCCGACATGCTCGACATCGCCTTTGCCAAATCTGCCCTGCCCAAATCCGGCGCCCTGGCGCTGCTGATCGCGGAAGACGCCAATAGCCCAACGCGCGAGGTGCTGGCCGCGGCCGATGCCGCAACCGGCGGCGCGGTCTCCCGCGCGCTGGCGGTGGCGGATTTCTCCGGCAAGCAAGGCCAATCCGCCATTGTGCTCGCCCCCGGTGCCGGGCTGACGCGTGTGGTGGCTATCGGCCTGGGCAAAGCCGCAGATCTGACCAGTGCCGGGCTGGAAAACGCGGGCGGTTCCGCTGCGGCCCAGCTCGGCCGTGATGCCGTCGCCGCCTTGTCGGCCGCTGGCCTGTCCGGCGCCCAAGCCGCCGCCGCCGCATTGGGCGCCACCTTGCGCCGCTATCGCTTCGATCTTTATCGCACCAAAGAAAAGGCCGACGATAAGCCCAAACTCGCGAAGCTGACGGTGCTGACCGACGAACTGCCCAAAGCCAAAGCCGCCTGGGTGGCCGGCAAGGCGCTGGCCGATGGCGTTTATCTCGCGCGCGATTTGGTGAGTGAGCCGCCGAATGTGCTCAACCCGGTCGAAATGGCCGAACGCTGCAAGAAGCTCACCGCGCTCGGGGTGAAGGTGGAAGTGCTTGGCCCGCGTGAAATGACCAAGCTCGGCTTTGGCTCGCTGATGGGTGTCGCCCAAGGCAGCGCCGCCGAGCCGCGCATGGTGGTGATGAAGTGGGACGGGGCGCCGGCGACCAAAGGCGGCAAAGGCAAAGCCAAGCCACTGGCCTTCATCGGCAAGGGCGTCACCTTTGATACCGGCGGCATTTCCATCAAACCCGCCGCCGGCATGGAAGATATGAAGTTCGATATGGGCGGCGCCGCCGCAGTCATCGGCCTGATGGCCGCTTTGGCCGGCCGCAAGGCGAAGGTCGATGTGGTGGGCCTGGTCGGGCTGGTGGAAAACATGCCATCGGGCACCGCGCAACGCCCGGGCGATGTGGTGAAATCCTATTCCGGCCAGACCATTGAAGTGATCAATACCGACGCCGAAGGCCGCCTCGTGCTGGCAGATGTGCTTTGGTACTGCCAACAAAAATTCGACCCGCGCTTCATGGTCGATCTGGCCACTTTGACCGGAGCGATGATCGTGGCCCTCGGCCACGACTATGCCGGCTTCTTTGCCAACGACGATACGTTGGCCGACCAGATCGCCGCCGCCGGCCGGGCCAGTGGTGAACTGGCCTGGCGCATGCCGCTGGATGCCAGCTTCGATAAGCAGATCAAATCCGATATCGCGGACATGAAAAATGTCGGCGGCCGTCCGGGCGGCGCCATCACCGCGGCGGCCTTCATCCAACGTTTCGTCAACGGCAAAACCTGGGCGCATCTGGATATCGCCGGCACCGCCTGGGCTTATTCAGACCAGGCAACCGTGCCGAAGGGTGCCACCGGCTACGGCGTGCGCCTGCTGGACCGTATGGTGGCGGAGAATTTCGAGCGTTAAGCCCGGGACGATCCGTTGGCCGAAATCGGCTTTTACCACCTGACCCGCACCGGGCCCGATCAAGCGCTCCCGGTTCTGCTCGGCCGCACTTTGGCGGCGGGGCAGCGGGCGGTGGTGCGCTGCGGCTCCGAGGAACGCGTTGCCGCGTTAGATACCGCGCTATGGCTGGCGACCGAGCCCGATTGGCTGCCGCACGGTACGGCGGCCTCCGGCAATCCTGACTTGCAACCGATCTGGCTCACCACTGCGGATGAAGCCCCGAACGGGGCCAAATTTCTGTTCCTGATCGACAACACCGAGACCGCGCATCTCGACGCCTTCACCCGCGTGTTCGACCTGTTCGACGGCCAGGACGATAACGCCCTGGCCGCCGCGCGGCTGCGCTGGCGCAAAGCTAGGGAGGCTGGGCATACCCTGGCCTACTGGCAGCAAACCGCGCGTGGATGGGAGCGTAAGGCCGGTTGATCGGCCTCAGTTCACCAGCGAGGTGACCGCGCTAAACGGTACCGACTGACCGCCAATCGACAAATTCATCCCGGAACTGGTCTGGGTCACGCCGGTCGCCACCGCGCTCACGGTGAACGGCACCGCCACACCGCCGGAGGTGACCGTGACACTGTAAGCGCCATCCGGATACTGGGCGCCCGAACTGTCTTTGCCATCCCACGACCAGCTATTCGCCCCCTGGCTGGCGCTGACCTGGGATTGCTTGATCGTTGCGCCATTGGCCCCGGCTACGGTGACGGTGACTGGCTCTGCCGTCGGCGCGGTGAAGTTGATGCTCGCGTTGCTGTTTTGCAGCGACAGTTTGTCAGACGTCACATCCACCGTCTGACCCACGATCGACGAGGATTGCAGCACCTGGCCGGACTGCGTCAACTGGATCAGTTGGCCCAGGCTGGAATTGGTGTTGATCTGCTGTTCCACGCTGGAGAACTGCACCAGTTCTGAAGTGAACTGATTGGAATCCATCGGCGTCGTCGGGTCCTGGTTCTTCAACTGAGTCATCAACATGCTCAGAAAGTCCTGGAAATTACCGGCCAATGACCCCAGCGCCGAAGTCCCTGACGTCGTGCTGGCGGCGGTATTGGTTGCGCCGCTGGCGTTTTTTGCGTTGGCGGCGGCGGTTGCGGCGGCGGACGGGGTCACCGTGCTGGTGATGCTCATGATCTGGAAATCCCTAGGCTGTGATGTCGACGGCGCTGCGGGGCAGCAGGCGGGCGACGGGTTGGGAAGGGGTGAAGCTGAAGCCGGCGGTAGGATCCGCCTGGTTGGCAGTGCCGGATGTTTGACGAGCTTGGCTGCCGTTGGAGTTGCGCCCACCATGGTCGCCCATGCCAGCTTGGGCGCCCGCGCCCTGGCCTTGCCCATTGCTGCCGTTGGACAGGCTGCTGCCGCTATCCTGCGGCTGGCTGCTTGCCGCCGCCGGGGCGATGCCCTCGGCGGACGCCATATGGAAGCTGAGCGTCCGTCCCTCAGCGGCAATGCCAGCACTGTCGAGCGCCTTATGTAAGGCCGGTTGGTCGCGCATGAGCATCAACAATGTTTCTGGTTGCTCGACCGTCAGCGAGATTTTAGCCCCGCTCTCCTTGGGCTGCTCGATATTGATCGCCACCCGCCCGAGATCCGGTGGTTGCAAATGCAAGGTGAGGGACGGTGCTGCTTCACCCTGCCGGGTCACGACGACGAAGGCAGCCCCCACTTGGGTGGTGGCGGTTGGGGTCGCGTTCGCGTTCGCCAACTGCATTGGAACAGCGGGGGCGGACGCATGGCTCGTCGGCGCCGCGGGCGAGGCCGCTGGTGCTGGATCAGCGCCAACCGACGGCGACGCGCCCACCGGTGCGGCGAGATGATGGGAAAATGTTTCGATGCCGGCTTGCGGCAGGCTTGCGATCATTGGATCTGCCGTATTGCTCCCCAATCCATGGGTCGGCGCGGCAGGTTCTGGCGGGGCTTCCGTGGCGGCGGCCTGCGGTGCCGCTTGGGTCGCGGCTTTGCCTGGGGCGGCGGGCGTGCTTTCCGCGCCGTCCGCTTCCGCGTCGCGCAGCACCAGGTTCACCGGCAGGTTCGACGATGGCAGGCTGGGGACCAGCGGGCTGGGCAGCGCGTCCGGCAGCGGCATTGCAGTGGCGGTTGGTGACGGTGCCTCGGCGCCAGCCTCGGTCGCCGCCGGCATATGCGGCAGTTTGGCACCGCTCGGCTTAGCTGTCGTCGAAGGCGCTGCGATCCCAACGCGACCGGCCGCGGCCAGGGTGGCATCACCCGGCACTGTCGTGCCGGACAGCGCCACCGGCGTTTGCAGCACCGACGCCAAGGCGGATTGGAAATCCTGCGTTGGGTTGGCATTGGCCGCCGCGGCGGCCGGGCTCGCGGTTACTGTGGCGGCGACGGGCGTCGACATTGCAAGTGCAGGCGGCGCACTTGAAGGCGGCGCGATTGCGGGTGTTGCGATTGAGGCGGCCATCGGCATTGCGTTTATCCTGCGCGGACCAGACTACCTGCTCCGCCATCTCCGCCCTCACAACGCAAACACCGTGCCACCGGCCAATCAGCGTCAGATCGCGGCTTTTGCGGTCTATTTCCCCCGGTGGGCGGCACTTTATGCCGGGTCGAATCTGCCGCCGCACCAGATGTGTCCGGCATCATGCTGCGAAAAAGGCCAGATTTCCGGGCATTTTCAGCTGGCACGCATCCTGCAAACCCTTCTGCAGCGGCATGGGTCAGCCTTTGTCAGCCACATCGTCCCATTGCCTTTTCACGACCGGATCGAAACGACCGGTCTAGCGAGACCAGGAGTAGACCATGTCTTTGTTCGGCGCGATGAGCACAGCGATCAGCGGGTTGTCCGCCCAGTCCGACGCCTTCGGCAACATCAGCGACAATATCGCCAACAGCCAAACCGTCGGCTTCAAGGGAACCAGCACCAGCTTTGAAGATCTGCTGACCAGCAGCACTGCCACCGACAATCAGCCTGGCTCGGTCCGTGCGATGGCGAATTACCAGAACAACGTGCAAGGCGCGATTGCCCAAAGCAGCAACCCGCTGGCGATGGCCATTTCCGGCCAGGGCTTTTTCCCGGTCAGCCAGGTCGCCAATGGTCAGGTCGGCACAACAAATTTTTCGCCACAGCAATATTACACCCGTGCTGGCGACTTTAAGATGAACAACAGCGGCTATCTGGTGAACAGCGATGGCGGCTATCTCAACGGCTGGCCCATCGATCAGTCCACCGGCGCGGTGGATAGCACCAAGCTGCAACCCATCCAGGTGACGCAGAGCGTCTACAACCCCGTCGCCACCACCAAGGTGAACCTCGCCGCCAATCTGCCCGCCACTCCGGCGGCCAACACCCCGATCAGCTCGCAAGTGTCGGTCTTTGACACTTTGGGGACCTCCCACGTACTGACGCTGAACTGGACGCAAAACGCGACCGATTCCTGGACGGTCGCCGTCAGCTCGCCGGATGACATCAACGGTGCGGCCCTTGGAACCGCCACGGTGAATTTCGGCCCGACGACCAGCGGCAACCCGGTGCCCGATGGCACGGTGGGCAGCATCACCAACGGGACCGGCACCCTGAGTGGGGCGGCCTATAACGCGGGTTCCCCAGCGGCGTTGAACTTCACCTCGGATTTCGGCAGCGGCCCGCAGACCATCGCCCTTGATGTCGGAACCTACGGCCAAGCCTCTGGCCTGACGCAATATGCCGGCACCGCCTACCAGCTCGAAGGCATTACCCAGAACGGAGCGCCACAAGGTAGTTTCAGTAGTGTTTCGATTAGCTCTGCCGGTAACATTCAGGTCAACTACGACAACGGCCAGGTGCGTAACGTGGCCCAGGTGCCGGTGACCGTATTTGCCGATCCAAACGCGTTGCAACGCCAGAACGGATCAGCCTTTACTGCCACCATCGCCTCTGGCGACCCGTTGAATCAGCCGGCCGGGTCGAGTGGCGCGGGCTCGCTGGTCACCGGTTCGCTGGAAAGCTCCAACGTCGATATCGCCACGCAGTTCAGCAACCTCATCGTTGCCCAACAGGCGTATTCCGCGAATGCCAAAATTGTCACCACGGCCGACCAGCTCCTGCAAACCACGCTGAGCATGAAGCAGTAGCGCAAGGCCACGACGGAGACCCGCAATGGGGATCAACACAGCCCTCTCGACAGCGATAGGTGGCTTGGCGAACGTCAACGCTGGGCTATCGGTTGTTTCGCAGAACATCGCCAATGCCAGCACGCCGGGTTATGTCGTCGAAGCCTCGACGCAGCACAGCCTCACGGCCGATGGCATGGGCATGGGGGTTGCGTCCGGTCCGGCGGTGCGTGTGCTCAATGCCCAACAGCAAACCGACGTCTTCAATCAGAACGCGGTTGTCAGTGGGCTGCAAATCCGCCAAGCCGCATTGGGCAACATCGATTCGGTCCTCGGTACACCCGGCCAAGGCAACGACCTCGCCAGTTTGCTCGGCCAGGTGCAAAGTAGCTTCTCGGCCCTGCTGAGTGCGCCCGATAGCGCTGCCCAGCAAAATGCTGTTGTCAACGCCGCGCAAAATTTCGCCGGTCAGTTGAACACCCTCGGTAGCGCCGTTACCAGCACCCGTCAGCAGGCGCAGGATGCGATTGTTACAGGGGTGACCACGCTCAACACCACCATCGCCACCATCGCGACCCAGACCAAACAGATCATGGCCACCAGAGCCGCCGGCCAAAGCTCTGCCGACCTGGAAAACCAGCGCGACGTGTCGCTCACTCAATTGTCCAACCTGATCGATGTGCGCTTCCTCAAGCAGGACAATGGCGATCTGAAGGCGATCACACCAAGCGGCCTGTCGATTAACTTCCAGCCCGGTGCTGCGAACTTTGCCACCCAAACCGCGTCCATCGGTGCCGCCAGTTCCTACCCCGGCGGCGGTATCCCCGCTATCACGATGAACGGGGTGAATGTCACCGGGCAATTGGCGGGTGCCGGTGCGCTCGGCGGCAACATCGATGTGCGTGATAACATCATGCCCGGACTGCAAGCGGGCCTGGACGAGGTCGCGCAAACGACATCAACCCGCTTCCAGGCTCAAGGGCTTACGCTCTTTACCCAACCGAGTGGCACCGTCCCCACCGGCGGCGGTGCCCCGGCGCAATCCACCTATCTTGGCTATGCCAGCACCATCATGGTCAATCCGGCAGTGATACAAAATCCTGCCCTGGTTCGTGATGGCACCAACGCGGTTGCCGGTTCCCCCACCGGTGCCAGCGCCTTCACGCCGAACCCACCGGCTGGCCCGACGGGTTTCACCACGCTGATCACACGTGTGCTGACCAATGCCATGGGTGTGCAGGCGCAGCCGGGCATCGCGCAACCGGCGCCCAACAATAATGGGCTTGGCCCGCAAGGTAATTTGGTCGGCCCCTTCTCCGCCGGCGGCAGCCTGGCCACGATGACGGCCGCAGTGATGTCCGGTCAGGCGCAGCAGAGCAGCGCGATGACCAACAAACTCGATACCGAAAAGGCAGTGCAAACCACACTGACCACCAACTTATCGCAGTCCAGCTCTGTCAGCATTGATAATGAGCTCTCACTGATGGTGCAGTTGCAAAACGCCTACGGCGCCAATGCCCGCGTGCTGTCTGCCATCCAGAGCATGTGGACCCAATTGCTGCAGACCGTGCAGTAGCGGCGGAGAACGATCATGAGTGGAACCATTGGCTCCCTGAACGGCTTGTTGCCATCTGGCATGTATGGCGTGCTCGCCAACGACAGCGCTGGCATCAAGCAGAAGCTGAACCAACTAACCCAGCAATCGGCCACGGGTCTGGTCTCCAACACCTATGCCGGCTTGGGCAATCAGGCCGCAGTGTCCATCAATATGCGCCCGCAACTGCAAGCCATCGGCACGTGGCAGAACAACATCAGCCAGGCCGGCACCCAGTTGCAAATGACCCAATCAACCTTGCAACAACTCAGTGACATTGCTTCGAGCTTCGCCAGTCAAACGCTGGGGATGAGCGCGCAAACCTCCGCCGGTGTGGATAGTATCGCCACCCAGGCCAAGGCGGCGCTGAGCCAGGTGCAGGTGTTGTTGAACAGCCAGAACGGCGGCAATTACCTGCTGGCCGGACAAGATCAGGCCACCCAGCCGCTCGCCGACGCGGCGCTGGCCAATTTCGTCGCCCAGGTGCAGGCACCGATCAGCGCGCTGGCCGCTGGTGGCGGCACCGCTGCGGTTACGGCCGCCATGGCCGCCGCCACCGGCACGGCGTTGACCGCCACCGGCGCCGCCACCGGTCGTGGCATGGCCGACGTTGGCCCGGACCAGCAGATGGCACTTGGGGTCGTCGCCGGGCAGAACACCTATGCGGTGCAAACCGGCGCCAGCACCACCGGGTCCTATGTCAAGGATCTCGTCGCCGGCCTTGCGTCGCTGGCGGCAATGAGCAGCGGGCAAACGGCCCTCGGCACGGATTTCACCACGGTGACCACTTCCATCGGTGCGACGTTGAAGGGCGCGGTGAACGCCCTGTCGACCGAGATGGCTGGCGTCGGCACGCAACAGGCGCATCTGACCAAAGAGACATCAGTGCTCTCCGATCTTTCCACGACGCTGACCGCGCAAATTTCATCAGTTGAAAACGTTGATATGGCAAGCACAGCCACCGCACTCACCCAGGTGCAGACCCAGTTGCAGGCTTCATACCAGATGATCTCTGGCATGCATGGCCTGTCGCTGGTGTCGTTCCTGGTTGCGGGGGGCTGAAACCGATTTCTCCGGCTCCGAAACGGGGCTGTTTACTTCCAGCGACTCAGAAAGGGTCCGAACGATGTCTAATTTGGTTCTCGAATTGCGCCAGGGGGATCTGATGGTGCTCAATGGCGCCTCAATCCGTTTTCGCACCAAAGCACGGATTGAACTCGCCGCCCGTGCGCGCTTCCTGTTCGGCAAGCAGATCATGCCGCTGGCGGAGGCCGACAGCCCGGCCCGCCGCATCTATTTCGCGCTGCAAACCGCTTATGTCGGCACCGAGGAGGAGCAGGCCGTCGGCCTCGCCCAGACCGAAGCGTTGATGGACGCCTTCAAGTCCGCCACCACCTCGGCGCTCGCCTGTGAAATCCTCGATCGCGCCTTCCGCGCGGCGCAGGACGACGATTACTACCAGGCGCTCAAGCTCGTTCGCCGCATCATCCGGCACGAAGATGCCGTGCTCGGGCGTAATCTTTCTGTCTCGACCGATGAACCGGTACCGGAACAGGTCGACTGAATACTAAAGACGGTCAAAAAGACTGTCGTGTTTATATCTTGTTTACTCACCCATGCTAATGTTCACATGCGCGCAGGAAAAATTCGGGCGTTGCAGTGCGTGAATACGCAAACGCGACAAAAAGGATAATTCCTCATGTTTTCCGTTAATACCAACCTCGGTGCTCTTTCTGCTCTGTCGTCCCTCAACAACACCCAAGCGATGTTGCAGGAAACACAGCAGCAGATCTCGACTGGTAAAAAAGTTTCCCAGTCCTCCGAAAACCCGGCCGTTTATTCGATCTCTAATTCGATGAACGCCGATCTGGCTGGCCTCTCGGCGGTGTCTGACAATCTGGCCTTCGGCACGGCGACTCTCTCGGTGGCCACCTCGGCTTCCTCGCAGATCTCGTCGCAGCTCTCCTCGCTGAAGAACACGATCGTTCAGGCGCAGCAGAACGGCATCGACCCGACCACGATGGGCAACCAGATCACCTCGATCCTGTCCAACATCAACCAGTTCGCGTCGAGCGCGACGTTCAACGGGGTGAACCTGCTGGACGGCACCTCGCCGAGCTTGAATGTGGTGCAGGACATCAAGGGCACCCAGCTGACGGTTGCCAACCAGGCCATGACCGCGACTGGCTTGGGCCTCACCGGCCTGGGCGTGAACAGCTCGGCCGTGAACCTGGCATTCGACAACACCTTCGCGGCCGCCCAGGGCGATACCGTGAAGCTGTCGGACGGCACCAATAGCTGGACGTTTGAGATCAACGACACGTCGAGCCCCGCCGCTTTGGCGAGCATCCCCTCCGCCACCAACAAGGTGACGGCGGTTAACGTCGATCTGTCCACCGCCTCGTCCAACCAAGTGGTCGGCGCGCTGGTGGCCGCGATGAAGTCGCAAGGCTTCGGTGCGGAAATCCAGACCGACGGCTCGGTCAATGTTGGTGGCAACAACATCAGCAATGCGTCGTCGGTGACGACCATCGCCAGTGGTGGTGCGACCCAGACCGCGATTACCGGTGCCGCTGCGGCGATCACCCTGGTGGATTCGGCAATCACGTCGATGAACTCCAAGACCGCCGTGCTGGGTCAGGCGCAGCAGCAGATTGCTGGCATGTCGTCTTTCACCTCCGCTCTGTCCTCCTCGCTCACCGCCGGTCTCGGCGCGCTGACCGATGCGGACATGGCGGCCGAAAGCGCCAAGCTTCAGTCGTTGCAGACCAAGCAGTCGCTCGCCGTGCAGGCGCTGTCGATTGCCAATCAGCAGCCGCAATCGCTGATGTCGCTGTTCCGCTAAGCGACGTCATGGCCGGGCCGCAAGGCCCGGCCATGCGTGCTTCTGGTTTTATCGTATAACCTACGAATGGAAATTTCATGTCTGGTGCTGCGGTTTACGCACGGGCTTCAGATTTGGGTGGCGCCTCGCCGCGCGAAACCGAAATCATCGCGTTTGGTTTGTGCAACTCACGCCTCTCCCGCGCTAGCACGCAAGGCGAGCGCGTCGCGGCGTTGCACAAAACCCACGAACTATGGTCGATCCTGTTTCGCGACCTCAGCAGTCGTGACAACCAATTGCCCGCCAAGCTGCGCTCCGATCTGATCGGGCTGGGCATGTGGGCGATGCAATATTCTGTTGCTGCCATGGCGTCAGATCTGGCGTTGCAGCCGCTCATCGACGTGAACCGCAATGTCGCCGATGGCTTGCGTGCCCAGCAGCCCGCCGCCCCGGCCGTCCCGCCGCCAATGCGAATGCCGCAGCAGGGTCTGCAAGCGTTCAGCGCCTAAGGGTGCGGCGCGATCGATAAATAAGCTGAGCAGATCATCCGCTCAGCTTATTTGCGTTCAACCTGCGGCGATCCGTCGGTCCACCATGGCTTCCGCGGCCCGTAAGATCCGCCGCGCCGGCTCCGTTTTGTAGGCATAAATCGGTCCTTCGTCGCGGTCGTGCACGATCATGCCAGTCTCAACCTCAAAGACCACAACCCGTCCATCATCCAGCAAGCCGCAATCGAGTCCGAAATAATCCAATCCAACCCGTGCGGCGATCTCGCGTAGCGCCGCCATCGCTGGCGGCGGAAACACACTGGCGAAGTTGTTGAGAAATTGCCGTTCCTCCGCTTGCTTCTGGGGGTCGCGATCCATGCCGGCGTTGTAATACCAAACCGCCCAGTCATCATGCACCGCCATATGAAACGGCCATGGCACGCCATCGACGAAAATCACTCGGTATTTGCGCCACTGCCCATCAGCGTTGCGGTAGTCGATGAAGGGTGCGACGTAAAACGCGTCGTCGGCGTGCTCGGCGAGGTAGGCTGCCAACGCTGCGGCATCGGCAATCTGACTTAGCGCATTGCCGGCGTGGGATTGGCGCGGGCGGATAATCACCGGAAAGGCGACCGGCGCCGCCTGCAACGCCTCCCGTGGCAGGAGCCGCTGTGTTGGCACGATGGCACCGGGCACCCCTTGTAATAGCGTGGCGGCGGTATCGCGGGCGGCTAAGGCAATCCGCGCCGCCGGGTTAATCACCGGCTTGCCCAAAGCGGCGGCCAATGCCTCAGCGGCCTGCAACGCCTGGGTGTGCCGCCGATCCTCGGCAATGGCGATAAAAACGCAATCGATCTCGGCTGGGATAGCCTCCGCCGCCATCAGCGGATTTGCCAGCACCTGTGCCGGGTCATGCAACCAATAGGTATAAAGTTCTGTGCTGCTCTCGGTCAGCAGCATGGCCACCGGCAGATTGGCCTGGAAGTCGCCCGGCACCGTCAGTGCCAGCACGCGGCGTTGTGGCGTGGCGGAGGGGCGTAACACCAACGGCGCCACCGCAACGGCTGCGCGCAAATACGCCACCGCGGCGTCACGGTCGCCCAAAACTTGGCACACTTCCCAAAGCAGGAACCTTGCTTGCTGGCATTCATCGGCGGTCTGCACCGCCTGTTCCAGCCATATGCGTGCCTGTGCCCAGTCACCTTGTCCGGCAGCAAGCATCGCCCGTTGCAGCCTGGACGGCGTGGCAACGGGTTCGGTTGGGGCGATTTTCGCCGCCTGGGAGTGGGTCATGGTCCATCCTTCGCACGCCACCAACGCGGTGGTCTGGGCGGCAGGATGGCAGGGAAGTCTTCAGGCGGTCTTAACGTCGCTGTTCGCGGGCGGCGCCCCGCTGAGGTCCAGCTTCGCGCCGGTGTCCAGCTCGCGGTGATACGCATCGAGCTGTTGTTGCGTCGGCAGGCTGCTGCGCACCACGCCGCCGGCGGACATGAACTCAATCACCACCATGCCCAGCGCCGGGTCGAGCCGGTAGCTTGGGTTCGGATACATCGGGCTGTTCGGCTTCGTGGCAGTCTGGCTGCTTGTCGCTGCCGAGGTGGCAGTGGGCGTCGTGGGTCGCACGTCAACGATTTGGCTGACGGGGCGAACGCTTAAGTCTGAGGGCATGACACGTTTCCGCGATGGGACCGACAATCCCATCAGTCTGTTGCCGGACGGCGATTTTTGCCGTTCGGACAACAGGCTAGCGGCAAACCCTTAACAAGCCATTAATTTGTCTCAAAAATAGTAACTGCGCCTACGCGTCGTAACTCACCAAGGTTTCCACCGGCACATCCAGCTTTTGCCGCCCGTTCAGGAAGCTCAACTCAATCAGCGTGGCCGCCGCCGGAACGGTGGCGCCAACCTGGCGCAGCAGCCGGATGCCGGCCGCCAGCGTGCCACCGGTGGCGAGCAGATCATCTACCACCACCACGCGCTGGCCGGGCTGAATGGCATCGGCCTGGATTTCAATCCGATCGGTGCCGTATTCCAGCGCGTAATCCAGCGATATCACCTCACCCGGCAGCTTGCCGCGCTTGCGCAGCATGATGAAGCCGCAGCCGAGCTTGAGGGCGAGCGGGGCGGCGAGTAGGAAGCCGCGCGATTCAATGCCGGCAATCACGTCCGGGTTATACGCTCGCACCACGTTGGCAATGCGGCCCATCGCCACCTGCCAGGCATCCGGGTGCCGCAACAGGGTGGAGATGTCGTAAAACAGAATGCCGGGCTTCGGAAAATCCGGAATGCCGCGGATGTGATCCTTCAGGTCCATAGGTCGCTTGCTCCAGCACCGATCAAGCGGCGGTGTATAGCCCGGAGTTGCGAGACCGCAAGCATGGCGCTAGCTGTGCACCCATGTCACGTGTGCCAATTGCCATTCTGGTCGGGCTTATCGGTTTCTGCGCTTATGTTGGCGCGGTCGTCGCGCTGGCGGACCATGTCGTCACGTTGCACTGGGCGGTGCAACTGGCCTATTTTCTGATCGCTGGCGTGCTCTGGGCGCTGCCGGCACATTACCTGATGCTGTGGGCCGCGCGCCGATAACGGCAGCGCGGCGAGCCGCTTCATCAAACCGTCTTCATTCTGCCACGTGCCGGTAACAATCGCGGCCTACCCAAAGCGCCGTGTTTTAATGAGAGGAAGGCCCTAATGTCCCATTCCGTGCATCGCCGTACCCTGCTGACCGGCACTGCTGCGCTGACCGCTGCTTCGCTGAGCGGTGTTGCCGCCGCCCAGGGCGCCAAAACCAAAATCGTGTTCTGGCACGCGATGAGTGGCCCGCTTGGGGACGAGATCGGCAATATCTGCAAGGCCTTCAACGCCGCCCAGGCGGAGTATGAGGTTGAGCCGATCTTCAAAGGCACCTACCCGGAAACCCTGACGGCCGCGATTGCCGCCTGGCGTGCCGGCCAGGCGCCGCATCTGGTACAGATGTTTGAGGTTGGTACCGGCTCCATGCTCGCCGCAGGTCCGGCGGTGAAGCAGGTATGGCAGCTCGCCCAGGAAACCGGCATCAAACTAGACCCGGAAGCCTATATCGGCGGTGTGCGCGGCTATTACAGCCTGTCCGATGGCCGTATGGCTTCCATGCCCTTCAACTCGTCCACCGCCATTATGTGGTACAACAAGGACGCGTTCGAAAAGGCGGGCCTGGACCCGAACAAGGCCCCCACGACCTGGACTGAAGTCATCGCCGCCTGCCGGGCGCTGAAAGCGAAATCATCCACCCCAATCCCGATGACCACCTCCTGGCCGACCTGGGTGCATATCGAAGAATACGGCGCCATGCACGATCTGCCGGTTGCCACCAAAGGCAATGGCTTCGATGGGCTGGATACGGAGCTGAAAATAAACACCCCGCCCTTCGTCAAGCATCTCAACCGGCTGCTGGAAATGTCGAAGGAAGGCCTGTTCAAATACGGCGGCCGCGACGCTGCCGCCGGCCCGCTCTTCGTGTCCGGTGAAGCGGCGATTATTTTCGACTCTTCCGCCGCCCGCGCCGCCATCAAGCGCGACGGCAAGTTCAACGCCGGTGCAGCGCTGCTGCCGACGGACCCGGACGTGAACCCGAACCCGATCAACTCCGTCATCGGTGGTGCCAGCCTGTGGACCATGACCACGCCCAAGCGCACGGCGGCGGAATATAAGGGGGTTGCGACCTTCCTGAAGTTCATCGGCCAGCCGGAACAAGACGCGCATTGGCATCAGGTGTCCGGCTATGTGCCGGTGACCTTCGGTGGCTGGGAACTGTCGAAGAAGCAAGGCTTCTATGACCGTAACCCCGGCACAGATATCCCGATCGTGCAGCTGTCACGCGGCAAGCTGACGGCCAATTCCAAAGGCTTCCGCCTCGGCCGCATGATCGAGCTGCGCAATATCATCCAGGAAGAAATGGAAAAGGCGCTGCAAGGCCAGCAAGGCGCGCAGGCGGCGTTGGATAATGCGGTGGCGCGGGGGAATAAGGTGCTGCGGGAGTTTGAGAAGTCGGCGAAGGGGTAGGAGGTTAAGCGCTCCTTTTTTGTAAAAACGGAGCAAAAACTTTCGATCCCCGATGCCTACGGCGTACGCTTACCCGTGAGAGTACGCCGTAGGCTAGAAATTGATGACGTTTTTTGGTTCTTTTTGTTCACAAAAAGAACACCCTTCGGCACAAGGCCCCAGCTTGGAACGTCGCACAATCTTTGCCGGCTGGGTGCTACCGGTTCTGCTGGTAGCACCGCAGCTGCTGCTCACCGTGTTCTTCTTCCTCTGGCCCGCCGGTCGCGCCATGTGGACCAGCCTGGAGCGGCAGGACGCGTTTGGCATTCGCACCGAGTTTGTCGGCCTGGATAATTTCGCCGATCTGTTTGCCGATCCGCTCTATCTCGACAGTGCCGTGCGCACGGTGGGGTTTTGTGCCGCCGTTGCCGTGCTGGCGATGGGGACGGCCTTGCTGCTGGCGGTGTTCGCCGACCGGGACATTCGTGGCCGGGCGATCTATCGCACCCTTCTGATCTGGCCCTATGCGATTGCCCCGGCCATTGCCGCGGTGCTGTGGGTGCTGCTGTTGCATCCGCAAATCGGCCTGGTGGCGCACGGGCTCAAGGCCATCGGCATCCTGTGGGACTACAAGCTGAACGATGCCCAGGCGATGACGGTGGTCATCCTGGCCTCCGCCTGGAAGCAGGTCAGCTACAATTTCATTTTCTTCCTCGCCGGCCTGCAATCCATCCCCAAAGCGGTGATTGAGGCGGCGCGCATGGATGGCGCGCGTGGCTGGCGGCGGTTTCGCACCATCACCCTGCCGTTGCTGGCGCCGACGATGTTTTTCCTGATCGTGGTCAACATTGTCTATGCCGCCTTCGATACCTTCGCCACCATCCAGGCGCTCACGCAAGGTGGGCCGGGCAAGGCGACCGAAACGTTGATGCTGAAGGTCTATCGCGATGGCCTGATCAATCTCGACCTCGGCTCCTCCTCCGCGCAATCGGTGGTGCTGATGCTGGGGATTGTGGTGCTGACGGCGTTGCAATTCCGCTTCATCGGCCGGAGGAATGCAGAATGAACGGCCGGGTCGATTGGGTGGCGCATGGCGTGCTGTGCTGCGGCGTGCTCTTGTTCGTGCTGCCGCTCTGGCTGCTGCTGGCCGGGGCGACGCAGGATGCCGGGGCGATTTCGCGCGGGGAATTGTCGCTGCTGCCCGACCTGCGCAATCTCGGTGTGTTCTGGTCCGTGCTGAACGATCGCGCGCCAGGTGGGGCGCCGGTGTGGCACATGCTGCTGGTCTCCGCCGCCATGGCGCTGGCGATTGCCGGCGGCAAGATCATCATTTCCCTGCTCTCCGCCTACGCTGTCACCTTCTTCCGCTTTCCGTTCCGGATGCTGTGCTTCTGGACCATCTTCATCACCCTGATGCTGCCGGTGGAGGTGCGGATCGTGCCAACCTATGCGGTGATGGCGGATTTCGGGCTGATCAACAGCTTCACCGGCCTGGCGATGCCGCTGATTGCCAGCGCCACTGCCACATTGCTGTTCCGGCAAGTGTTCGTGGCCGTGCCGGATGAGCTGGTGGAAGCCGCCCGCATGGATGGCGCCGGGCCGTTGCGCTTTCTGCGCGATATTCTGCTGCCGGTCTCGGCCGCAAACATGGCGGCGCTGTTCGTGATCGTGTTCGTCTATGGCTGGAACCAGTATCTCTGGCCGCTGCTGGTCGCCACCGATCCGTCGTTGGATACCATCGTCATCGGCATCGTGAAGATGATCGGCCAGGATTCGGTGACCGACTGGAACCGGGTGATGGCCACCGCCGTGCTGGCGCTGCTACCGCCGGTGGCTGTGGTGCTGCTGATGCAACGATGGTTCGTGAAGGGCCTGACCGAGGGCGAGAAATAATGGCCACGCTGGAACTGCAAGACCTGCGCAAAAGCTTCGGCACCACCCCGGTGCTGCACGGCATCGACCTCGCCTTGCGCGACGGGGAAATGCTGGTGATCGTCGGCGCCTCCGGCTGCGGCAAATCCACCTTGCTGCGGCTGGTCGCCGGGTTGGAGGTACCGACCAGCGGCCGCATCGTGCTCGATGGCCAGGACGTCGCCCGCCGCGACCCAGCCGAACGCGACATTGCCATGGTGTTCCAGAATTACGCGCTCTATCCGCATATGAGCGTGTTCGACAACATGGCCTACGGCCTGAAAATCCGTGGCCTGTCGAAGGACGACATCAAGGCGCGAGTGCAGGAAGCCGCCGATATGCTCGGCCTCGGCCCGTTACTGGACCGCAAGCCGCGCCAGCTTTCCGGTGGCCAGCGCCAGCGCGTGGCGATGGGCCGCGCCATCGTGCGCCACCCCAAGCTGTTTTTGTTCGACGAACCGCTCTCCAACCTCGATGCCAAGCTGCGCGTGACCATGCGGGCGGAAATCAAGCGGCTGCAACGGCGCATGGGCGTCACCAGCCTGTATGTCACGCATGATCAGGTGGAGGCGATGACCCTGGGCGACCGGCTGCTGGTGCTCCACCAAGGCGTTGCGGTGCAACTGGCTACCCCGATGGAGGTGTTTGAACGCCCGGCCAATACCTATGTTGCCGGCTTTATCGGCGCCCCGGCGATGAACCTGCTGCCCGGCACGCTCAGCCATGCCGGGAGTGCCGTCACGCTCGGCAACGGGATGCTGGTTCCTTTCGCCGATGGCAAACGCGACGGCGCCGATGGCCGCCAGCTCACCATCGGCATCCGCCCGGAGCATATCCGTTTGGATCACACCGGCGTGCCGATGCAGATCGACTTGGTGGAACCGCTGGGGTCGGAAACCGTGCTCATCGGCCGGCTGCCGGATGGGGAGCTGCTGTCGGTGAAGGTGCCAGGGCGCGGCCCGGCGACGGATCAGGTGATGATCGGGTTCGATGCTGCGGCGTTGCACGTATTCGATGCGGCAACCGGCTTGCGTCTGGGATAGGCGAGGTATCTGGCCCCCCCTTCGAGACAGGGGAATGGGACTTGGTCGGAGTGAGAGGATTCGAACCTCCGGCCCCTGCGTCCCGAACACAGTGCTCTACCAGGCTGAGCTACACTCCGACCGAGGCGCGGCATATAGCCGGCGCCGGCCGGAAGGGCAACCCCGGAAACGCCGCCTACAGCCGGGTTGTTGCCGCATCCGGCGCCGGGGGCAGCTGCTGCAAACGCGCCAGCACCGCCGGCACATCAGACAAAACCTCGTAAAACCCACGGATTTCCGGTTTAGCGAAGCCCGACTCCACCGCCGCCTCTATCGTTGCAACCCAGGCCCGCGCAGAGCCCAGGATATCACAAATCAGAATTGGTTTGCTGTGCAGCCCCAGTTGCCGCCAAGTCAGGATCTCGAACATCTCATCCAGCGTGCCCAAACCGCCGGGCATGATCACGAAAGCGTCAGACAGCGCGAACATGCGGTTTTTCCGGCTATGCATGCTGTCGGTCACGATCAGTTCGCCGCCATCCAGCTGCGGCAATTCCCGCTGCTTGAGGAATTCTGGCATCACCCCCACAACCCGGCCGCCGCCCCGGTGGGCGGCCCGCGCTGTCATGCCCATCAGCCCGATGCCACCGCCGCCATAGACCAGCCGGATGCCCGCCGCCGCCAGCCCTTCGCCCAGCGCAGTTGCCGCCACGCCATAAGCCGGGTCATTGCCCACCGAAGACCCACAAAAGACCGCGACAGAGTGGAGGTGCGACATCGATGCTCCTTGCGAAAAAAAATAAACTGCGGATAAACGGAATAATGCAGGATCTACCGCCGTCGCGCCAATTTTGGGCATGGGCGGATGCGATGATCCGACTATCGTGCCGACACGTCGTTTAGAAACATAAAAATGGGGGTTTTTTAGATGCTGCGTTTGAAATCGATCGCCGGAAGCCTGCTATTGATTGGACTGACTGTGACTGGACTGTCGTTCGCCCAAGCGCAAACCGGGGCGGCGGACGTAATCGCTGCCCGCCAGGCCGGCTATAAAGCGACCCTCGCCAATGTCGGCGCGGTCAAAAAGGCGCTCGATGCCGGGGCCGATCTCACCACCGTCGCCAGCAACGCCCAAGGCGTTGCCGATTGGGGCCACAAAATCCCCACCATGTTTCCAGTCGGCAGTGGCACGGAAGCCGGGGTGAAAACCGCAGCCTTGCCGGAAATTTGGGCCAGCAAAGCGGATTTCGATAAACTGGCTGGCAATCTGGCCACGGAAGCCACCAAGCTCACCGCGGCGCTCAAAGCCAACGACAAAGCCGCCGCGACCACCGCCTTCGCCGCCACCGGGGCGGCCTGCGGCGCCTGCCACAAAACCTACCGCGCCAAGCCGTAATCCACGCAGAAGCCCTGCCCGCCGCAGCCAGCGGCGGGCAAAGCCCGTAGGCTTATTTCAGCGTTGCCAGATAGGCGATCAGGTCTGCCCGCTGGGTGTCGTTCTTCAGCCCGGCATAGGTCATCGTGGTGCCGACGATGAAGGCGCGCGGATTGGGCAGGTATTTGTCCAGATTGCCCTCGTCCCACGTCACGCCAGACTCTTTATTGGCGGCAGAATATTTAAAGCCGGGTGCGGTCCCGGATTGCCGGCCGACGATGCCGAACAGGCTCGGCCCCACCATGTTCTTGCCGGCAACCGGGCTATGACACACCGCGCATTGGGTCTTGAATATTTTGGCGCCCGCTTCCGCATCGGCGGCCATTGCGGGGGCGCTCAGCAAACCGACGGCGACGGCCGCAACGGCAAATTTGGTCACTGACATAGACTGTCCTTTCGCTGCGAGGGCGACGCCTCGACAGCAAAATTCTAAGCGTTTCGCCTCCGTTGCACCACCGCGTGCAGCGCAACAAAGGGGCCTATGTCCGGCGGGCCAGTTTGCGGTCCAGGATCGCGCCGAGCACCGCACCATACCAGATCACGCTGGCCAGGCCCGGGGACCACAGCACCACAACCGTGCCAGCGACGAAGGCCAGACAGGCCCAGGCAGCGGAGACAATCGGCATCGGCTCTGCATCATCGGCCGCCCGCCGCGCCAGCAGCCAGAGCCACAGGTTCAGCCCGGCCAGCAATGCCAGCGTCATGCCATACAGCACCATGCCCGTGCCGCCCGGCAGTCGCCCCACCAGCCGCGTGGCGATGGGCAGCAGCACCACCGCCAGCAGGAACAACAGGTTCACCCGCAACAGTCCTGGCCCGATTTGCGCCGTGCGGCCCAGGCGGCGCTGATGGTTCATCCAGTAAAGTGCCGCCACCGCGAAGCTCAGCCCCAACCCTTCCAGCTCCGGCCACAACGCCACCAACGCGGTGGAAACCGACATCTCGCGCGCCGGCAGATTGATATCCGCCGCCAGCAACGTCATCGCCACGGCAAAAATTCCGTCGCTGAGCGATGCCAGTTGGGCGCGGTAATTGGTTGCCTGCATCAAACCCCTCCATACGCCGCCATCCTGCCGCCCAGCAGCGCAGGCGACAACCATGTTCCGGCGGCGCTATCATAGGGCACGATCAAGCGGAGGCGACGATGCAATTCGGGGATGAGTTTGTTGGTAAGCGGGTGGTCATCACCGGTGCCGCGGGTATTTACGGCGGCTGGATCGCCGCCGCTTTCGCCAAAGCCGGTGCGACCCTTTGCCTGTCGGATTTCCGTCGCGATCTGCTCGATGGGGTGGTGGCACGGCTGGGCCTGAACCCGGCGACCACGCTGCTGCACGGCACGGAGTTGACGCAGTCGGATTCCATCCGCGAACTCGCGGCCCTGGTTGCCGCCGAATGGGGCGCGCCGGATATCGTCATCAACAATGCCGGCGTCTACCCGCGCACCGGGGAATTGCTCTATCTCGCCGAAGCCGAGTTCGACCGCATCATGTCCGTCAACGTGCGGGCACCGTTCCTGGTGGTGCAGGCGATGGCGCGGCTGATGATCGCGCAGACGGTGCCGGGCGTGTTCGTCAACATCGGCTCCGGCGCCGCCCGGCAGATGCCGACCGGCTCGGTCACCTACTGCATGTCCAAAACCGCGCTGGAACGGCTGTCCAAGGGCCAGGCGCTGGAACTGGCGCCGCACAAAATCCGCGTCAACGTGGTCGAGCCCGGCTTTGCCCCCGGCAGCGATTTCTCCCATTTGCCGGCGGAGTATGTGGACCGCATGACCGCGCGCATTCCGCTGGCGCGCAACAGCGGCCCGGATGATACGCCGGGCGCGGTCATGTTCCTGTGCTCCGCTGCCGCCGCCTACATCACCGGCACCGCCATCGCCGTCGATGGCGGCAATTCCATCGGCACCTACCAGCCGGCGAGCAATAGCTGATGCACAACCTGCTGACCGATGTAGCCGGCATCGCCGTCGGCCATGCCACAGACCTTGGGCTCGCCTCGGGCGCCACCGCGATCCTGTTCGATGAGATGGCGGTGGCCTCCGGCGTGGTGCTCGGCGGTGCGCCGGGCACCCGCGATACCCGCTTGCTGGAGCCAGAGGCGACGGTCCCCGGGGTCAACGCCTTCGTGCTCTCCGGTGGCTCCGCCTTCGGGCTTGATGCCGCCGGCGGGGTGCAGGCCTGGTTGCGCGCGCAGGGGCGCGGCTGGCGGCTGCGCGATGCGGTCATCCCGGTGGTCAGCCAGGCGATCCTGTTCGATCTGCTGAACGGCGGCGACAAAGACTGGGGGATATTTTCCCCCTATCGCGATCTTGGCTACGCCGCGGCACAGGCCGCCCGCCCTGGCGCCTTCGCGCTGGGCACAGTCGGGGCCGGCACCGGCGCCATCGTGCCGGGGCTGAAAGGCGGGCTCGGCTCCGCCAGTGCCGTCACCCGCCAGGGCCATGTCGTTGCGGCCTTGGTGGCGGTCAACGCCGTTGGCTCCCCCCTGGTCGGCGACGGGCCGCATTTCTGGGCCGCACCGTATGAACGCGACAGCGAATTCGGTGGGCGCGGCATGCCCGCGCATCTGTCGGCGGACGATCTGCACCCACGGCTGAAAGGCGCGCCGCCGTCCGGCACCGCGACCACCATCGGCCTGGTGGCGACCGACGCGACCCTGACCAAGGCGCAGGCCAAGCGCATGGCCATCATGGCCAATGACGGGCTGGCGCGCGCCCTGCTGCCCGCCCATGCCCCCAGCGATGGGGATTGCGTGTTCGCCGCCGCCACCTGCCGCCGGCCGCTCACCGATGCCAGCGACCTCACCGAAATCGGCCATGTCGCCACCCTGGTCATGGCGCGCGCCATCGCCCGTGGGGTGTATGAGGCAACCCGGCTGCCGCAGCCCGGCGCGCTGCCGACCTGGCGGGAGCGTTTCGGCGGCGGCTAATCCGCGTTCGCTTCCAGCAACACGCACAGCCCTTCCAACAACTGCGCCGGCGTTGGTGGGCAGCCGCGGATGACCAAGTCCACCGGCACGGTGCTGTCCACTCCGCCATGGATGGCGTAGCTGCCCTTGAACACCCCGCCATCCACCGCGCAATCGCCCACCGCGACCACAAATTTCGGGTCCGGCGTGGCAGCCCAGGTCCGGCGCAGCGCGTCCTGCATGTTGCGGGTAATCGGGCCGGTGACCAGCAACACATCGGCATGGCGCGGGCTGGCGACGAAGTGCAGGCCGAACCGTTCCAGGTCGTAGACGATGCTGTTCAGCATGTGGATTTCCAGCTCGCAGCCATTGCAGCTGCCCGCATCCACCATGCGGATCGCCAGACTGCGCCCCAGACGCTGATGCGCACTGGCCGCCAGCCGCTCGGCCAATGCTTGCGTGGCCGGTTCGCTGACCGGCTCGGCGGGGATGGTGAGTGGGCCGCGTTTGAGGTTGCGGGCGATGCTGCGCCAGACCATTAGCGGGCCCTCGCGAGGGAAGTAGGTGTTCTTTTTGTGAACAAAAAGAACCAATAAAACTTTATCGATTTCTGGGCGTTGCCGTACAGTCGCGAGATGGCGCCGGGGTGCGGCGCTGCATTGGGGAAAGTTTTTTGCTCCTTTTTTTCAAAAAAGGAGTGCTTGCTTCCCAACCGGCTCACAGATCCACCCCCGAATACGAACAATTGAACGACTTATTGCACAACGGAAAATCCGCTACGATGTTGCCGTAGATCGCCGCCTGCAACAGCGGCCATTGCAGCCAGGACGGATCGCGCAGGAACACAGCGGAAATCTGCCCGGCCTCCAGCCGCACCCAGTGCCAGATATCACCACGAAACCCTTCGGCCCAGCCGATCCCCTCGCCGCTGGCGAGGGTCAGCGCCACGCTGATCGGCCCGTCCGGCAGCTGCGCCAGCAACGCTTGCAACAGGCGGATGCTCTCGCTGATTTCGCTGGCCCGAATGCGGAACCGGCCATCCACGTCGGCGGTCGCCAGCACCGGCACCTGCACCCCGTCATAGGGCGCATACCCTGGGGATTGCCGCAGATCGAAGCCCCGGCCAGCGGCCCGGCCAACGAAGCCGCCAGGTGCAAACGCCGCCACCAGATCGTGCCGCACAATCCCGGTGCCGACCATGCGGTCCACCAGGCTGGAAACATCGTCGTAGACCCGCAGCAACTCGGGCAACTCAGCCTCGATCGCCGCCAGCGCGCGCAGGATGGTGGGGCTCCCCTCCGTGGCGATATCCCCGGCAACCCCGCCGGGGATTACGCAATCCATCATCAGCCGGTGGCCGAACGCCGCGCTGGCGGCTTGCAATATGCGTTCGCGGTGGAAGGTCATCCGCGCCAGCAGCAGCGGAAACGCGGCATCGTTGGCAATCGCACCGCAATCGCCGAGGTGGTTGGCAATGCGTTCCAGTTCCGCCATCACCGCCCGCAAATGCTGCGCCCGTGGCGGTGCCTCGGCCGCGCTCGCGGCTTCCGCCGCGCGGGCAAAGGCGATGGAATGCGCCACCGTGCTGTCCCCCGACAGCCGGGCGGCGAAGCGGGCGGCGATGCGGGGGGATTTGCCGCGCATCAGCCCCAGCGTGCCCTTGTGGACATAGCCCAGCCGAATTTCCAGCCGCGCCACTGTTTCCCCCTGGGCGGTGAAGCGGAAATGCCCGGGCTCGATAATGCCGGCATGCACCGGGCCGACCGGGATCTGGTGGAGGTCCTCGCCTTCGAACGGCAGAAATTCCGGTAATTCCGGCGCGGTCAGGCTCGGGGTAGCCTGTGGCGACAGCGGCGCATGCTGGTCCCATTTGCCGTGGTCCAGCCAGGGCCGGCTATCGGTGCCGCCTTCGGCGCGGTGCCCCCATAAATCGGCGATCATCCGTTCAAACCACGCCGCCGCCGGCCGCGCGGGGGATAAAGCCGGGTAGACGCCGGCATCAACCTGCACCGATGTGGGAATAAAACCGCCATTGCGGCTGTCGTGGAACAGCGTGTGCACCTGCTGCGCGTCCGCCCACATGGCCAGCAATTCCAGGCTTGCTTCGGCCTGCAAGGCGGCCACCAGATCGGCCCAGGCCGCCGGGGTCAGCACATGGCGCGGCCAGGGGTTGCACGGGGCCGTCGGCGCGTTGCGCAGAATGTCCGATGCCGCCACGCTACAACCCCCCCGCCAAGGCCCGGAACCAACTCAGCACGAAGCCGGGCATGGCCAGGCCAAGCACCAGCACCAGCGCCAGATGCAGCCAGGCCGGCAGCAGATCCAGCACCTCCGGCGCCGGCCCAGGGCTTGACGTTGGCGCCCCCAGGCACAGCGTGATCAGCCGCCGCATCAACGCCCAGGCGCTGACCACCAGCCCGAGCCCGAGCGGGATTGCCAGCCACGGCACCTGCCGGATGGTCGCCAGCACGATCAGGAATTCCGAACTAAACAGGCCGAACGGCGGCAGGCCGGAGACCGCCACCATCCCCGCCGCCAGCGTCAGCCCCAACGCGCGATGGCTGCCAATCAACCCGGTGATATGCAGGAATTTCTGCCCGCCCTTCATCTGGCTGGCGCGGCCGACGCAGTGGAAAATCGCCGCCTTGGTCAGGGTATGCAGTGTCAGATGCAACATGCCCGCAAACATTGCCGCCGGCCCGCCAATGCCAAAGGCGAAGGCGGCAATGCCGGATTGCTCCACGCTGGAAAACGCGAAGAACCGCTTCACGTCCCGGCGCGGCCACAGGCTGAACGCGGCCAGTAACAGTGACAGCAGGCCCAGCCCCATCATCGGCAACCCTGGCGACAGCGCCTCCGCATTGCCGGCCATCAAACCGCGCACCCGCAGCAGCACCGCGAGGGCGACGTTGAGGATGGAGCCCGACAGCACCGCCGAGACCGGCGTCGGCCCTTCGGCATGCGCGTCTGGCATCCAGGCATGCAGCGGGGCGAGCGCGGCTTTGGTGCCGTAGCCGACCAGCAGGAACACGAAGGCCAGGTTCAGCAGCGGCGCCTTGAATCCAGCGGCTTTCGGCGCCAGTTCGGACCAGCTCATCGCTGCCCAGCCTGAGCCCATCGCCGGCAGGGCGGCGAGATACAGCACGATGGTGCCAAACAGCGCCAAAGCGATGCCGACGCCGCACAGCACGAACATTTTCCACGATGCTTCCACCGCCTGATCGGTGCGCGGCAAGCCCACCACCAGCACGGCGGCAATCGTCGCCGCTTCCATCGCTACCCAGGTCACGCCGAGGTTGTTGGACAGCAGCGCCAGCAGCATGAAGCCGAGAAAGGCCTGAAACAGCACATGGTATTGCCGCACGCCCAGCGGCAGCATCCGGCCGGCATCGGCCTCGATCTGAATATAGCGGCGGCTGAACCAGGCGCTGGTCAGGCCGACGAAGCTGGTCAGAATGGCCAGATGGGTCGCCAGCCGGTCCACCAGCAGCAAAGGTGCCGCGCCGAGATGCCAGGGCAAGGCGCAGGCCAGTCCGAATGCCACCGCAGCGGCAGCGATGTTGATCCACGCCCCGATCGCCTGGCTGCGCACGAACCCGAGCGCGATTGCTGCCAGCAGCGGCACCACCGCGACCAGCCCGGCAGGGGTGAGCAGTTCGCCGATCATCGGTGCATGCCGCCCACGCGGTCGAGATTGTCCAGATGCAGGCTGTCGAACCGGTCGCGGATGCGGAAGAAAAACACACCGAAGACCGCGAACGCCAGCAGCACCAGCACCGCGACCGATAATTCCACCACCAGCGGCATGCCGGCCACGCTGACGGCTGCCAGGATCAGGCCGTTTTCCAGCGACATGAAGCCGAGCACCTGGGTCATCGCCGTGCGCCGGGTGATCATCATCAGCAGCCCCATCAGCACCACCGACAGCGCCAGGGCCAGTTCCTCCCGCGTTAGCGTCTGCGCCTGCGGGGTGACCGGCAACACCACCAGGATCGACAGCGTTACCAACCCAACCCCAATGGCCATCGATGGGAAAATCCCCAAAGCGGATTCCAGTGACCGGTTCACCTGCAACTGCCGCACAATCCGGTGCATGCCCAGCGGAATGGCAATGCCCTTGGCCGCCAGGGTGATGCCCGCGGTCAGGTAGAGATGCGGCGCATCCTGCACCCAGGCCTGCCACGCGGCGGCGGCCGACAGCACCACGGCCTGCAGCGCGTAGGTGTTGATCACCGCCGTCAGCCGGCGCTGGTAGAGCAGCACGAAAGACAGCACCAGCACGCCGCCCCCCAGCAGATGCGCCGCGTCATAGGAAAACGTGCCAAAGGCGAGATGCCCCCCCATCACGCGAAGCCCCCCATCACGCGAAGCCCTGGCTGACGAACAGGAACACCACCGCCAACAGTGCGAACAGCACGGCGATGCCGAGGAATTCCGGCACCCGGAACACCCGCATCTTGGCGATCGCGGTTTCAAACCCCGCCAGCCCGAGCAGCAACAGCCCGATCTTGCCAACCCAGCCGAGCAGCCCAAGCCCCCAGGCCGTGGCCGGCGCCCCGGCGGGGGCAATGGCGAAGGGGACGAAAATACAGGCGATCAGCCCGAGCCAGACCACCAGCTTCAACATCGCCGCCGCTTCAATCAACGCCAGATGGCGGCCGGAATATTCCAGCACCATCGCCTCATGCACCATGGTCAGTTCCAGGTGGGTGGCGGGATTATCCACCGGAATGCGGCCGTTTTCGGCAATGGCAATCGCCAGCATGGCAATCAGCCCCAGCCCGAGCGACACCCGCAGCCCCAGCGCCCCGTCATGCAGCGCGCCGGCAATGGCATCCAGATTGGTGGAGCCCGCCAGCAGCGAGAGGGTGAAAATCACCAGCAGCAAAGCGGGTTCGGCAAAGACCGCGAACATCATCTCCCGGCTGGACCCGATGCCGCCGAACGCGGTGCCGACATCCATGCCCGCCAGGCCCAGCGCGCAACGGGCCAGCGTCAGCAACCCGGCAATCACCAGCAGATCGGCCAGCGGCGCCCCGGTCATGCCCAGCGCGAAGGACGGCACCAGCGCGGCGGCGGCCAAGGTGGCGGTGAAGGCCACAGCCGGCGCGCCGGAAAACACCCAGGATGCGTTTTCCGCCAGCACCGGCTGCTTACGCGCCAGCCGCGCCAGGTCGCGCCAAGGTTGCAGGATCGGCGGCCCGATGCGCCCGAGCAGCCGCGCCTTCACCTTGCGGATCAGCCCCACCACCAACGGAGCGGCCAGCAGCATCAGCCCGATATGCAGCAACTGCGCCAGCAAGGCGACCACCACGCTCATAGCTGCTCCAGTGCCGCAACCGCGGCCATCAGGATCAGCAGGGCGCAGAACATCACCGCCAGCGTGCTGCGAATGGTCAGGAACTGCATGAAATCGGCGAAGTGCGACACGCGCGACCGCCAGGAGCCGATTAGCGCGAACAGATACTGGTCCGCCGGATCGCGCAGCCGCACTTTCATGTGCGCCGGCCGTGTCTCCCCGGGCAGCGGCATGTCCACCGTCTCCCGCGCCTGCATCAGGCTGGTGGCCAGGGCGCGGCGCAGCGGCTGGGCGAAGCTGGCCCCGCCATATTGCGTCACCGGATCACCGAACGGCAGCCAGTTCGGCGGATCGCCAAAGCCGCAATCCCAGGCCGGGCCGCGTCGCTCCCCGCTCACGGTCCAGCGCCGCACGATAAAATATACGAGCCCGCCCGCCAGCCCCAGCACCACCGCCAGCGCCGGCGCGGTGTAGCCGGCGGTATCGGCTTGCGGGCTGATCGTCAGCCACCCGACATGCCCGACCACCCCGGTGCCCACCGCCTGCTGCACCGCCGGCCCCAGCAGGCGCAGCGCCGCGCCGGGAAACAGCCCGACCAGCAGGCTCGCCCCCGCCAGCCCCGCCAGCGCGGCCAGCATCGGCTGCCCCGGATCAGTCGCCGCCGCGGCGCGCGGGGTGCGCGGCCGGCCGAGATAGGCCACCCCGATCAACCGCACTGCGGCGGAGGCCGCCAGCGCCGCCGCCAGCGCCATCAGGGCGGCAGCAACGCAGGCCAGCACCTGCCAGCCCAACCCGCCCAGCCTTGGCGCGGCCAGCACCGCCTGAAACAGTGTCCATTCCCCCGCGAACCCGGCGCTCGGCGGCAGCGCCGCCAGGCCGGCGGCGCCGACCAGCACCAATGCGGTGGTTTTCGGCATGCCGTGGATCAGCCCGCCCAGCCGGTCCAGCCGCCGGGTGCCGGCGGCGTGCTGCGTGGCGCCGGCGGCCAGGAACAGCAGCGCCTTGAACATCCCATGCGCCAGCGCATGCAGCAGCGCGCCGCCAAAGGCCAAGGTCGCCAACCCCGGCAAATCCGCCGCCCGGGCTGCCAGCGCAAATCCCAGGCCGATGGCGATCAGCCCGATATGCTCCACGGTGGAACTCGCCAGCACCGTCTTGACATCGCCTTCCATATTCGCCCGCAGCCCGCCCAGCACGGCGCCCAGCGCCCCCAGCAGCACCAGCGGCGCCCCCCATCCCATCGGCTGTGCCGGGCCGCATAAATCGAACAGCACCCGGATCAGCACATAAAGCGCGATTTTTGTCATCGCGCCCGACATCAGCGCCGACACATGCCCCGGGGCTGCCGCATGCGCCGGGGGCAGCCACACATGCAGCGGCGCCAACCCGGCCTTGGACCCGGCCCCCACCAGCACCAGCACCAGCACCGCCAGCGCCCGCCAGCCCTCAGGTGGATGCGTCCGCATCGCCGCGAAGGTAAAATCCGCCCCCACGGCCAGCAGCGCCATGCAGGGGATCAGACACATCGCCCCCAGCCCGGCCATGCCGATATAGAGCAACGCCGCCGCCCGCACCTCGGCATCGCGATGGTTGGTCAGCACCAGCGCGAACGATGCCAGCGACATCACCTCGAACCCCAACACCAGCGCGAAGCCATCCGCCGCCAGCAGGGTCAGCGCCATCCCGCCCAGAAACACCGGAAAAAACGGCGCGGTGCTGTCGTACTGCCCGTGATCATCCAACGCTGCAGCGGCCGCCGCCGCCCCGGTCAGCATCAGCAGCAGCATGAACGCGGCGCTCAGCCCATCCAGCGCCAGATGCAGCGGCAGGCCCGGCAAACCAATCCCGAGCGACAGGCTGGACGCCTCCGCGCCCGACAGCAGTTGCACCACCGCGAGCAGGCCGCCCAGCGCGCACAGCAGCAGGCTGCCCCGGCTGGCGAGGCGCCCTTGGCGGCCAGGGCCAGCCGCCACGCTGGCCAGGCCAAGCGCCAGTAGCAAGGTCACTACAACCGCCAAAGCGGGCAGCAACAGCGCGATCACGGGACCACCTCGCTTGCGGACAGGATTGTCACGGCGCTAATTCTAGCAGCCGGCTTCGCGTTGCCGGAAGGGCATGATTTGCACCCCGCGCGTGTCACCCAATTGCCATCGATCTGTCATCGGCGTGGTGGCAAAGTGCCGCTACCCCCCCCCGGCTGAGCTAGGGAGTGTGTGATGACGACGACGTTTCTTCTGGTGGTGTTCGATGGGTTGCGGCCTGACATGGTCACGCTGGCGAATACGCCAAATTTGCTGCGCTTTGCCGCCATGGGCACCCGCTTCACCCGTGCGCGCAGCGTGTTCCCGTCTGAAACCCGGGTGTGCACCGCCACCGTCACCACCGGCTGCCAGCCGCGCCGGCACGGGTTGATCGCCAACCGGTTCGCCCATCCCGCCGACCCAGGCCGGCTGATCGATACCGGCGACAAATCCGCTTTGCAGGCCATGCAACGCGATCTCGGGCAGGATCTGCTCGATGTGCCGACGCTGGGCGATATTCTGGCCGCCGCCGGGCGAGATTTCGTCGTGCTCAGCAGCGGCAGCACCGGGCAGGCGCATGTGCTGAACCCGCATGCGGAGGCCAACGGCCAGCTCACCCTTTCCGCCCATGGCCCGCAGGCGAGTTCGCCACTGGGGGCGGCGCTGTTCGCCGAGCTTGCTCCGCCGCCCACCGCGCCAGTGGCGCGCGGTGTGTGGACGGCGGAGCTGTTCCGCACCCGCTTTCTGCCCAATCCCCCCGCCGCCACGGTGCTGTGGCTGTGTGAGCCCGATACCAGTGCGCATTACCAGGGCCTCGGCGCGCCGGCGCAGCTGGAGGCATTGCGGGCGATGGATGCCGCCTTCGGCCGCATTCTCGATGACTGGCAGGCCGGGCCGCAGCGCGAGCACCTGCAGATTATGGTCGCCTCCGACCACGGCCACACCACCATTACCGGCCATGCCGATGTCGCCGCCGCGCTGGCCGACCTTCCGGCCTTCGCCGGCTGTACCCTGGCCTCCGGCAGCAGCGGCAGCCTTTGGGTGCCCAAGGGGGACCGCGCGCAAATCGCCGCCCTCGCCTCCTGGCTGACCCGGCAGGATTGGGTGGGCAATGTGTTTGCCGATGATGGCCCGCCCAGCGTGCTGCCGCGCGCCGCGGTCCAGGCCGACCATCCGCGCGCCGGCCAGATTGTGTTTACCCTGCGCGCCACCGCCGCCCCGGCGCCTTCCGGCCTGCCGGGAAGCGCGATTTATGATGGCGGGCTGAAGCTCGGCGCCGGCACGCATGGCGGCCTGAGTGCGACGGAACTGCATACCGTGCTCATGCTGGCCGGCAGCCAGGTCGTGCCGGATGCCCGCGCCGAATGGCCGGCCGGCTTGGCTGATATCGCCCCAACCGCGCTGCATCTGCTCGGCATCGCCGGGCCGGTGATGGATGGCCGGGTGCTGGGCGAGGCCCTGCGCGACGCGGCGGTGCCCGCTATGGCGCCGGCGAGCGAAAGCTGGGAAGCGGCGGAGGATGGCTATAGCCAGCGACTGGCGCGGACCCGGTTGGGCGGGCAGGTGTATCTGGAGTATGGGGAGCGGGGGTGAAGGGAAGGTCTGCTTTTTTTGCAAAAAAGAAGCAAAAAACTCTCATCCCTTGGCCTCGGCGCCCCCGCCTCACCCGACAGACGTACGCCGAAGGCCAGAAGCAGACGAAGTTTTTTTGCTTCTTTTTGTTCACAAAAAGAAGACCTTAGCCTAACCGATTTCCCGCCTATATACCCACCATGCTGAAACTCATCCGCTCCGCCTGGGCCGTTTCCGCCACCGCCTTGCGGCCCGGCCGTGCCCCGATCGACATGCTCAACGCCTCCGTGCTGCCGGATGGGGTGCGGGTCTGGCGGGATATCGCCTACGCCCCCGGCCCGCGCGGCATGATGGACCTCTACGCACCGCACGATGCGCCTGCGGGCCTGCCGGTGGTGGTGTTCTTCTACGGCGGCGCCTGGCAGAGCGGAGAGCGCGGGGATTACCATTTCGCCGCCGCCAGCCTGGCCCGGCGCGGGCTGCTGGTCGCCGTGCCGGATTACCGGGTGTATCCTGCGGTGCAGTTCCCCGCCTTCGTGGCCGATGCCGCCGCGGCCACCGCTGCCGTGTTGCGGCGCGCGGCGGAATGGGGCGGCGATGCGCGTCGCGTGGTGGTGATGGGCCATTCCGCCGGTGCGTATCTGGCGGCGATGCTGGCGCTAAACCCGCGCTTTCTGCACGCTGCGGGCGCCAGCCGGGACCAGTTGGCCGGCTGGATCGGGCTGGCCGGTCCGTATGATTTCCTGCCGATCACCGGGGCGGATATCAAGCTGGTTTTTGCCTCCGCCAATGCCGATCTGCGGCAGACCCAACCTATCCATTTCGTCGACGGCCAGGCCCCACCGGCGCTGCTGCTGCATGGTGGGCGGGATAAGACGGTGCTGCCGCGCAATTCGCTGCATTTGCAGGCGGCGATCGAGGCCGCTGGTGGGGCAGCGGAATTACGGATCTACCCGCGCCTCGGCCATGTCGGCATCGTGACCGGGCTGGCGCCGCTGTTCCGCTTCCGCGCGCCGGTCATGGCGCATATCCGCAGCTTTATCGCCGTCTTGCCGGCCCGCTAGTTTGGCAGCCGGGCGCAAGGCGGTATACAGCGGCCGGCATTAGGGATTGTTGCTGTTGAACTCGTCTGCCCCCGCTTTGGTCACTGGCGCGACCGGCTTTGTCGGCTCGGCTGTCGCGCGGGCGCTGCTGGCGCGCGGCCAGGCGGTGCGCGTGCTGGTGCGCCCGGGCAGCAACCGCAGCAACCTCGCCGGCCTGCCGGTGGAGCTCGCGGAAGGCGACCTGACCGACCCTGCCTCCCTCGCCCGTGCCGTGGCTGGCTGCCGCCATGTCTTTCACGTCGCCGCCGATTACCGCATCTGGGTGCCAGACCCGGCGGCGATGCTGCGCGCCAATGTGGACGGCACCACCGCGCTGATGCTGGCGGCGGCCGAGGCCGGGGCGGAGCGCATTGTTTATTGCAGCTCGGTTGCCGCCCTGGGGCTGACCAAGGATGGCGGCCCGGCCGATGAAACCACGCCGGTGAGCGAGGCCAGCGTCGTCGGCATCTACAAAAAATCCAAATACCGCGCCGAGCAGGCGGTGCTGGCGCTGGTGCGCGAGCGTGGCTTGCCCGCCGTCATCGTCAATCCCGCCGCCCCGATCGGCCCGCGCGACATCAAGCCCACCCCGACCGGCAAGATGATCGCCGATGCTGCCTCTGGCCGCATGCCGGCCTATGTCGATACCGGGCTGAACGTGGTGCATGTGGACGATGTGGCCCAGGGCCATTTGCTGGCGCTGGCGCATGGCCGCATCGGCGAACGCTATATTCTCGGCGGTGAGAATCTGACCCTGGCGCAGGTGCTGGGCATGGTCGCCGCCCAGGTGGGCCGCCGCCCGCCGCGCATCAAGCTGGCGCGCGAAGTGCTGTGGCCGCTGGCGCTGGCCTGCGAGGGGCTGGCGGCGCTAACCGGGATCGAACCGCTGGTCACCCGCGACCATCTGCGCATGGCGCGCAAGCTGATGTTTTTCTCCTCCGCCAAGGCCGAGGCCGAACTCGGCTACCGCCCCCGCCCGGCCGCGGCGGCCATCGCGGACGCCATCACCTGGTTCCGCGCCCATGGCAAGGTGCCGCAATGATCGCCGCATTGGCGCTGCTCGCCTGGGTCTATCTGCTGGCGTGGCATCGCCGCTTCTGGCAGTCCGGGCCGGAACTGCACCCGGCGGCGCCGCAGGTCGCGCCCGATGTCGCCATCGTGGTTCCGGCGCGGGATGAGGCCGGAACCATCGCCGCCTGCATCGGCAGCCTGTTGGCGCAGGACTATGCCGGACAGTTTCGCGTGGTGCTGGTTGATGATGGCAGCACGGATGGCACCGGCGACCTCGCTTGCGCGCTGCCCGGTGCGGACCGGTTGCAGGTGATTGCCGGCAGCCCCCGCCCGGCCGGCTGGGCCGGTAAGCTGTGGGCGGTGCAGCAAGGCGTCGCGGCGACAACGGCCGAGCTGGTGCTGCTGACCGATGCCGATATCACCCACGACCCGCGCCACCTGGCAACCTTGGTGGCGCAGGCCGAGCGTAGCGGCGTGGATATGGTCAGCGAGATGGTCGCGCTGAACTGCACCAGCCCGGCTGAGCGCAGCCTGGTGCCGGGCTTTGTCTACTTCTTCCAGCTGCTCTACCCGTTCGCGGCGGTGAACGACCCGCTTTCGGCCACCGCCGGGGCGGCGGGCGGCACGGTGCTGATCCGCCGGCGCGCGCTGGACCGGATTGGCGGTATCGCCGCCATTCAAGGCGCGTTGATCGACGATTGCGCCCTGGCGGCGGCGGTCAAGCGCGGCGGGCGGATCTGGCTCGGGCATAGCGGGCTGGCCCGTTCGATCCGGCCGTATCCGCAGTTCGCCGATATCTGGCGCATGATCGCCCGCTCCGCCTATGTGCAGCTGCGCTATTCGCCGCTGCTGCTGCTTGGCACGGTGCTGGGGCTGGCGCTGGTGTTTCTCGCCCCGCCGGCGTTGGCCCTGTTCGGCCACGGCCTGCCCCGGCTTGCCGGCGCGCTGGCCTGGCTCGGCATGGCTCTGTCCTTCCTGCCCACCTTGCGCCGCTATCGCCAGACCCCGCTTTGGGCGCCGCTGCTGCCGGCGGTCGCGGTGTTCTACCTCGCGGCCACGCTCGGCTCGGCCTGGAACCACCATCGCGGGCGCGGCGTGGTGTGGAAACGCCGCGCCTATGCGGGGGAGGGGTCGTGACCGGCTCGGTGGAAGACTGGTCCGGCAAGGATCGCGGCGATGAGAACTTCCCGGTCGGCTCGGCGCTGATCGCCGCCCGGCTGCGGCCCGAGGTGCACGCCTATTACGCCTTCGCCCGCAATGCCGACGACATTGCCGACAGCCCGGATCTGCGGCCAGACGATAAGATCGCCCGCCTCGACGTCATGCAGGCCGTGCTGCTCGGCGAGCGGGAGGATGGCAGCCCGTCGGCCACCGGCCTGCGCGCCAGCCTCGCGCGCACCGGGGTCAACCCGCGCCATGCCACCGATCTGCTGATCGCCTTCCGGCAGGATGCGCGCAAAACCCGCTACGCGAACTGGCCTGAATTGCTGGACTATTGCCGCTATTCCGCCATGCCGGTCGGCCGCTACCTGCTGGATCTGCATGGGGAAGCCGCGACCACCCACCCGGCGTCGGACGCACTTTGCGCGGTGTTGCAGGTGCTCAACCACCTGCAGGATGGCAGCAAGGACCTCGCGGCGCTGGACCGCTGCTACCTGCCGCAAGACCTGCTGGTGCAGTTTGGCGCCACGGTGGACGATCTGCGCGGCGCAGCGGAAACAGCGGGGCTGCGCGCTACCTTCAATACCCTGCTCGATGAATGCGATGCGTTGAACGCCGTCGCCGCCACTTTGCCGGGCCTGACCCACGACCGCCGGCTGCGCCTGGAAAGCGCGGTTATCGTCGGCCTGTCGCAGCGACTGGCGCGGCACTTGCGGCACAACGATCCGGTGCGGCAAAGAGTGAAACTGCGCCGGCGCGATGCCGTCTTGAGTGTGCTGGCCGCCTTGAGGTTTCTGCCATGACCGAACCGAAGTTGGGCGCCGACCCCGCCGACCTCGTTGAGGTTGAGGCCATTGTGCGTGCCGCCGGCACCAGCTTTTATCGCGGCATGGCGGTGCTGCCGGCGGATCGGCGCCATGCGATGTATGCGATCTACGCCTTCTGCCGCATCGTCGACGACATTGCCGATGACGACACGCCCTTCGCGACCAAAAAGCCCCGACTGGATGCCTGGCGTGCCCGCATTGCCGCGCTCTATTCCGGCCAGGCCGATGATGCGGTGACCCGCGTGCTGGCCAAGGCGATCGCGGCCTATGACCTGCGGCAGCAGGATTTTCAGGCGGTGATCGACGGCATGCAGACCGACGCGGAAACCGTGATCGTCGCCCCGGATTTCGACGCGCTGGACCTGTACTGCGACCAGGTTGCCTCCGCCGTTGGCCGGCTGTCGGTGCGTGCCTTTGGCGATGCGTCCGATCATGCCGACATCGTGGCCTATCATCTCGGCCGGGCGCTGCAACTGACCAACATCCTGCGCGATATCCACGAGGACGCCCAGCGCGGCCGGGTGTATCTGCCGCGCGAGATGCTGCAAGCCGCCGGCATCCCGCCTGATCCACAGGCCGTGCTGACCCATCCCGCTTTGCCCAAACTGTGCCGCGAACTGGCGGATATCGCCCAAGGCCATTTTGCCGATGCCGCTGCCTGGATGCGGCAATGCGACAAAACCGCGATGCGCCCGGCCCGCCTGATGGGCGCCACCTATGCCGCGCTGCTGGCGGCCTTGCGCCGCCAGGGGTGGCGCGACCTTGCCCGCCCGGTCAAGCTCAGCAAATTCCACAAACTCTGGCTCGCCGTGCGATACGGATTGCTATGAGCAAAATTCACATCATCGGGGGCGGGCTGGCGGGGCTGTCGGCGGCGGTGGCCGCAGTGCAGGCAGGCCATAGCGTTCAGGTTTACGAAGCCGGCCCGGCCGCGGGCGGGCGCTGTCGGTCGTATTTCGACCGCGAACTGGATTGCCGGATCGATAACGGCAACCACCTGATCTTGTCCGGCAATCACGCCACCCTGGCCTATATTGACGCCATCGGCGCCCGGCCGACCTTGCGCCCCAGCGGCGGGGCGCGGTTCCCGTTCATGGACGTGACCACCGGCGCCACCTGGACCATCGCCCCCGGGCCTGGCCGCATCCCCTGGTGGGTGATGCAGCCCTCGCGCCGGGTGCCGGATACCAAGGTGACCGACTATCTGTCCGTGCTCGCCTTACGCAAGGCCGGGGTGCAGGCGACGGTGGCCGAAATGCTCGATGATCGTGGCCCGCTTTACGCCCGGCTGCTGGAACCCCTGGCCGTCGCCGCGCTCAACACTCCGCCCAGCGCCGCTTTGGCCCGGCTGTTGAGCGCGGTGGTGGATGAAACCCTGCTCGCTGGCGGCCATGCCTGCGTGCCGGTTTTCCCGCGCGACGGATTATCGGAATCGCTGATCGACCCAGCGATCGCCTTCCTGCGCCGCCATGGCAGCGACCTGCAAACCGGCTGTCTGGTGGCCAATCTGCACCGTGACGGCAACCGGGTGACCGGCCTGGTCACCACCATCGGCGATGTCGCCTTCGGCCCGGCCGATCAGGTCATCCTTGCCACCCCACCCTGGATCACCGCCGGCCTGCTGCCGGACCTGCCGGTGCCCACCGAGTTTCAGGCCATCCTCAACGTGCATTTTCTTCTGCGGCATGATCCCGGCCCGGTCGGCTTTATCGGCCTGATCGGCGGCATGGCGGAATGGGTGTTTGTGAAATCCAACGTCGTTTCTGTCACCATCAGCGCCGCCAATCGCTATGTCGACCTGCCGGCGAGCGAAATCGCCGCCCGCACCTGGTCCAACGTACAGGCGGCGCTGAATATTCCCACCACGATGCCGATGCCGAAATACCGTGTCGTCAAGGAACGCCGCGCGACCTTCGCGGCCACCGCCACCCAGGAACCCTTGCGTCCGGCCACCCGCACCACCCTCGCCAATCTCGCTTTGGCCGGGGATTGGACCGCCACCGGCCTGCCCGCCACGATCGAGGGCGCCATCCGCTCCGGCCGGGCTGCTGCCGCCGCGTTGTGATCGGGTAGGGGGTGGGGTAGAAGGCGAGCCACCTAACCCAAGCGATCACCACGATGGATGCGATAGACCTGACCCGAATTGATGCCGCCGTTGGCCGTGCCGGCGCCGCATTGCGACAGCGGCAACAGCCGGATGGGCATTGGGTGTTCGAGCTGGAGGCCGACGCCACCATTCCGGCCGAGTTCGTGCTGCTGGCGCATTATCTCGATCGGGTGGACCTGGGGCTGGAGCGGCGGATTGGCGTCTATCTCCGCCGCATTCAGGGCGCGCATGGCGGCTGGCCGTTATTCCATGATGGGGCGTTCAACCTGTCCCCCAGCGTCAAGGCGTATTTCGCGCTGAAGATGATCGGCGACGATATCAACGCCCCGCATATGATCCGGGCGCGCGAAGCGATCCTGGCCGCTGGTGGGGCGGAGCGCAGCAATGTGTTCACCCGGGTGCAACTGGCGCTCTATGGCGATATCCCCTGGCGCGGCGTGCCGGTGATGCCGGCGGAGATCATGCATCTGCCGCGCTGGTTCCCGTTCCATATCAGCAAAGTGTCGTACTGGTCGCGCACGGTGATGATCCCGCTGCTGGTGCTGATGGCCCGCAAGCCGCGCGCCCGCAACGCCCGCGGGGTGCATGTGCCGGAACTGTTCGCCACCCCGCCGGACCAGGTGCGCGATTGGATTCGCGGCCCGTATCGTTCAGCCTGGGGCCGGGTGTTCAAGCATCTGGACCGCGCCTTGCGCTGGGTGGAGCCGCTGTTTCCCGCCACGCTGCGGGCCAGCGCCTTCGCCAAGGCGGAGGCCTTTGTCAGCGAACGCCTGAACGGCGAGGACGGTCTCGGCGGCATTTATCCGGCGATGGCCAACGCGATGATGATGTTCGACACGTTGGGCGTGCCCAATGACGACCCGCGCGTGGTGACCGGATGGGCGGCCTTGCGCAAGCTGCTGGTCGATGATGGCGACAGCGCCTACTGCCAGCCCTGCCTGTCGCCGGTGTGGGACACCGGATTGGCCGGCCACGCCATAGCGGAAGCCGACAGCCCTGCCTCCCCCGCCGTCACCGCCGCCGGCCAGTGGCTGCGTGGCAAGCAGATCCTCGACGTGATCGGCGACTGGAAAGTGGCCCGCCCGGATGCGCCGCCCGGCGGTTGGGCCTTTCAGTACAACAACGATTTTTACCCCGATGTCGATGACACCGCCGTGGTCGGCATGCTGCTGCATCGGGAAATGCAGGCCACCGGTGAGGCCGCGAACGCGGAGGCGATTGTCCGGGCGCGTGACTGGATCATCGGCATGCAGGCCAGCGATGGCGGCTGGGGCGCCTTCGATGCCGACAACAACCACGAATACCTCAACCACATTCCCTTCGCCGATCACGGCGCCCTGCTCGACCCCTCGACCGCCGATGTCACCGCCCGCTGCGTGTCATTCCTCTGCCAGATCGGCCTGACGGCAGAGCACCCCACCGTGGCGCGCGGCCTGGCCTGGCTGCGCCGCACCCAGGAAGCGGATGGCTCCTGGTTCGGCCGCTGGGGCACCAACTACATCTACGGCACCTGGTCGGTGCTTTGTGCGCTCAACGCCGCCGGGGTGGCGAAGACCGATCCGGCGATGGCCCGGGCGGCGCAGTTCCTGCTCGCCACCCAGCGCGCGGATGGCGGCTGGGGGGAGGATAATGAAACCTACGCCGATGCCCCGCCGGGCCAGTATCACCGCAGCAACCCCTCGCAAGCCGCCTGGGCGCTGCTGGGGTTGATGGCGGCGGGGGAGGCGGAACACCCCGCCGTCGCCCGCGGTGTGGACTGGCTGGCGCAGGTGCAGAAGCCGGATGGCGAGTGGGACGAAGACCCCTACACCGCCGTTGGTTTCCCGCGCGTGTTCTACCTGCGCTACCACGGCTACCGGCAGTTCTTCCCGCTGATGGCGCTGGCGCGCTACCGCAATCTGCGCCGCGCCAACACCCCGCATGTCGCCTGGGGGTTCTGATCGCGCTCGGCTTCGTCGTCGGCCTGGCGGCTGAGGGGCGGATCGCCGCCCGCCTCGGCCCGGTCGCCATTGGCGGCGGCCTCCCGGCCGGCGCGGCGGCGGCAGCCGAAACCCTGGTCGCCCGTGGCGTGACCGGCCTGGTCAGCTTCGGGCTGGCCGGCGGGCTAGACCCCGCTTTGCGCCCCGGCGCGATTGTCATTCCCGCCCGGCTGCACGATGCGGGGGACAGCTTTGACGCCTCCCCCCTGCTCGGTCCGATGCATGGCGAGATGCTTGCTGGCGACCGCATCATTGCCAGCGCCGCCGAAAAGCGCGCGCTGTTTCGCGCCACCGGCGCCGGCGCGCTGGATCTGGAAAGCGGTGCCGTTGCCCGCGTCGCCGCCCGGCATGGCCTGCCCTTCGCGGTGCTGCGGGCAATTTGCGATCCCGCCGAGCGCGACCTGCCTCCCGCCGCCCTGGTCGCGCTGGATCACGCCGGCGCCATCGGCCTGTGGCGCGTGGTAGCCTCCCTGCTCCGCAACCCCCGCCAACTGCCCGACCTGCTCGCCTTGGCCCGCGATGCGGCGGCGGCACGTCGGGCCTTGCTGGCAACGACGCGCGCGATATGATCTAAAAAGACAATCGCAGTGATGCCTCTTGGGGAGAGACGAATATGGTGAAGCAACGGATGCAGCGTCTGGCGCTGATGGCGACCGCGGCCTGGGGCATGGCGCTCGGCGCGGCACAGGCCGGGGAAGTCACCTTCTGGACCTGGCGGCAGGAAGACAAGGCTGTCTACACCGACCTGTTCGCGGACTTCACCAAGGCCAATCCCGGCATCACCGTGAAGTTTGAAGCCTTCCCGAACGAAAACTACAACACCATCGTCTCCACCGCCCTCGCCGGCGGCAAAGGGGCGGACGTGCTGCATGTGCGCGCCTATGGCGGGCTGGAAGCGTTGGCCAAGGCCAACTACCTGGTGCCGCTCAGCACCACCAACGTGCCGGAGCTGAAAAACCTGCCCGCCGATGCGCTCGGCAGCGAAAGCCTGCGGGCCGATGGCAAGGTCTACGCCGTCTCGCTCGCCGGGCAGACCCTGGGCATTCTGATCAACAAAGACCTGTTCGCCAAAGCCGGCGTTGCCGTGCCGACCGACTGGGCCAGTTTCATCGCCGCGAGCAAGGCGCTGAAGGCGAAGAACATCACCCCCATCGCCAACGGCACCGCCACGCCGTGGATGGATGCGGTGTTCCATTCCGTGTTCGCCAACCCGTTCCTCGGCCCGCAATTCGTCGCCGATGTGCTGGCCGGCAAAGCCACGTTCGAAGATAAGCGCTTCGTCGATGCGACGGCGAAATTGCTGGAACTGCGCGACTTCATGCCAGCCGGCTTCACCGGGGTGGATTATGCCACCTCGCAGCAACTCTTCTCCACCGGCCGGGCGGCGATGTTTGTCGGCGGCAGCTTTGAAATCGGCCCGTTCCGCCGCGCCAACCCGAAACTGAATATGGACTTCATCGCCCCGCCCGGCCCGAAAGGTGCTGGCCTGGTCAGCCGCTTCTTCGATAGCGGCTTCGCGATCAACGCCAAGTCGGAACATCAGGCCGATGCCACCAAGTTGGTGCGCTGGCTCGCCACCCCGGCCTTCGCGGCCAAGGCGGCGGAAAAGCTCGGCAACATCTCCTCGCTTTCGAGCGTCACCAACCCGGACCCGCTGCTGGGCAAGGTTGCCAAGCTGAACGCCACCGCCATGCCCTACATCATGCTGGTGCATTTCCGCTACGAAGCCCCCACCGGGTCCGATCTGCTGCAAGATGGCGTGCAGAAGATGATGGCCGGCACCATGACCGCGGCTGAGGTCGGTGCCACCGTCACCCAGGGCATCGCCAAATACTACGTGCCGTTCCAGAAGAAATAATCCGTGGCACGACCGAAACGGCGCTGGCAGCGGGGCGTATGGATCGCCCTGCTGCTGGCGCCGGCGCTTTTGGTGATGACCGCCTTCGTCACCCTGCCGTTGCTCGCGGCGCTGCGCTACGCCTTCTATTCGTTCAACGGCCTGGCGCCGGCCGGCTTCGTTGGCTTCGCCAACTTCGCCACCATCCTGTTTGAAGCGCCGTATAGCGGCTGGACCCTGCGTGCCCTGGGCCACAACATGATCGTGTTTGTCGCCTTGATGCTGCTGCAAAACGGGCTCGCCTACCTCATCGCCTTCGCGCTGCTGAAAACCCTGCCTGGCCATCGCATCCATCAGGTCATCGTCTTCCTGCCGGTCGTGCTCTCCGCCGTAATTGTCGGCTTTCTCTGGAAGCTGATGCTGCACCCCATGTTCGGGGTGGTGAACGCGGCCCTGGCGCTGATCGGCATCGATGGCCCGCCCTGGCTCGGGAACGAGGACACCGCCCTGGGCGCCATCATCTTCACCAATGCCTGGCACTGGGTCGGCTTTCCCGCGCTCATTTTCCTCGCCGGTATGCAACGCATCGGCGCCGAAACTATGGAGGCCGCCCGGCTGGATGGCGCCGGCGATTGGGTGCTGCTGCGCCAGATCATCTGGCCGCTGGTCGCCCCGGCGACGACCATCGTCTTCACCCTGACCTTCATCGGCAGCTTTAACTGGTTCGAACTGCCCTATGTCATGGCCGGGGCCACCGGATCGCCGGGTGGCGCTACCGACGTGCTCGGCCTCTACGCCTACCGCATGGCCTTCGGCAGTGCGACGGCCGGCTTGCAGGATTTCGGACGTGGCTCCGCGCTGGCGGTGCTGATGTTTTTGTTCCTCGCCGTCGTCTCCGGCCTCGCCCTGCGCATCCTCCGCCGCCGGGAAATCGAACTATGACGCGTGGTACAAGGCAAACGGATAAAACTTTTTTGGTTCTTCTTTCCGAAAAAGAACGGCGTGAAGCGCTTCGTTTTGGAAAAAGAAGCAAAAACTTTTTATCCCCTGGTGCTTCTCGGCTGCGCCTTGCGGGGGCTGCACGGTGATGCGGGGGGAGGGGGTAAAGAATACGGCCATCCAGCTGCTTCTCGCCGTCAACGCGCTGGTGATGCTGTTTCCTATCGCGCTGATGGTGCTCTCCGCCTTCAAAAGCAACGCGGAGATTTTCGACAGCCCGTTCACCCTGCCAGAAACACTGGACTTCTCCAATCTGCTGCACGTCTGGAGTGATACCGAGTTCGTGCAATATCTGCTGAACTCCCTGGTCATCACCACCTCGGCGGTGCTGCTCATCCTGCTGGCCGGCACCTTGGCCGCCTATGCCCTGGCCCGCTACACGTTTCCGCTCAACGCCAGCCTTTACCTCTTCTTCCTCGCCGGGCTGATGGTCCCGCTCAAGCTCGCGGTCATCCCGCTTTTCGTTGAACTCGACACGATCGGCCTGCTCGATACCCGCCTTGGCCTGGTGCTGATCTACGTCGCCATGGGCCTGCCATCGGGCGTGTTCATCATGACCGGCTTCCTCCGCAACCTTCCCGGCGAACTGGAAGAAGCTGCCCGGATCGAAGGCGCCAGCGAGGGCCGGATTCTCGCCCAGATCATGGTGCCGCTGGCCCGGCCGGCTTTAGTCATCGTCGCCATCCAGAACGCCGTGCCGATCTGGAACGACTTTTTCTTCCCGCTGGTCTTTATCACCACGGATGCCCGCAAAACCCTGCCGCAAGGCCTCACCGTGTTCATGGGCGAATACAGCACCGATTGGGGGGTGCTGTTCGCCGGGCTGATGCTGGCGGCGTTGCCGATCACGCTGGTTTATATTCTGCTGTCGAAGCAGTTTATTGCGGGTATGACGCAGGGGGCGGTGAAGTAGGTCTTTTTGTGAACAAAAAGAACCTCATCACTTCCTAGGCTACGCCGTACACCCCCGAACCCAGGTCGAAAGTTTTTTGCTCCTTTCTTCCAAAAAAGGAGCGCTTCCCTTCCCCTACCCAAAACACCCTTCCAACAACTTCGCAAACGCCCGCGCCCGATGGCTCGTCGCCTGCTTCTCCGCCGGGGCCATCTCGCCATACGTCTCACGGCTGCCTTCCGGCACGAACATCGGGTCGTAGCCGAAGCCCTTCTCCCCGCGCGGCGGCCAGACCACTTCGCCGTCAATCCGGCCCTCGAAGGTTTCCACATGCCCATCCGGCCACGCCAGCGCCAGCACGCTGATGAACCAGGCTCGCTTGTCGCTGGCCGCGCCCATCTCCCGCTGCACCCGCTGCATCGCCGCGCCGAAATCCTTGGCCGGCCCGGCCCAGCGGGCAGACACCACGCCCGGCGCACCATCCAAAGCCGCCACGCAAAACCCGCTATCATCCGCCAG
>CAITOL010000105.1 GCA_903893975.1 uncultured Rhodospirillales bacterium | reverse complement strand
CAGCCGCGGGTCCGCGCTCGCCCCCGGCAGCGGCGCGGCACCGTCCCAACCGACATAGACCGAGCGTTCCGCCGAGGCATCGCGCAGCGACACCTTGGCCCGCAGGCGGAAGCGCGACAATTTCTGCACCAGCCCGCTGATCAGCGCTGCCTCACAGTCCAGCAGCAGCCGCTCGGGCTCGGCGAAAATGAAAAAATCGGCGAGGTATTTGCCTTGCGGCGTCAGCAACGCGGCCCAGATCGCTTGTCCAGGCGCGGCGAGGCCAACGTCGTTCGAGACCAGCCCTTGCAGGAAGCTGACCCGATCGTCGCCGCTCACCTCGATCATCCCCCTGGCGGGCAGTTCTGCCATTTTTGCCATGATGTAGACTTGGTCACGGCGGCAGTTTGTGCAAGACGGACCTACGAACAGGAGACATTCGATGGCCACGCATTTCGACCTATTGATCCGCGGCGGAACCTGCATGCTGCCCTGGGGCGCGGCGGAGACGGATGTTGGCGTGCGCGATGGCCGCATTGCCGCCATTGGTCCAGCCGGCAGTGCCACGGCGACAGCGGAAATTGTCGCCACCGGCCTGCATGTGCTGCCCGGCCTGATCGACCCGCATGTGCATCTGCGCGATCCCGGCGATGCCAGCATCGAGTCGATCCCGACCGGCACCAAGGCCGCCGTGCTCGGCGGGCTGACGGCGGTGTTCGACATGCCCAACACCAGCCCCTCGATCGTCAACGCGGAAACTTTGGCCTGGAAGCAAGGCTATGCCGCGCGCGAGGCCTGGTGCGACATGGGGCTGTACGTGGGTGGCACCAAGACCAACATCCCCGACCTCGCCAGCCTGGAAGTGGCGGCCGGGGTATGTGCGGTGAAGGTGTTTGCCGGCTCGTCCACCGGCGACCTGATGGTAGAGGATGATGAGCATCTGGAGCGCATCATGCGTGCCGGCCAACGCCGCATCGCCTACCATTCCGAGGATGAATATCGCTTGCAGGCGCGCAAGCCCAACTACAAATCCGGCGATCCGTACCGCTTCCATATGGAATGGCGGGATGAGGAATGCGCCTTTCTCGGCACCAGGCGGCTGATGGCGCTCGCCCGCCGCACCGGGCGGCCGGCGCATATTCTGCACGTTTCCACCTGGCAGGAGCTGGACTATCTGCGCGACTACCGCGACATCGCCACCGTTGAGGTGCTGGTGAACCACCTGACCCAGTTTGCGCCGGATGTGTACGACACGCTGAAGGGCTTTGGGGTGATGAACCCGCCAATCCGCGGCCGGGAACATTATGAAGCCGCCTGGGCTGCGATCGCCAATGGCACGGTCGATACCATCGGCTCCGACCATGCGCCGCACCCGAAGGCCGCCAAGCTGAAGCCGTGGCCGGATTGCCCGGCCGGCTTGACCGGGGTGCAGACGCTGGTGCCGGTGATGCTGGACCATGTGAATGCCGGCCGTCTCAGCCTCGCGCGGATGGTGGATCTGATGGCCGCCGGCCCGGCCCGCATTTATGGCGCGCTCAACAAGGGCCGCATCGTCGCCGGGTATGATGCCGATTTCACCCTGGTGGACCTGAAAAAGCAGCGCCGCATTACCAATGACTGGATCGTCACCCCGGCCGGGTGGACGCCGTTCGATGGGATGCAGGTGACCGGCTGGCCGGTGGGCACCATTATCCGCGGCCAGCAGGTGATGCGCGATGACGAGGTATTGGGAACGCCGACGGGCAAGCTGGTCGCGTTCAGATAGTGCCGGATTGGCGTACTCTCACTGCAGAGAGTACGCCGCAGGCCAGACAGTGATGAAGTTTTTTTGGTTCTTTTTGTTCACAAAAAGAACGCCTTACCGACCAGGATGCTTAGACAAATTCGGCAGCAGCGCCGTAAGCACCCCGATCAGCGGCAGGAATGCGGTGACGTGATAGACGAAATCAACACTCGTCGCGTCCGCCAGTTTGCCCATCGCCGCCGCGCCCAAGCCGCCCAGCCCGAAGGCGAAGCCGAAGAAAATGCCGGCGACCATGCCCACCCGGCCCGGCAGCAATTCCTGCGCGTAGACCAGAATGGCGGGGAAGGCGGATGACATCACCATGCCGATGATCACCGTCAGCACCCCGGTCATCCACAGCCCGGCATAGGGCAGAGCGAGGGTGAAGGGCAGCACGCCGAGGATGGAGACCCACATCACTGTCTTGCGGCCGAGCTTGTCGCCGAACGGGCCGCCGAGCAGCGTGCCGAGGGCCACGGAGGCCATGTAGATGAACAGCATGACCTGGGCGCTTTGCACGGTCATGTGGAATTTATCGATCAGATAGAAGGTGTAGTAGCTGCTGAGTGCGGCGGAATAGACGTTTTTGGAGAAGATCAGCATCACCAGGATGAAGATGGCGAAGCCCACCGTTGCCGGGCTCAACGCCTGGCCGGAGGCATGTACCGCCGCGCCCTTTGCCTTGGCCCGCGCCGCGAGGCCGCGGCGCGCATACCAGTTGCCGACCGCGAACAGCACGACCATGCCGAGCAGCGCGGTGGCAGAGAACCAGGCGATGGCGCCCTGGCCATGCGGCAGCACGATCCAGGCTGCCGCCAGCGGGCCGATGGCCTGCCCGGCATTGCCGCCGACCTGGAACAGCGACTGCGCCAGCCCGTAACGCCCGCCAGAGGCTGAGCGCGCCACGCGGGAGGCTTCGGGGTGGAACACCGCCGAGCCGATCCCGACCATGGCGGCGGAGAAGATCAGCGCGCCATAGCTATGCGCCTGGCTGAGCAGCACCAGCCCGACCAGGGTGGAGCCCATGCCCACGCCAAGGGAATACGGCATCGGCTTGCGGTCGGTGATGGTGCCGACCAGCGGCTGCAACAGTGATGCGGTCAGCTGGAATGCCAGCGTGATCATGCCGACCTGGGCATAATCGAGGTGGAAGTCCGCCTTGATCATCGGGAACAAAGCCGAGATCAGGGACTGCATCATGTCGTTCAGCAGATGGCAAAAGCTGAGCGCGAACAGCACTGGAAAGACGGTGCTGGTGGGGACCGCTGTCGGCAGGCTGACGGGCGGTACGGCCGCCACATCGGCGGCGTCGGCAACGGCTTTTTGCATCGGTCAGCCCCCAAGATGTAGTAACTGGCAGTAACTATGCCGATTTGCTACCTTTTGCCCACATGCTCGCGGCGCAGGTTAGATATCGATTTCCGCGACATTGCGGGCATTTTCCTGAATGAACTGGAAGCGCAGTTCTGGCCGACGCCCCATCAGGCTTTCCACCAGGTCGTTGGTGCGCGCCCGTTCCTCCGCCGCAGCCATCACCTTGAGCAGGGTGCGGGTGCTCGGGTTCATTGTGGTTTCCTTCAGCGCCGCAGGAGGCATTTCCCCCAAGCCTTTGAATCGGCTGATTTCCACCTTGGCGTTGGCTTTGAACTGTCCGCGTTTGCGGTCGCGGTCGGCGTCATCCATGGCGTAGACCGACTTCGCCCCTTGGGTGAGGCGGTAGAGCGGCGGCTGGGCGAGATAAATATGGCCGTTGCGCACCAGGTCCGGCAATTCCCGATAGAAGAAGGTCATCAGCAGGGAGGCGATATGCGCGCCGTCCACGTCGGCATCGGTCATGATGATGATGCGGCCATAGCGCAGGCGGGTACGGTCGAACCGTTCGCCCACGCCGCAGCCTAAGGCTTCAATTAGGTCTTTAAGTTCTTGGTTTTGCCGTAATTTCTCGGTTGATGCGCTGGCGACGTTGAGGATTTTGCCGCGCAGCGGCAGCACGGCCTGGGTCGCCCGGTCGCGCGCCTGCTTGGCGGAGCCGCCGGCGCTGTCGCCCTCGACGAGGAACAATTCGGTGCGCCCCGCATCTTCCACCGAACAATCCGCCAACTTGCCCGGCAGGCGCAGGCGGCGGGTGGCGGATTTGCGCGGTGTGTCCTTTAACTCCTTGCGGCGAATACGTTCCTCGGCCCGCTCGATCACGAAACTCAGCAGATTATCCGCCACCACCGGGTCGCCGGCGAGGAAGTGGTCGAACCGGTCGCGCATCGCCTGTTCCACCAGCTTGGTGGCTTCCGGGCTGGTCAGCTTTTCCTTGGTCTGGCCTTGGAATTGCGGGTCGCGCACGAAGACCGACAATTTGGCCACTAGGCCGCCGGAAACGTCGTCGGCCACGACGGCGGCGGCGCGCTTGTTACCGCGATGTTCACCCCATGCCCGAAGGCCGCGCAGTAAGGCATTGCGAAAGCCGGTTTCATGCGTGCCGCCCTGGCTGGTCGGCACGGTGTTGGCGTAGCTGTGCAGGAAGCCTTCGCCCTGTTCCTGCCAGGCCACTGCCCATTCCACCCGGCCGGCGCGGCTGCCATCGGCGGCCGGCGGCAATTCGGTCTCGCCCGACCAGGGCGGTGCCACCAGGCTGGCGGCGCCGATATCGTCCTGCAAGCTGTCGCGCAGGCCGCCGGGGAAGTGCAGCACCGCCTGCGCCGGGGTTTCGTCGCGGATCAGGGCCGGTTCACAGGCCCAGCGAATTTGCACGCCGCGGAACAGATAGGCTTTCGACCGGCACAGCCGGTACAGCCGCGCGGCGCTGAATTTCAGCGGGCCGAAAATCTCCGGGTCCGGATGAAAGCGGATCTGCGTGCCACGGCGGTTCTGCACCGGGCCGGCATTCAGCAGTTTTGAGGTCGGCTTGCCCTGGGCGTAGCTCTGCTTCCACAGCACCCGGTCGCGCGCGACCTCCACCTCCATCAAATCCGACAGCGCATTGACGACCGAGGAGCCGACGCCGTGCAGGCCGCCCGAGGTGTCATAGGCTTTTCCGCTGAACTTGCCGCCTGAATGCAATGTGGTCAAAATAACTTCTAAGGCACTGAGATTTTTGAATTTAGGATGCGGATCAACCGGGATGCCGCGTCCGTTGTCGCGCACCACCAGCACGTTGCCATCCTCCAGCGTCACCTCGATGGTGCTGGCATGGCCGGCCACCGCCTCATCCATCGCATTGTCGATGATCTCGGCCGCCAAATGGTGCAGCGCGCCTTCGTCGGTGCCGCCAATATACATGCCCGGCCGCCGGCGCACCGGCTCCAGGCCCTCCAGAACCTCAATGTCCTTGGCCGAATAGTCGGCGCCGTCGCGCCCGGCTTTGGCCGCACCGAAGAGATCGTTCATGCTGTGTTCCCGTCTATGGCCGCAGATTAGCCACCGCACCCCCTGCGCCGCAACTGTCTTGCCGACATGGCGCTACGCCGGGGGCGCTATGTCGGCCGTTCGTCGCCGCTGCGCTCGGTGGACCGCAGCCGGTGCGGGGCGACGGCGAGGTAGCGGCTGAGCGCGATCGGCTCGCCGCGATGATAGCTCATCGCCCGTGCCAGCACCGCGTGGTCGGCGGCGTTCATGCGGGTGGCTTCGCGCAGATGGTCGGTCCAGTTTTCTACCGTCCACACCTCCACCCAGCCATCGGCGTGGGCGATATCTTCGTACAACTGCCAGCCCACCGCGCCGGCACGGCCGCGAATGTCGCGCACCTCCGCCATCGTGGCCAGGAACACATCGTGCAATTCCGGGTCGATCCGGTATTTCTGCCACTCCATCACCCGGCCGCGGGCTTCGGTCACCACCTCCACCAATTCGGGATCGACGGCTTCCGGCGGCGGCAGCGTGTCCAACGCCGAGGGTTGGGCGACGGCGGTGGTGCCGTCGATATCAGCCCGGCGGGCCAGGGTGCACAGCGCCAGCCCGGTCAGTGCGGCGGCGAACATTGCCGGGGCCAGGCCGATCTGGGTGCCGAGCCAGCCCCAGAAGAAGGTGCCCATCACCATCGCGAAGTTGAAGCCGATCTGATAAATCGCCAGCGCCCGCGACCGCACCCAGGGCGGGGCTGCCATCTGCGCCGCGCCCTGCGCGACGGCGGAGGCGGCGACCCAGCCAATGCCGAACAGCACCATGCCCACCGCCGCCACCAGCCAATGTGCGGCCGCCGCCACCAGCGCCATACCGACGCAGCTGATCACCCCGGCGAAGTAGACCGTGTTGCCACGGCTCAGCCGGGTGCGCACCTGCGGCAGCATCAGCCCGGCGGTCACCCCGCCCACCCCCATCAGCCCGAGCAGCATGCCGTAGGTGCCGGCGTCCATGCGCAGTTGCTGGCGCACGATCAGCGGCAGCATTGCCCAGGGCGCCGCGCCGGCGAAAAAGAAGCAGGTAGTGCGCAGGATGGCCGCCCGCATGATCGGGGTATGGCGGACGAAGCGAATGCCAGCCCGCATCGCCCCGCCGAGATGCTCGCGCGGCAGCGCCGGAACCCGTTTGCGCCGGTGCCAGCTCAGCAACGCGATAATCACCGCCAGGTAGCTGACCGCATTCAGCCCAAACGCCAGCGCCGGCCCGCCGGCCAGCACCAAGGCCCCGGCCAGTGCCGGGCCCACGGCGCGGGCGAGGTTGAAGCCGATGCCGTTGAGGGTGATGGCCTGCACCAGGTCGTGCCGCGGCACCGACTCGGCCATCACCGAACCCCAGGCCGGGTTGTTCATCGCCTGCCCCAACCCGATGGCGAAAGTGAAGCCGAGCAGCAGCCAGGCATCGGTCAGGCCGAGATAAGTCAGCGCCGCCAGCCCGGCAGCGGCCAGCAGCATCCAGCTTTGCGTGATCATGATGAACAGGCGGCGATCGACGATATCGGCCAAGGCGCCGGCGGGCAGGGCCAGCAGGAAAATCGGCAGGATGGTGGCCATCTGCACCATCGAGACCATCAGCGCGTTCGGCGCCAGCGAGGTCATCAGCCAGCCGGCGCCAGTGTTCTGCAACCACACCCCCATGGAAACCACCAGATTGGTGGTCCAGAGCAGGCGGAACAGTTTGTGCCGTAGGGGGGCGATGGCGGAAGGGAGTTGCATCCGCCAATCATCGCCCAACCGGGCAACCAATAGAAAGCATAATACGCTGGAAACGCAGAAATGTTTTAATACGCGCGGCGACGGCTTCGTGCGCCCGTCAGTTCCGTTCGCCCGGCGCGTTTCGCGGTATTATTTGGCGATTTTTCGTAACCCCTCGATGAGGTTCCGCAGTTCGGTCTGCGGCATCATCAGGTCCAGCACGTCCTCAGCTTTGCCCTCGGTGTCTAACTGAGCGAACTTAATCCGGACCACGCCGTTATGCAGTCCCATGCTGCGTGCCATATCGGCAAACACCCTCGTTTCTGTCATTGAATCCCCCATCAACATACAAATTGGCGAGTGCTTGATTTACTGCGCAACCACTGGTTTGCATAGTAACAAAATTAGTCATTTTTGAGTTCGGTTATCAAAAACATGCTATCGAAATAAAAGACGTTCCTTGTCACCGCCCAGTGAAATTGGCTTTACGTTTTTCATTGAAGGCGGCGACGCCTTCGCGCCGGTCTTCGGTGGGGGGCAGGCGGTTGTAAGCCTCGATTTCGAACATCAAGGCGCTGGCCAGATCCATCTGCATGCCGACATTGACGGACTGTTTGATCTGGCGGACCGAAAGCGGCGCGTTGCCAGCGATGCGGGTGGCGGTGTCCAGCACTTCGGCGAGCAGGCTTTCTGGCGCGCAGACCTGGTTGACCACGCCCCAGTCCAGCGCTTGGGCGGCGGTGAACGGCCGGCCGGTCATCAGGATTTCCTTGCCCCGGCGCATGCCGACCGCGCGCGGCATGTTCTGCGTACCGCCGGCGCCGGGCATGATGCCGAGCGTGACCTCGGTGAGTGCGAATCGGGCATGGGTGGCGGCGTAGGCAAAGTCGCAGCACAGCGCCATTTCGCAGCCGCCGCCATAGGCCGCGCCGTTGATCGCACCGATGACCGGGATCGGGCAGGCGATCATCGCCCGCACCTGGCGTTCGAACACCAGATGCTGCGCCTGCCACTGTGCGTCGGTCATGCCCTGGCGCTGCTTAAGGTCGCCGCCGGCGCAGAATGCCTTGTCGCCCGCGCCGGTGAGGATGATGCAGCGATAGGCGGACGGGTCGGCGCATAGCCCGTCGAACACCGCCAGCATGTCCAGCCCCATCTGGGTGTTCATGGCGTTGGAAACGCCGGGCCGATTGAGCGTGACCTGTAGCACGTGCTCGGCGGGTTCGCTCAGCAGCAGCGTTTCATAGCTTGGCAGCATGGGGGGAGAATCCTGGCTCACGGTTGCCGGGCGACCGTACCCAGCCTAGGAATCGCGGTCAACGGAGCGAGTCGGATTATGGTGCATCAACGCGACTTTAACCCGGCGGCGCGCCCGCCGCTGGCCGATCTGCTGGTGGTGGATCTGTCCCGCCTGGTGGCGGGCAACATGGTCAGCCTGCAACTGGCGGATCATGGCGCGGAGGTGATCAAGATCGAAGATCCCGGCAAGGGGGACCCGCTGCGGGCCTGGCGGACGGAGGGGCATTCGCTGCACTGGAAGGTTTACGCGCGCAACAAGAAAAGCCTGGCGCTGGACCTGCGGCATCCGGACGGGCTGGCGGTGCTGGGCGATGTGCTGGTGCGCGCCGATGTGCTGATCGAGAATTTCCGCCCGGGCACGCTGGAGGCGATGGGGCTGGCGCCCGCGGCGTTGCACGCGCGCAACCCCGGGCTGATCATCCTGCGTATTTCCGGCTTTGGCCAGGATGGGCCGTATCGCACCCGGCCGGGCTTCGGCACCTTGGTGGAGGGGATGTCCGGTTTCGCGGCGATGAACGGCTTTGCCGACCGCCCGCCGGTGCTGCCGCCGCTTGCGCTCGCCGATATGGTGGCCGGGCTTTACGGCGCCTATGCGGTGATGATCGCGCGGCGCGAGGTGGAGCGCGGCCGGCCGGGGCAGGTGATTGATCTGCCGCTGCTGGACCCGATGATTTCCATCCTCGGGCCGCAGGCGGCGATCTGGCAGGTTTCCGGCCAGTTGCCGGAGCGTACCGGCAGCCGGTCCAACACCACCAGCCCGCGCAATGTCTTCCGCACCCGCGATGGGCGCTACATCGCCATTTCCGCCTCGATCCAGGCGATGGCGGAGCGCTTGCTGCGGCTGGTCGGGCGGGCGGATATGCTGGACGATCCGCGCTTCGCCACCAATACCGGCCGGGTGGCCAATGCCGAGGCGTGTGAGGCGCCGATTGCCGCCTTTATCGCCGAACGCGATTGTGACGAGGTGCTGGCGATTTTCGAGCGCGAAAGCATCACCGCCGCCCCGGTCTACGACATCGACCAACTGGCCGCCGACCCGCATGTGGTGGCGCGCGAAATCCTGGTGGATCTGCCGGATGCCGATCTCGGCCATGTGACCATGCACAACGTGGTGCCGCGCCTGGCCGACACGCCCGGCGCCATTCGCAGCCCGGCGCCGAAGATCGGGCAGCACACGGCGGAGATCCTGGCGACGCTCGGCTACAGTGCCGCGCGGATCGCCGCGTTGCGGGCCGCTGGTGCGGTGGCGGGCTGAGGCGCGCTATTGCAACAGATTGGTCATCGGCGTCGCGGTGCCGTCGGTCTGGGTCACCGGCTCGGCGCCGAAGCGCAGTTCAATGGTGCGCAGGATGGAGCCGAAATCGTAGCTGGTGTGGTCGATGAAGCCCTTTTTCACCATCGGCCCGATGGCCAGCAGCGGCACGCGGGTGCCGGGGCCCCAGGCGTCGCGATGCGGCGGGGCGACATGGTCCCAGGCGCCGCCGTGCTCGTCATAGGTGACGATCACCAGCGTGTCGGCCCAGTTCGGGCTTTTCTGTAATCGCGCGATCACGTCAGCCAGATGCGCGTCGCCATCGGCCACGTTGGCGTAGCCGGGATGCTGGTTCAGCGCCCCGATGGGCTTGTAGAACGCCACTGCCGGCAGGGTGCCCGCGTCAATCGCCGCCATCAGGTCGCTGGCATCTTTCAGATGCGCTTTTTGCCCCGGCGTGCCCGGTGCGAGGTTTTTGAAATAGGCCATCGGCTGGTGGTGGAACTGGAACAGCCGGTCCGGCTTGCCGGCCATCGCGTCGTTATAGCCGCCGGAATACCAGGCCCACGACACGCCCTTGTCATCCAGCCGATCGCCGATATGCGGCAGGGTTTGCGGCGGAACCAGCACGGCGGGGTTGGTGTCACCCGGCGCATGCAAATAGACTGAGCGGCTGGTGTTGACCGCGTAGCCATCGGCGGTGACCTGGCCGTCTTTCAGGATGGTGCCGTCGGGCGCGATCTGCGCCACGATGGCCTCCGGCGCATCCGGCCAGCGGAAGGCGCAGCTACACACCAGATAGCTGTGGTTGAGGAAGGAGCCACCGAAGGCGGAATGGAACATGCGGTCGCCGAGCGCGTAGTCGTGCGCGAGTTGCCAGGCATGGGTGCCAGTGCCGTCGTAATAGCCCATCACCAGCCCGCCGGAGGTGGAGTAGGCGACGTATTTATCCATTTTGCCGCCGTCGATCTGGAGCTGCTCGCGCCAGAACTCGTGGATCATGTCCGGCGTTTTATCGACCTTGGGCACGTAGCCTTCGAGCAGGAACGGCTTGTTGGCCAGATCGGCGGGGAAGCGCGCATCGGGCACTGGCGGCTTGACGTAGTTGTTCAGCGGCTGCGGCAGGGTGGCGTAGGGCTTGCCGGCGCGATCCACTTGGGTTGCGGTGGCGCCGGCATTGGCCAGCCCGTCGGCACCGGGGAAGGTGCCATACATGCTATCAAAACTGCGGTTTTCCTCGAAAATCACCAGGATATGGTTGATCTTCTGCAACGCCGCCGGCACCTCGGCGTGGGCGCTGCCAACCAGGCCGAGCGCGATGGCACTGGCGAGTTGGGTCATCTTCCGCATGGCAATCCCCTTTGGCTGAACTTGCCGCCGATGCTTCGCAGCCCGGCAACGCGCGGTCAATTTGTTCTGCATGACAGTTTAGCGAAACCGCTGCGGCGCGTAGGGCGCCGGATCGGTCGCGGGCGGCTTGCCGCCGATGATATCCGCCACCAACCGGCCGGAAAAGGCGCCGGAGGCCAGTCCTATATGGCCGTGCCCGAAGGCGTGCACCACATCGGCACAGCCGCTGGCCGGGCCGATGCAGGGCAGCCCGTCCGGGGTGGAGGGCCGGTGCCCCATCCAGACCTTCACCCGATCGGCGGGCAGGTCGCGCGGCAGGCCAGGATAGGCGGCGAGGGCGAAATCGCGCAGCAATTCCGCCCGCCGCCAGTTCGGGGCGGCGTCCAGCCCGGCGATTTCCACCTGTCCGGCGATACGCAGCCCGTTGGCGGTGGCAACGGTCGCGGTTTTGGTGTCGCTCGGCATGATCGGATAGCGCGGCGCCGATTCGGGGTTGGTGATCATGGCGTGGTAGCCGCGTTCGGTTTCCAGCGGCACCTCGTCCCCCGCCAGGGCGGCGAGGTGCTTGGACCAGGCGCCGGCGGCAATCACCGCGCGGTCAGCCAGGATCGGCCCGGCGCTGGTTTCCACCGCTTGCAGCCGGCCAGCGGAGATGCGGAAGCCGGTGGCGCGCGCGGCGACGATGTTTGCCCCCAGGGCCGCGGCATGGCGCACCAGGGCGGCGACGTAGGCGCCCGGGTCGGTGCAATGGCCGCCTTCCTCCACGAACACGCCGAAGCTGTAGCGCCGCGCCAGGGAAGGCTCGCGCTGGCGCAATTCATCGGCATCGAGCTCGATCCAACGGATGCCCTGTTCGTGGCGGATGGTCCAGCTCAGCTTTTCCGCCTCAAAATCCGCCCGCGAGGGGAAGATGTAGAGCAGCCCGGTTTTGTGGATCAGCTCGGCAACCCCAGCTTCTTCCGCCAGTTTGCGGTGCAGATCGGGCGCGCCGGCCACCAGCGGGCGCAAGGCGCTGGCGGTGCGGCGCAGTTTGGCGGCGTTGGAGCCGGCGCGTAAAAACCGCCACAGCCAGGGCAGCGCTTTCGGCAGGTAGCGCCAGCGCAGCGTCACCGGGCCGAGCGGGTCGGCGAGGTAGCCGGGCACCTTCTTCCACAGCCCCGGCGCGGAGACGGGCAGCACCGAGCTCGGGCTGAGCCAGCAGCCATTGCCGTAGCTGGCCGCCTGCTCGCCGCCGGGGCTGCCGGGCTCGACGATGGTGACCTGATGGCCATCGCGCAGCAATTCCAGCGCCGTTGCCGCGCCCACAATTCCAGCCCCGATCACCACCACATGCATCGTCGTTGCTCCGCATTCCCCGGGGGGCTAGCCGCCCGCCTGTCCGGCAGGCACGATAGCGGGGCGAGGGGGGAATGGAACCCTGCACCCAAGAAGGACTGAAACAATGATCTACGAATTGCGCGTTTACCGCACTCTGCCGGGCCGTTTGCCCAATTTGTTGAAGCGCTTCCAGGACCATACGCTGGGCATCTGGGAACGCCATGGCATTCGCCAGGCTGGCTTCTGGACCACGCTGGTGGGCGAAAGCGCCTACGACCTGACCTACATGCTGGCCTGGGAGTCGCTGGCCGAGCGGGACGCCAAATGGGGTGCGTTCGCCAGCGATCCGGCGTGGCTGAAGGCGCGGGCGGAAAGCGAGGCCGATGGCCCGATCAACGCCAATGTCACCAACCAATTGCTGGTGCCGACGGCGTTTTCCAGCGTGAAGTGATCCGCGTCAGGTAGGGCAGGGTGGCTCGCTTTTCTGTTGCGGCGCATAAGCGGCTGCGCTAACAGGGCGGCGGGCCACACTCCCCCACCGGAGTGCTTCTCTTCTGAAAGGGAGAGCTGCAATGACGCTTTCCGTGCCGGACATCCGTCCGAATAATCCGCAATTTTCCTCTGGCCCCTGTGCCAAGCGTCCGGGCTATTCGCTCGCCGCGCTGCCGATCGACGCGCTTGGGCGCTCGCATCGCACCCCGACCCCGAAGGGGCGGCTGGCCGAGGTGATCACCCGGTCCAAATCCATCCTTGGCATGCCCGATGACTGGCGCCTTGGCATTGTTCCGGCCTCCGACACCGGGGCCGTGGAATTGGCGCTGTGGTCGCTGCTCGGGCCGCGCCCGGTGGATATCCTGGCGTTTGAGAGTTTTTCCCAGACCTGGGCGTCCGACATCGTCAAGCAGTTGAAGCTGGCCGATGCCAATGTGCTCAGCGCGCCGTATGGCCAGCTGCCCGACCTGACCAAGGTTGATCCGGCGCATGATCTGGTGTTCGCCTGGAACGGCACCACGTCGGGCGTGCGGCTGCCGAATGCGGATTTCATCGCTGCCGACCGGCAGGGGTTGGTGATTTGCGATGCGACGTCGGCGGCCTTTGCCATGGATCTGCCGTGGGACAAGCTCGATGTCGTCACCTGGTCCTGGCAGAAGGCGCTGGGCGGGGAAGCGGCGCATGGCATGCTGGCGCTGTCGCCGCGCGCGGTGGAGCGGTTGCTGACGCACACGCCGGCCTGGCCGATGCCGAAGATTTTCCGCCTGACCTCTGGCGGCAAGCTGACCGAGGGGATTTTCAAGGGCGAGACCATCAACACGCCGAGCCTGCTCTGCGCGGAAGATGCGCTGGACGGGCTGCGCTGGGCGGAAAGCATCGGTGGGCTGAAGGCGTTGATCGGCCGCAGCGAAGCCAGCCTGGCGCATATCGCGGCTTGGGTCGCCAAGTCCGACTGGGCGGATTTCCTCGCCGCCGATCCGGCGACGCGCTCTTGCACCTCCATCTGCCTCGTGGTGAAGGCGCCGTGGTTCATGGCGCTGGATGCGGCCGGGCAGGCGGCAGCGGCGAAGAAACTGGCGGGGATTTTGGACAAGCAAGGGGTTGCCTATGACATCGGCGCCTATCGCGATGCGCCGCCGGGCCTGCGTATTTGGGCCGGCGCAACGGTTGAACCCGATGATATTGCCAAATTGCTGCCTTGGCTGGACTGGGCCTATGCCCAGGTCCGCGCCGAGTTCGCACCCCAAGCCAAGGCGTAGTTCCCATGCCCAAAGTTCTGATCAGCGATAAACTGTCCGCGGCCGCGGTCGAAATCTTCCGCAGCCGCGGCATCGAGGTCGATGTGAAAACCGGCCTGACCCCGGCGGAATTGCGCGCCATCATCGGCGAATACGACGGTCTGGCGATCCGCTCCGCCACCAAGGTGACGCGCGAAGTGCTGGAAGCGGCGACCAAGTTGAAGGTTGTCGGCCGCGCTGGCATCGGCGTCGATAATGTGGATGTGAAATCCGCCACCGCGCATGGCGTGGTGGTGATGAACACCCCATACGGCAACGCCATCACCACTGCCGAACACGCCATTGCGATGATGTTCGCGCTAGCACGACAGATCCCGGAGGCCACCACCTCGACCCGCGCCGGCAAGTGGGAGAAGAACCGCTTCATGGGGGTGGAGCTGTTCGGCAAAACCCTCGGCCTGATTGGCTGCGGCAATATTGGCAGCATCGTCGCCGACCGCGCCCAAGGCGTGAAAATGCGGGTGGTAGCGTTCGATCCGTATCTGACCGAAAAGCGCGCGCTGGCGCTGGGGGTGGAGAAGGTCGAGCTGGAGGAGTTGCTGGCGCGGGCCGATTTCGTGACCCTGCACACGCCGCTGACGGAGGCGACGCGCAATATCCTGTCGCGCGAAAACATCGCCAAGCTTCGCAAGGGCGCGCGGATCATCAACTGCGCCCGTGGCGGGCTGGTGGATGAAGCGGCGCTGGCGGATGCGTTGAAATCCGGCCATATCGCCGGCGCGGCCCTGGATGTGTTCGAGACCGAGCCTGCGACCGACAGCCCGCTGTTTGCGCTGGAGAATGTGGTGTGCACCCCGCATCTCGGCGCGGCGACGGCGGAGGCGCAGGAGAACGTGGCGCTGCAAGTGGCCGAGCAGATGAGCGATTTTCTGCTGACCGGGGCCGTGACCAACGCGATCAACATGCCCAGCCTGTCGGCGGAAGATGCGCCGCGCCTGAAGCCGTATATGGAACTGTGCCGCCTGCTCGGCGCGTTTGCCGGGCAGATGACCCAGGCGCGCGACGGCACGATGAAGAAGATAGAAATCGAGTTCGAGGGCAATGCCGCGCATCTGAACCATCGGCCGCTGACCGCCGCCGCCCTGGCCGGGTTGCTGGCGCCGGTGATGGCGGGCGCCAATATGGTCAACGCCCCGGTGCTGGCGCGCGAGCGCGGCATTGATGTGGCCGATATCGCGCATGACCGGCCGAGCGAATACCAGACCCTGGTGCGCATTACCGTGACCACCGACCAGAACACCAAATCGGTCGCCGGCACGCTGTTCGCCGGGTCGCGGCCGCGCAGTGTCGAGATCAAGGACATCAAGGTGGAGGCCGATTTCGGCCATTACATGCTCTATGTGACCAATCAGGATAAGCCGGGCTTCATCGGCCGGTTTGGCGCCACGTTGGCCGGGGCGGGGATCAACATCGCCACCTTCCACCTTGGCCGCGCCGAAGCGGGCGGGGATGCGATCTGCCTGGTTTCGGTTGATGAGCCGGTGGCGGAGGATGTGTTGGCCATGGTCCGCACCCTGCCGTTGGTGGTGCAGGCAACCTCGCTCGAATTCTGAGCCGGGGCGCGGCGGTGATCCGGCGGGCGGTGCTGGTGGGGCTGATGGCGGTGGCGCTGTCCGGCTGCGCTGCGGGCCGTTTGCTGGATGCCGCCGCACCGGTGCCGGTGGCACCGCCGAGCGAGGATGTGGTGGTGCTGGATGATGGCTGGCACACGGAAATTCTGCTGCCGGCCAGCAGCCTCGATGGCGGTTTGCGCGACCTGCGCGCCAGCTTTCCCGCCGCGACCTGGCTGAGTTTCAGCTTTGGCGAGCGGCGCTATGAATTGCAGGAAAAGCACAACGCGCTGGATAATCTGATCGCCATTTTGCCCGGGCCCGGGATTGTCATGGTGATCGGCCATAGCGACGCGCTGACCGAGGGCGACGCCAAGATGCACGCCACCCATTTGCGGGTGAGCCGCGCGGGGCTGGAGCGGCTGATGGACTTCATCTGGAACGATTTCCACAAAGATGATGTCGCCAGCATCCAGATGCTGCGCGACGCACCGGAATGGAACATGCGGGTCTATGCGTCCTCGGCGTCGTATGACGGGACCTATACCTGCAATACCTGGACGTTGGAGGCCTTGCGCGCGGCGGGGCTGGAAACCTCTCCGGCGGGGGTCTTGTTTGCCTCCCAGGCGATGGAGCAGATCGGCCGAGTGGCGCGGGCGCAAGGCGGGATACCCACGGCGGGGCTGCGCGCTGACGGCAGTGAATTGTAACGGATTTTTGTTTCGCGTAAGCTTCGCCTGACGCCAGCCGCCAGGGTGGTACGATCAGGGCCGAGGGTCACATGCGTATCATTCGCCGCACGCAGGTTTACGCGCAGTTGGTGCAGATCGGCGAGGCGGCCGATATGTTCCATAGTTTCGCCGTGTGCCGTGGCGAGGTGCTGTGCGCGTTTCGGCGGCATGTGCTGGTGGATATGTACGGCGGCGCGGATTTCGCCGCCCATTACGACAGCGAAATATGGATGCGGCGGTTCGACCTGGCGGCTGGCAACTGGGCGAATGCGCCGGCCTGGCGCTGCCAGGCGGCGGGCGAGGACCCGCGCCTGGTGGTGGTGCGGGACCGGCCGTATATGCTGAGCGCGGTGCCGCCGGGGCAGGACGCGAATTACATCCTCTACGATGTGGACGCCGACGTGGCGCGCAATGTGGAGGTGACCGGCTGGACCCGGCCGCAATACGGCAAGAACTGGCAGCCTTTCGTGCACAACGGCGAACTTTACGCGGTGCACGGGTTTCAACCGTTCCGCGTGCTGCACATCGATGTTGCCACCGGGCGGGCGGAGGTTGTGTTTGAGCGTGCGGTCGGGCTGCGCGAGGTGACCGGGCATGATCACTTTACCCGCTATCGTGGCGGCGGGGCGGCCATCGTCGTTGCCGGTGTGGTGCGGGGCTGGGGCCATGCCACGGTGGATACCGGGCGGCATTTTCCGTTTGGCTGGAATTTTTCCCTGGATACTGGCCGCTTCAGCCTGGATCTGGCGTTTGATACCCCGGCGTTTGAGCGGCTCGGGCATCATATTATCGACCCGACCGGGCTGTTCGCCTGGGATGGCCGGTATTTTCTCGGGCTGACCTGTTCCAGCCGCGACTGGTTTTATGGCCAGCATTTCGCCGGCTACCTGTGCGAGGTGGAATTGGATGCGCCGGCGGCGGCCGTGGCGCTGGTGGGCGGCGCGGCGCTGGTGCCGGACCCGACGCCACCGGCCAGCGCCTGGTATTTCCGCGCCGCCGCGCTGCCGAGCGATGTGGGGCAGGCCAAAGCGAATTTCGAGCGGATGGCGCAAGCCGGGGTGGACCCGGAAGGCTATCTGGCGTTTGGCCCCTATATCGATCTGCCGCCGGGGGACTATGCAGTGCTGCTGCAACTCGCCAGCCCCGCCAGCCCGGATGCGGTGGTGGGGGCGTGGGACGTCAGCACCGATTATGGCCAGCGCATCCTGGCCGATGGCATGGTTATGGGGACGGAGGCCGCGTTGGTGATGCGCGGCGGGGCGTTTACCGTCGCGCCGGGGCCGCCGTTGAACATCGAGGTGCGGGTGCGCTACGCGGCGGTTGCTGATCTGCGGCTGACCGATCTTGCCATTCGCCGCACCGATGATGCGGCTACGGCTTCAGCATCCCCGCCACTTTAGGCAGCCACAGCACGGCATCCGGCAGCAGGGTCATCGCCAGCAGCACCACCAGCATGGTGATGATGAAGGGCGGAATTTCGCGGAAAATAGCGGCAATGGGCGTGCCAGTCAGGCCGGACATCACGAATAGCAGCAGCCCGTGCGGCGGCAGTGCGAGCCCGACCATCATGTTCAGCACCACCACCACGCCGAAATGCACCAGATCGATGCCCAGCGAGGCGGCGATTGGCACCAGCAGCGGCACGATCACCAGCAGGATGGTGATTTCGTCGAGGATCACCGCCAGCAGCAGCATCAGCAGGTTGACCGAGAGCAGAAACCCAGTGGCGGACATGTGCCAGCTCAGCAATGTGGCGCTGATGCTGTTGGGCAGGTTTTCGTTGGCGACGGCATAGTTGAACACGAAGGCGCCGGACATCATCAGCCCGATCATCGCGGTGGTGCGCACGGTTTCGTGAATGGCGGTGACCAGCTGCGCCACGCTCATGCTGCGATAGACGATGAAGGCCAGCACCAGCGCGTAGGCGGCGCCGATGGCGGCGGCTTCCGTCGGGGTGGCGATGCCGGAATAGATGATGCCGAGCAAAATCCCCGGCAGCGCCAAGGGCAGCAGCGCGCGCAGGAAAATGCCGGGAATGGCGGCCCAGGCGACCGCGGCTTCCCGCGGGAAGCCGCGCCTGCGGGCGATGATCCAGATGGCCACCATCAGGGCGGCCGCCATCAGGCCGGCGGGCAGCAGGCCGCCCAAGAACATGGCGCCGACCGACACATTGGCGATCAGCGCGTAGAAAATCATCGGGATCGACGGTGGCACCAGTGGCCCGATCGTGGCCGAGGCGGCAGAGGTGGCGGAGGCGAAGCCGGCCGGGTAGCGCCCGCCTTTGACCATCATCCGCGCCACGATCAGGCCGGGGCCGGCGGCGTCCGCCACCGCGCTGCCGCTCATGCCCGAGAAGATCAGGTTGCTGACCACGTTGACCTGCGCGAGGCCACCGGGGAAGCGGCCGACCATGGCCGCGCCGAAGGCCAGCAGCTTTTCGATCACGCCGCTGGCGTTCATCACATTGGCGACGAAAATGAACAGCGGCACCGCGATCAGCAGGTAGGAGTTGTAGAGCCCGTTCATGGTCTGATCGACCACCAGCCCGACATCCTGATGCGTTGCTAGCATGTAGCCGAAGCCGGCGGCCATCATCGACAGCCCCATTGGTGCGCCCAGCACCGCGGCGAGCAGGAACAGGCTGAGCAGAATGGCGAGGCCCATGCTTAGAGTTCCGATTGCCAGCGGCGGCCGCACAGGCGCCAGATCTGCACCGCCATCCGCACCAACGCGGCGGCGATGAACAAGGCGAAGCAGGCGTAGATATAATCCTGCCGCAGGCCCAGCACCGGGGTGCGCTCGCGCCATAAAAACAGTGTGTAGTCCACCACCCCCGGCAGAGCGGCGGCGAGCAGGCCGCCGACCAGCAGGTTGCGCGCCACGGTGACCACGCGCACGCCACCAGGCGGCAACGCGCGGCACAGCAGATCGAACCGGATTTGCGCGCTGTCTGGCACCAGGAAGGCGTTCGCCCAGAACACCACCCAGATGAACAGCACAACGCAGATTTCATCGGCCCAGGCCACAGCGTCATGCGCGGCGTAGCGCATGACGATTTTGTAGCAGAACACCAGAAACACGGCGGCGAACATCACCGCCGCGATGCTGCGGGCGAGGCGCTTCACGCCGTCTCCACCACCCGCTTCAGCCAGGCTTTATCCCAGGCGGCCGTGACGTCGTTATCGCCATAGGCGACATCGGCGGCGGCGCGGAAGGGGGCGAGGTCGATTTTATCCACCGCCACGCCGCGGGCTTTGACATCCTCGGCGGCGGTGGTTTCGTCGTTCAGGCGGCTGTCGTCGTTATATCTGGCGCCGGCGATGGCGGCTTTGCGCAGTGCATCCTGTTGGGCGGGCGACAGTTTGTCCCAAGCCGGTTTGGCGATGCTGAAGAACACCGGTTGCAGCATGTGCGCGGTCAGGATCACCTGTTCGCTGACTTCATAGAGCTTGGCGGCTTTGAAGATGGAGAGCGGATTTTCCTGACCGTCGATGGTGCCGGTTTTCAGCGCCAGATACACTTCCGGCATGCCCATCGGCACCGGGCTGACGCCGAGGGTTTTGCCCAGCAGCAGCCATTCCGGGCCGGCCGGCATGCGCAATTTGGCGCCGGCCAGATCGGCCGGGCCTTTCACCGCGCGCTTTTTCGCCAGGGCGACGTGGCGGGTGCCGAGATAGGCGGTGGACAGGATGACGATGCCCATCTTGTCGGCGACGATTTTGAAGTAGTCCGCGCCGATCGGGCCATCGAACACATGGCGCAGATGGGTGTAGTCGCGGAACAGGTAGCCACGGTTGAAGAAACCGAAGGCGGGCAGTTGCTGCGCCACCTCGAAGGTGGTCATCGTGCTCATTTCCAGGTTGCCGCGCTGCAGCGCCTGCACCTCCGCACCCTGTTTGAACAGAGTGGAGGCGGGATGCACTTCAAGCTTCAGCCCGACATTGGCGGCTTCGGCCTGCGCCTTGAACGCTTCCAGCCCTTTGGTCAGAAAATCGGCGGGCGGGGAGGCGGTGGAAATGCGCACGGTCGCGGCCGATTGCGCCAGCGCGGGGGTGGCGAGCAGACCAGCAGTAAGACCGGCGGAGAAATGACGACGGGTGATCATGGCGGCGTTTCCTATCCGTTGGCGGGTTGAATGCGCACGGCGAGCGTGCCGATACCGTCGATGCTGGCTTCCACGGTGTCGCCGACCTTGAGGAAGGTGCCTTTCGGCACGCCGACGCCGGCCGGGGTGCCGGTCAGGATCAGGTCGCCGGGGTCGAGCGTCATGATGCGCGAGGCGGTGGCGATTTGTTCGGCGATCGAGAAGATCATATCCGTCGAGCGGCCGTTCTGCTTGACCTCGCCGTTCACCGAGAGTTGCAGGCCGATATCCTGCGGGTTGGCGATGGCGGCGGCGGGCACGAAGCGCGGGCCGAGCGGGCAGCACGTGTCGTTGGCTTTGCCGGCCACCCAGTCGAGCTTGTAGAAGGTTTCCGGCGCGCGGTTATGGTCCCGGGCGGAAAAATCGATCGCCACCGTGTAGCCGGCGATGTGGGACATCGCGTCTGCCACCGACACGTTGCGGGCGCGTTTGCCGATGACCAGTGCCAGTTCCACCTCCCAATCAAACGCCTGGGTGCCAATGGGCATGCACACGGTGTCGCCTTCGCCCACCACGGCGTTGCGCGGCGGCTTCATGAAGAAGAACAGCCGCTGGTCGGCTTTTTTGGCGCCGGGCATGCCCATTTCGGCCAGATGGTCGAAATAATTGGCGCCGGCGCACATGATTTTGCCAGGATAGAGCAACGGCGCCAAACGCGGCCCGGTGACGATATCGGCGGCGGCGAGCTGGCTGGCGGCGCGGTCCAGGGCGGCGCGCGCGCCGTCCCAATCGGCGAACAGGCTGGCCACATCGGCGATGCCGGGCAGGCCGGCGCGGGCGAGGCTGGGGGCAAGGGCGTAGAGCGTGCCGCCGTGTTCGATGCAGCCGACCGGCCCATTGGCGGTGGCGATGGTGGCAAGCGACCAGGTGGCGGGCATGTTTCTCTCCTTGCAGTTGGCGCAGAGTGATTTTATAAAATAGTGCTGTCAATATGAAATTCGACCTATGCCCGACGCTCTGATCGACCCGACGACCCAAACGGATCGCGCTTATCTGTGCCTGCGCGACGAAATTCTGCATGGCGCGCTGATGCCCGGAGATCGATTGAGTGCGGCTGCGTTGCAGGAGCGGTTCCGGCTGGGGCTGACCCCGATTCGCGAGGCGCTGATGCGGCTGTCTAGCGAGGGGTTGGTGGAGGCGGAAACCCATCGTGGCTCGCGCGTGACCCCGGCCACCGCCGCCGCGCTGGCGGATCTGATGGCGACGAGGCGGGAGATAGAGCGGCTGTGCCTGCTGCGGGCGATGGAGTTGGGCGATGCGAACTGGGAAGCCGAGATTGTCACCGCCCTGCACCTGCTGACCCGCGCGCAGTTACCGGCCTCGGCCGAGGATCGGGACGCGGCGGCGGGGTGGGAGGTGCTGCATCGCCGGTTTCATGCCGCCCTGGTGGCCGCCTGCGGGTCGGAATGGAAGCTGCGGTTCTGGAACACGCTGGTTGACCACTCCGCCCGATACCGCAAAATTCGCCTGCTGCGCCATCGTGAGGCGGAGGCCGAGGTGCGCGATATCGGCGCGGAGCATGATGCGATTGCGCGCGCGGTACTGGCGCGCGACAAGGTTGCGGCACCGGCGTTGATGGATGCGCATCTGGCGGCCACCGAACGGTCGGTGGCGCGCTTTCTGACGGATGATGATCGCCTCGCGCCGCGGATGCCTGCGCGGGGGCGGCGCAAGGGGGATGCATGACCATCACTGACGATTTCGCCCGTTCGCATCTGCCGGCCGCCGCGGCGATGCCTGACCTGATCTTTACGCTGCCGGAATTGCAGTATCCGCCCCGGCTGAATTGCGTGACCCGGCTGCTCGACCATTGGGTGCGTGCGGGCGAGGGCGGGCGGCCATGCCTGATCGGCGCCGGGGTGGAATGGAGCTACGCGGAGACCCAGGCCAAGGTGAACCGCATCGCCAACGTGCTGGTGCAGCATTACGGCATTACCCCAGGGCAACGGGTGTTGTTGCGGGCGCCGAACGGGCCGATGCTGGCCGCCTGCCTGCTGGCGGTGATCAAGGCCGGGGCGATTGCGGTGCCGACGATGCCGATGCTGCGGGCGCGCGAACTGACGTACCCGATGGAAAAGGCCCGGATCAGCCTGGCGTTGTGCGATGTGCATTTGCGAGACGAGTTGGAAGGCACGCGCATGCTGTCCCCCGCTTTGGGGCCGGTGGGCTATTTCGGCGATGCGGCGGCGGATGGGCTGGAGGCGCTGATGGATGCGGCGTCCGACCAGTTCGACGCGGTGGATACGGCGGCCGGTGATGTGTGCCTGATCGGGTTTACCTCTGGCACCACCGGCGTGCCCAAGGGCTCGATGCATTTCCATCGGGATTTGCTGGCGGTGTGCGATGCCTATGGCGCCCAGGTGCTGCGCCCGGTGGCGGCGGACCGCTTTATCGGCTCCCCGCCGCTGGCCTTTACCTTTGGCCTCGGCGGCCTGCTGCTGTTTCCGCTGCATGTCGGCGCCAGCGCGGTGCTGCTGGAACGGGCGGGGCCGGATGATCTGTTGCAGGCCATTCCGCAATACGGCGCGACGGTGTGCATTTCCGCGCCCACGGCGTATCGGGTGATGCTGGGCAAGCTCGCCGGGCGCGATTTTTCCCGCTTGCGCAAATGCGTCTCGGCCGGGGAAACGCTGCCGAAGGCGACGTTTGATGCCTGGCTGGGCGCGACCGGCATTCGGATGCTGGACGGGATCGGCTCCACCGAGATGTTCCACATCTTCATCGCCGCACGCGAGGAGGACACCCGCGCCGGGGCGACCGGCAAGCCGGTGCCGGGGTATGAGGCGAAAGTCGTTGATGCAGAGTTGAACGAAGTGCCGGATGGCACGCCGGGCCGGTTGGCGGTGCGCGGGCCGACCGGGTGCAAATACCTCGATGATCCACGCCAGGCGAGCTACGTGCAGGGCGGCTGGAACCTGACGGGGGATACCTATATCCGCGATGCGGATGGGTATTTCTGGTTCCAGGCGCGATCGGACGACATGATCGTGTCCGCTGGCTACAACATTGCCGGGCCGGAGGTGGAGGCGGCGCTGATGCTGCATCCGGCGGTGGCCGAATGCGCGGTGATCGGCTGGCCGGACCCGGCGCGCGGCATGCTGGTGAAGGCGTTCATCGTGCTGACGCCGGGCCATACCGGCGATGCGGCGCTGACCACGGATTTGCAGGATTTCGTTAAGGCAACGATTGCGCCTTACAAATATCCGCGCGCCATCGACTACGTGGCCGCCTTGCCGAAAACCGCAACCGGAAAGCTGCAACGCTTCCGGCTGCGGGAGGGGTAGGGCCTATTCCTCGAAGGCGCGCAACTCGGCGGGGTTGTGCGTCTTCGGTTTGGTGGCGAGTTTGAACTGGGTAAGTTCCGCCTGGGTTTGCGCCGCGTTGCGATAGAGTTGCGACACGCCGGGCTGGTATTGCGGCGTGTGGATCGGCGGTTTGACCCCGTATTGCGCCGCGGCGTTGAGGGTGAAATACGGGTCTGCCAGATGCGGGCGTGCCAGGGCCACCAGATCCGCCCGCCCGGCGGCGAGAATGGTATTCACCTGATCGGCGGTGGTGATATTGCCGACGCACATGGTGGCGATGCCGCCATCGTTACGGATCTGGTCGCTGAACGGCACCTGGAACATGCGGCCATAAACCGGTTCGGCGTCGGCCACGGTTTGCCCGGTGGATACATCGATCAGGTCGCAGCCGGCACGGGTGAAGGCGCGGGCGATCTCCACACTGTCGTCACCGGTGATACCGCCGGCCGCCCAGTCGGTGGCGGAGACGCGCACCGACATGGGCCGCGCCGCCGGCCAGACCGCGCGCATGGCGGTGAACACTTCCAGCGGGAAGCGCAGCCGGTTTTCCAGGCTGCCGCCATATGCATCGCTGCGGTGGTTGGTCAGCGGGGAGATGAAGCTGCCGAGCAGATAGCCGTGGGCGCAATGCAGTTCCACCATGTCGAACCCGGCGGCGAGGGCGCGCAGGGTTGCGGCGACAAAGCCGTCGCGCACCGCATCCATATCGGCGCGGGTCATTTCGCGCGGGGTCTGGCTTTCCGGGTAATAGGGCAGGGGGGAGGGTGCGATGATCGGCCAGGCGCCATCGTCCAGCGGGCGGTCCATGCCGTCCCACATCAGCTTGGTCGCCGCCTTGCGCCCGGCATGGCCGAGTTGCAGGCAGAGTTTGGCCGGGGTGTGGGCATGCACGAAGCTGGTGATGCGCGCCCAGGCGGCCTGCTGTTCATCGGTATACATGCCCGCGCAGCCCGGGGTGATGCGGGCATCGGCCGAAATATCGGTCATTTCAGTGAAGATCAGCCCCGCACCGCCCATGGCGCGCGCACCGTAATGCACCATGTGCCAATCCCCGGGCACGCCGTCCTTGGCGGAATACATGCACATTGGCGAGACCACGACGCGGTTTTCCAACTGCATCTGGCGCAAGGCGAAGGGTTGGAACATCGGCGGCGCGGCCTTGGCCGGCAGGCCGGCCGCGCGCACCTTGTCGGCGAACATCGCCTGCACCTCGGCCACAAATTCGGGCGCCCGCAGCTTGAGATTGTCGTAGGTGATGGATTTCGACCGCGTCATCAGGCCGAAGGCGAACTGCTTCGGGTCCATGTTCCAGAACCGGTCCAGATGCTCGAACCAGACCAGCGAGACTTCGGCGGCGTGCTGGATGCGTTCGACATCGCCTTTGCGGTCCCGCTCAAACGCCGCCAGGGCTTCGGGGATGGTGGCGGTGGCTTTGACGCATTCGAACAGCGCGATGGCGTCTTCCATTGCCAGCTTGGTGCCGGAGCCGATGGAGAAATGCGCGGTGGATTTGGCATCGCCCAGCAACACCAGATCGGCCGGTGCACCTTCGGATTTCAGATAGGTGGAGCGGGCGTTGCGGATGGCGGGGAAGCGGCGCCAGACGGCGCGGTTGGTGATGATGTCGTGCCCGTCGAGATCCTCGGCGAAGATCCGGGCGACAAAATCGGCCGATTGCTGTTCGTCCATCGCGTCGAGCCCGGCGCGGGCGAAGGTGTCGGCGTCGGTTTCGCAGATCCAGGTGGAGCGGCCTTGTTCATACTGGTAGGCGTGGGCGATGAACACGCCGTGTTCGGTTTGGCGGAAGCTGAAGGTGAACGCATCCAGCGGCTTGGTGCTGCCGAGCCAGAGGAAACGGTTCGGGCGCAGATCGACCGTGGTGCCGAAATGCGCCTTGTGGCCCTCGCGCACGAAGGAATTGATGCCGTCGGCGGCGATGATCAGGTCCATATCGACGAAGGCGGACAGATCGTCGATATTCTGTTCGAAGTTGATCTTGATGCCGAGGCCGAGGGCACGGCGGTGCAGGATCATCAGCAGGGTGCGGCGGGAGCAGCCGCAGAAGCCGTTGCCGCCGACGCGGTGGGTGGTGCCTTTGAAGCGGATTTCGATATCGTCCCAATAGGCGAAATTGGCGGTGATGGCCTGGTAGCTCGGCATGTCATACCGCTCGAAAATATCCAGCGTGGCGTCGGAGAACACGACGCCGAAGCCGAACGTGTCGTCCGGGCGGTTGCGTTCGTAGACGGTGATGTCGCTGTCAGGGCGCAATTTCCGTAACAGGATGGCGAAATAAAGCCCCGCCGGTCCACCACCCAGGACTGCTACGCGCATTGCATCCTCCATCGCCGATTTCGAGATATTTTAAGCTTGAAATATCACCCGCGCAATGGTGAAATGCAACCGTTCAAAAGGGGGAACACCGACATGGATCCGGCCGGGCGACACGCGTTGGTCACCGGGGGGGGCAGCGGCATTGGCGCTGCCATCGTTGACGCGCTGCGCGCGGCGGGCGCGGTGGTGACGGTATTGGGCCGGCGGTCCGGCAGCGACCCGTTTTACCAGCAGGCCGATGTAACCGATGCGGCATCCGTGCGCGCGGCGATTGACCGGGCGGAGGCGGCGCATGGGCCGATCGCCATTCTGGTCAACAATGCCGGGGCGGCGGAGACGGCGCCATTTGGACGCCTGACGCGCGACATGTGGGACCGCATGCTGGCGGTGAACCTGACGGCGGTGTTCGAGGTGACGCAGGCGGTGCTGCCGGCGATGACCAAGCGTGGCTGGGGCCGGGTGATCAATATCGCCTCCACCGCCGGGCTGACTGGCTATCCGTATGTGGCGGCCTATGTCGCGGCCAAGCATGGCGTGGTCGGGCTGACCCGGGCGCTGGCGCTGGAAGTGGCGAAATCCGCGGTGACGGTGAATGCGCTGTGCCCGGGCTATACCGAGACCCGGTTGCTGACCAACAGCTTCGCCACCATCATGGCCAAGACCGGCAAGACGGAGGCGGAGGTGCGGCGCGATTTCACCAAGGGCAATCCGCAGGGCAGGCTGGTGCAGCCCGATGAGGTGGCCGCCGCCGTGCTGTGGCTGTGCCGCCCCGGCAGCGATGCGATGACCGGGCAGGCGATTGCGATTTCGGGCGGGGAAGTGCTGCATTGAACGTGGTGCTGGACATTGAAACCCGCGCGGGGGAGGCGGACGACCACAAGCAGGAATTGCGGCTGTGGCTGCGCCTGCTGACCTGCAGCACCATGATCGAGCGTGAGATTCGCCGCCGATTGCGGGCGCGGTTTGATGTGACCTTGCCGCGGTTCGATTTGCTGGCGCAACTGGACAAAGCGCCGGACGGGATGACGTTGGGGCAGTTGTCGCAACGGATGATGGTATCAAACGGCAACGTGACCGGGCTGGTGAAGTTGCTGGTGACGCAGGGGATGGTCGAGAGTTTTTCCGACCCCGCCGACCGACGCACGACCTATGTGCGGCTGACGCCGGATGGCCGGCGCAGTTTTGCCGAAATTGCTACCGCGCATGCGGACTGGATCGCCGAATTGGTGGCCGGGCTTGATGCGGTGGACATGCGACGATTGATGGACGGCCTCGGGCGGTTGAAAAGCTCGGTGCGTAACAGGAGCGTTGAACATGACTGACACCAAACTTGCCGTGCTGCAGCCGCCGCATTGGCCGCGCCCGAAAGGCTACGCCAATGGCATGATGGGTGACGGACGGCTGGTGGTGCTGGCCGGCCAGATTGGCTGGGATGAGGCGGGGGTATTCCCGCCCAGCTTTGTGGCGCAAACCGCGCAGGCGCTGCGCAACATCCTGACCGTGTTGGCGGAAGCGGGCGGCACGGCGGAAAATATCGCCCGGCTGACGTGGTATGTGACCGATATCGCCGCATATCGGGAACAGGCGCGCGAATTGGGCCCGGTGTGGCGCGAGGTGATGGGGCGCAATTATCCCACCATGTCGGTCATCGGGGTATCGGCGCTGGTGGAGCCGGAGGCGATGGTGGAAATTGAGGCGATCGCGATCCTGTAGCGGCTACAGGAACGCACGCCAGAACACCACCGCGGTCATCGCGAAGTTGCAGATGGCGATGCCGGTGCGGGTTGGCGCGGCGGGGAGCATGCGGGCCAGCCGGGCGCCGAGATAGCCGCCCATGATGGCGGCGAGCATGACGGCGAAGGTTTGCGGCCACCAGACCAGGCTGGACAGGACGAAGCAGATCACGGCCACGCCATTGCAGGCGCTGACCAGAAAGGTGCGGATGCCGCTGAGGGCCTTGATGTCCGTCAGGCCGAACAGCGACCAGGTGGCCAACATCATGATGCCGACGCCGGCGCCGAAATAGCCGCCGTAAGTCGCCAGCAGAAACTGGATGCCCAGCACCGCACCGCGCCCGATATGCACGCGGCGGCGCAAGACTTCCCCCCATTTTTTGCCGAAGGCGAACACCAGGCTCGCCAACAGCAGCATCCACGGCACAATGACGTCAAACGCTGAGGACGGGGTAAACAGCAGCAGCAACGCGCCGACCAGGCCGCCGACAAGGCTGATGGCCAGCATCAGCGGCGGCGACAGGCCGGCCGGGGCCTCGATGTCGGCGCGATAGGCGAAGGTGCTGGCCACTGTGCCGGGGAACAGCGCGATGGTGGAGGAGGCATTGGCGGCCACCGCGGGTAGGCCGGCGAAGACCAGAGCGGGCAGGGTGACGAAGGTGCCGCCGCCAGCCACGGCGTTCATCGCGCCCGCCAGCAGGCCGGCGGCGAGAAGGAGCAGGAGATGGTCGGGCAAGATCAGATCCCCAAAGTGCCGACGCTGGCGCCGCCGCAGATGAACAGGGTTTGGCCGGTGATGAAATCGGCCTCTGGTGCGGCGAAGAACAGCACCGCGCGGGCGATATCCTCCGGGGTGCCGAGGCGGCCGACCGGGATATTGCGGGCGAGTTTCGCCTCGGTTTCGCTGCCGGCTGGCACCACGGCGTGGAACATCGCCGTACCGCCGATCGGGCCGGGGGCGATGGCGTTGACGGTGATGCCGTCCCCGGCCAGTTCCAGCGCCCAGGTGCGGGCGAGCGCGATCATGCCGGCTTTGGTGGCGGAATAGGCGCTGCGGGTTTGCAGGCCGAGGGCGGCGCGCGAGGAGACTAGCACCACCCGGCCGAAATGGCGGGCTTGCATGCCGGGCAGCACGGCCTGAAGCAACAGCAGCGGCGCGGTGAGGTGCAGGTCCGTCAGCGCGTGCAGATCGGCCGGTTGCACAGCGGGCAATAGGGCGGGGCGGATGACGCCGGCGCAGTGCACGAGATGGCTGACCGGGAAGCGGGCGGCAATATCGGCCGCCGCCGCGCGGGTGGCCTCGGGGTCCCCGAGATCCACCCGGAGGGCGTGCAGCGCTGGATGGGTCCAATCCGGCACATCCAGCGCCAGCGATACCACGGTGTAACCGGCGGCGAGCAGCGCCCGCGCGGTGGCGGCCCCGATGCCGGAGGACGCGCCGGTGACAACCGCGGTGGGCATCACGCCGGGATCAGCGCCAGCACGCGCAGCGGGCTGCCCGAGCCGCCTTCGATCTTCAGCGGCGCGGCGACGATGATCGCCCCGGTGGCCGGCAGTTGATCGAGGTTGCACATGCATTGCAGGCCGTAGCGGCCGGCACCGTGCATCAGCGTGTGGGCCGGATACATCGGGGTGAAGGTGTGCGCCTGGCCGGCATCGGTGCCGATGGTTTCCACCCCGAAGCCGATGCAGCCGCGATCGATCATCCACTGCACCGCCGCCGCGTCCGGGCCGGGGGTGTGGGCGCCATCGGCCAGCACGTTGGCATAGGCCGCACCTTTGCGCTTGGACCAGTCGGTGCGGAAGAAGATCCAGTTGCCCTTGGGGATGCGGCCGTTTTTGGCTTCCCAGGCTTCCAGCACCGCGACGGTCAGGATGAAGTCGCCGTTATTGGCGGCATCGGCCGAGCAGTCGATCACGCAAGCTGGGGCGACGAAATCGGCCGGGGGAATGGTGTCGGTGGTGTTGTTCGGCAGGTCCTTGCCGGTGACCCAATGGATCGGCGCGTCGAAATGGGTGCCGGTGTGCTCGCCGACGGTGATGTTGCTCCAGAACCAGCCCGGGCCGTTTTCATCGTAACGGGAGATGACTTCCGACCGGAAGGGCGCACATTGGCCGAATTCCGGCGGCAGCACGATGGTGGGGAAATCCGGCGAAAGCGTGTGGGTCAGATCGACGACTTTGATCTTGCCGGTGGCGAGATCGGCGGCGAAGGCTGCGAGGCTGCTCATCGTGGGAGGCTCCCGTTGGGTTAGCGGCGAAGGGTTATAGCGGCATTGTCGTGCCAGAGCGCCAGAGTATGGCGCGCCAGATCGCCGACGGCGATGTCTTCCTGCCCGTTGCGCAGCGCGGTAAGCACCGCGCTGGCGAGTTGGGCCGGGCTTACCTTCGGCGGCGGCAGAGCCTGGTGCCACTGGTCATCCAGCGGGCCGACGAAGGCGGTGATGAGTTTCAGTGGCCGCAGCGATGGGCGCAAGGCCTGGATCTGCGCCAGGGCGGCGGCGTGGGCGGCGGAGGCGGAGGGATAGGCCGGATCTGGCACCAACCCGGCGATGGACAGCACGTTGACCCAGGCGCAGGCGGCGTAAGGGCCGTCCCCCCCGCGCGCCTGCAAGGCGGGCAGGAAATACTTCGCCAGCCGGGCGGCGGCGAGGTAAGTGGTTTCCATCGCCAGCCGCGCATCGTCCAGCCCGGGATGGCCGGGGCGGAAATCGCCGGCATTGTTGACGATGATATCCACCCGCCCGGCGATGGCGGCGGCGCAAATCTCGGTGCTGCGGCTGTCCGTCAGGTCTAGCGTGACCGGGGTGCCCGGCAGGCTGTCCTGGCCGGGGAAGGGGTGCCAGGGGGCGGCGAGGCCGAGAAACACCTCGGCCCCGGCCGCGATCAGGGTGCGGGCGAGGTCCTGGCCGAACGGGGTGCGCCCGTCGGTGACCAGCACTCGGCGGCCGCGCGGGTCGCAGGTGGTTTCACGCAAGGCTTGGTCGGTCGGCATGTCCGGTGTGTCCGAAGGGGGCAGGGCGAAGATGACGCCCTGGCCGGCTTTGTCCAGTTTCAGCGTCAGGCGGGTGCGGTCCCCCGGCGCCAGGGAGGCGTGCAGATGCACCACCGCATCCGGCCCGCAATCCAGCCGCACCGTGCCGACGCGCCAGGGTGTGCGCGGGCGGAAATACGGGTCCATGCTGATCCGCACCGTGGTCTGCGCGCTGACCACACCGCCGGTTGGCACATCGCGCCAGCGCAGATTGGCGCAGAGGCAGACGTTACAGGCTTCACGCGGCGGGTAGCAGGTGCGGCCGCAATCGTCGCAGACCTGCAGCATGAAGCGGCCTTGGGCGGCGGCGACCGCGAGGCCGGTGGCTTGCCGGCTGCGCAACGCCGGTGGGGCGAGTGCGGCTTGCGGCAGCAGGGTCGGATTACGTGGCCGGCGCGGCGGGATCATGCGGCCTCCAGAATGACAGCGCCGCTGCACAGGCCGCGATCGTAGTTGATCATGCCGAAGCCGCTAACCAGGGCGCGTTGCAGGCCGGGGATTTGCGGGCCGAGCGGGGTGCGGATGAGTTGGCGCACCGCATCGGTCAGGCCGATATAGCCGCCGGCCGCGCCGGCTTGGCCGGCCGAAAGCTGGCCGCCGGAGCTGTTATGCGGAAAGTCCCCTTCCAGCCGCAGGTCGTGCGCGCGGATGAAGTCCTTGGCCTCTCCGGGGGCGCAAAAGCCGAGGCCTTCGAGTTGCAGCGCGATGATGACGGGATAGTCGTCATAGGTTTGCAGCAGGCCGATGCCGGCCGGCGTGGTGGCGGCCTGGGCGTAGAGCTCGGCGCAATCCATCGCCCAACCGCCGCGCAACTGCACCGGGTCTTCCGGGTAGGCGTTGTGGCGTTCAATGGCGCCGCGCAGATGGGCGTAGGCGAGGCCGAGGTCGCGAGCGGTGGCCTCGTGCATCACTAGCACCGCTTCGGCGCCGGCGCAGGGCATGACGCAGTCGAACAGCGCGATCGGGTCTGACACCATGCGGGCGGACAGGTACTGGTCCAGGCTGAGCGGTTGGCGCAGCAACGCGTGCGGGAACTGGCGGGCATTGGCGCGCTGGGCGACGCAGATGCGGCCGAAATCTGCCCGGGTGATGCCGGTGTGGCGCATATAGGCGTCTGTCAGCAGGGCGAAGGCGGCGTTGGGGCCGCCGGAGCCGTAGGGCACGCTGGCATCGATGGCGAAGCGGCTGAAGCCGGCGACGGTGTGGCGGAAGGAGTCGGGCGCGTTGGTATCGCCGGCGGCGCAGGCAACGATGCGCGCATCCCCCGCCTGCACCGCGCGCGCCGCCCGGCGCAGTGCGACCACGCCGGCGGCGCCGCCCATCGGGATATGGTCGAGCCAGCGCGGGCTGAGGCCGAAATGCTGGGTGAGGCCGACGGCGGTATCGGCGCCGAGGGTGAAGCTGGACAGGCAGGCGCCATCGAGGTCCGCGGGTTTCAGCCCTGCGGCGCGCAGCAGCCCGTGCAGTGCGCGCCCGATCCACCCATGCGCGCCGTGGATGGAATAGCGTTCATACGGCACCGTAACGGGTGCGGCGACGACGATACCCTCATAGCCCTGCCGCATCACCGGCGCTTCAACGCGCGCGTGTCGATGGCGTGGCCGGAGTCGAGCAGCGCCCGCACGTCATCGCGCAGCACGCCGCGTTGGATTTTGTTGGTGGAGGTGACCGGGATGGCATCGACGAAGGCGACGTAGCCCGGGGGCTTGTAGTAGGCGAGTTGGGTGAGCGCCCAGGTGACGATGTCTCGCGCCGCCGCTTCCTGGTCGGCGATCGGTTCGGCGGCGACGAGGCAGGCGAACACCTCCTCGCCGCGCAGATCGTCCGCCACCGGGGCGACGGCGGCGACGCGGACCAAGGGATGGCGTTGCAACACGCCTTCGACCTCCACCGCCGCGATGTTTTCGCCGCTGCGGCGGATGACGTTCTTTTTGCGATCGACGAAGAACATCATGCCATCGGCATCGCGGCGCACGACGTCGCCGGTATGGAACCAGCCGCCCTCCCAGGCGGCGGCGGTGGCATCCGGGTCTTTCAGGTATGCGCTGAAAAATCCGGCGCGCGGATCGGGGCCGGCGTGGCGGACCAGCAATTCGCCTTGTTCGGCGTCCGTGCCGTCATCGGCGACGATGCGGAGCGCGACATGCGGTTCGGGCTTGCCGAAGCAGGATTGGCCAACGATGCGCGGGTCGTGATTGGCGTTGATGCCAACCGAGCAGCCGGTTTCGGTCATCGCCCAGCCTTCGATCAGCGGGAAGCCGAAGCGGGCCTCGGCTTCCGCGTGCAGGCGGCGGTCCACCCCGGCGCCGAAGCCGAAGCGGACGCGATGGGCGCGTTCGGCCGGCACCGGCGGGCCGGCCATCAGGATGGCGGGCATGACGCCGAGATAATGCACGATGGTGGCATCCGCGCGGGCGACGCTGTCCCACCAGGTGGTGGGGTGGAAGCGGTCCAGCACGATCAGGCAGCCGCCGGACATGACCATCGCCATGGTGGAGGCGCCGAGCGCGTTCATATGGAACAGCGGCAGCGGGGTGAGCATGCGGTCGGTGCCGGGATGCAGGGTGCAATAGCCGCCCATGCCGAGATACCAGCGCCCGCAGGTGAGGAAATAGGTGTTGCTGAGCACACAGCCTTTGGGCAGGCCGGTGGTGCCGGAGGTGTAGAGCAAGGCGGCTTCATCCGGCGCGGTACCGGCAGGGTGCGGGGCGGGGGGCGGGGCGTCGTCCGGGCCGATGACCGGAACATTGGGCAGCGCCGTGCGGCCGGCGGCAGCATCGACCGCGAGGGCGATTTCCGAGTGGGCGACGAGGTAGTCCAGTTCCGCCGCGCGCAGGTCCGGGTTGATCGGCACGATGGAAACGCCGAGCCCGTTGAGCGCGAAGAAATGCAGCAGCATGGCCGGCCGGTTTTCCAACCGCAGGCCGATGCGATGGCCGGGGCCGTAGCCGGCGGCACGGTAGCGCGCCATCAGCGCATCCACCGCCGCGCCGGCCTCGGCGTAGGTGATTTCGCCGGCCGGAATGCCATAGACGGCGGCGGTTTCCGGCAGCACCGCCATGAACGGGCGGTCGGGATACTGGGCGACGGCGGCGCGGAACTGGCCGTGAACGGTGTTGGCCATCACATGAACAACTGAATGCTGCCGAAGGCGCTGTCGGGGTTCACCAGATCAATCCGTTTCAATTCAATGCGTAAATTTCCGTCGACCACAACCAGGGTGTGTGTGGCCCAGCCGGCGTAGAGGGTTTGTTCGTCGAGCCGGGTTTCCAGGTAATGAAACGGGGTCCAGGTCTGGTAGCGCCCGGCGGCGTGGTCGGCCTGTTCCACCAGCGGCGTTTGCAGCAGATGATGGCAGCGGCTTTTGGGTTTTTGCGAGTAGGTTTTGGCGCCTTTCAGACGCTCCACCCGCAGGCGCAGCAGCACCGGGTCTTCGATATAGAGCGACTGATGCAGTTTGTAATCGGTTTGCGCCGGGTCGAGCGGCATCCAGTAGCGCGCATCGTCGGTGAACAGCGCCAGCCATTCATCGAAGCGCTGGGCGTCGATCAGTCGGGCTTCGTGCTGGACGAAGGCGATAAGGTCGGGTGCGGCGATCATGGCGTCACCGTCATGAAATGTTTCCAGGCCTGGAACTGGTTGCGCATTTGCAGTTCTGAGGTGCCGTTAACCACCGGCCCGCTATCGGCGGGGCGGGCGAGGCGCTGCATGTTGACCCAAGGGTTGGCGTCGCTGTGCAGGCTGTCCTGCGCGCGTTCGTACATCTCCAGATCATCATGCCCGACCGGCGAGGAAGGGGCGTTGATCAGGCGGGAATAGAGGATGGTGCGTTCCAGCAACTGGTCTGGCGCATCCACCAGCCGGAAGGTCCACGATTCGACCAATGTGCGGTCGGCGGCGATGGGTTTGAAGATGCGCAGCGCCTGGATCGGGCCCTTCATCGTCATATTGGGGAAATAGACGGTGTTGTGGCGGTTTTCCCCCAGGATTTCCTTGGCGCGATCTTCACCGTAGGCGGCGACCATCTGCTCGAAATAGCCGGGGACCGAGGAATAGTTGGAGTGGATGGACCCCTGCACCCCGGTATGGCCGTGGCCATTTGGCCAGACCCGGATGCCCATGCCCTCGTAAAACGTATACGGCGACATGAAGGGTGCGTAGATTTCCACCGCCGGATGCATCGCCGGCAGGGTTTTGCCCAGCGCCACCGCGGTGCCGGCGGAGCTTTCATGCGCGACCATCGGGTGGCAGGTGTCGGTCAGGTTATCGACCAGCATCTTCCAGTTGCATTTGTGCATGTAGCGCAGCACGCCGCCGGCGATTTCCAGTTTGCCGACCGGGGAGCGGTCCACCATGTTGTCGAGGCTGGAGAGGGAGGCGCCGAAATAATCGTCGAAGCCGATGCCGTGCGGGCTGAGCCGGGCGAAGACGAAATCCCGATACACATGCACCGCGCCGACCGCGGTCATGCCCTTGGCGGCTTCGGACTGCTTAAATCCGGTATCGTTATAACCCTGCGGCAGCGGGATGGCGGCGATGCTGCCATCGGTGCGGAAGCTCCAGGCATGATAAGGGCAGCGGAAGAATTTGCCGGTGTTGCCGCACGGGTCGTTGGCGACGCGGGTGCCTTTGTGCGGGCAGCGATTATGCAGCACGCGGATGGACTGGTCGGTGTGGCGGACCATGACCACCGGGGCGGTGCCGATGGTGGTGGTGATGAAGTCGCCAACGGCCGCAATCTGGCTGGCGTGGCCGACATAAACCCAGGTGTTGGCGAACAGATGCGTCATCTCATGCGCGAACACCTCGGGCGAGGTGTAGGCGTCGCGGTGCACTTCATCGTCCCGCACCAGGGCTTCAATGGCGGCGTTGGTCAGCATGTTACAGCGTCCTGACGGTGGCGATGGCGCCATCCAGCATTTTGCCGTCGGCATCGGCGAGGGCGGCGTCGCGCAGGCGGCGGATCCAGTCGGCGGCATCGGCGCGGCCGGCCAGCAATGGCAGGGCGCCGATGACTTTGTCGAACTTGCTGCTGCCGCGGCTATGCGTGTCGCTATAGCCTTTGACCAGGCGGCGGCATTTCAAAATCTCCAGCGCCAGAGCCGGGTTTTGCGGCGCGTGGCTTTCCACCACCGCGAGCCAGGCGTCGCGATGCGCGACCTCGCGCTGATGGCGCAGCAGGGTGCGGCGGCGGGATTTCAGCCCGGCGACAAAATAAAGCGGCACGAAGCCGGCGAGCGTGGTGGTGCGGATGCGGCGTGGATGGTCGAACAGCGCGCCGAGCAGCTTACAGAGCAGCGGGCTGCGTTCCACGAAGGCGCCCAGCCCGGCGGGCATGGTGGCGCAGATTTCCTGCACGCGGGGGTGCATGTATTCGGTGGTATCGACCAGTTGCGCGGCGGTGGAGCCGATTTCCTTGCGCACCCGGTCGAACCGGCTGGCGCGGGTTTTCAGTTCGGCGACGCGGATGACGTCGTCATAGGCCATGGCAACCGCGATCTGGCGCGCGGCTTCCGGGGCGAGGGAGGGGTGATGGGCGGCGACGCGTTCTACCAGATGCAGGTATTCCTCGACATAGGCTAGGTCTTGATAATCCAGCAGCCGGGCGATGCCGGCTTCGGCCAGGCTGTGCGCGGCGGTGGGCAGATGGGCGTGGGCGCGGTCGAACAGGGCGGCGACCTGGCGGCGTTGGCTATCATTGCCGCCGACCGGGCGCGGGATGGCGGGGGACGGCTCGGCGGAGGTGGCAGCGATGCCCGATGCGGCATCGAAGCCGCCGGCGAAGGCGGCGAGGCTGGCGGTAACGCCGACGCCGGCGCCGCGAATGGTGGCTTCAAACGCCTCACGTGGGAACGGCAAGGCGGCGGAGGCGGCCAGCGCGCCAAACAGGGAGGCGGAGATGACGCTGCCGGTGCGTTCGGCGATGGCCTGCATGTCCGCGCCGACGAAGCGTTTTGCCTGGCTGGCGGCGGCGGCGAGCACCGGGGCGCTGTCGGCGGTGCCGTCGCCGGGTTTGATTTTCTCCAGCATCGACAGCGACCGATGCGTAGAGGCGACGAGCACGGTTTTATCCGGCGAGACCAGTCCGCGCTGGATGGCGCGGCCGGCTTCCATCAATTCGGCGGCCACCACCACATCGACATCGCCGGGCACCGGCATCAGTGACAGCACCGGGTGCTTGCCGGCGACGGGGCGGATGAGTTCGACGTAGTAGATCGTCGCCCCGGTGCGTTGGGCGACGCCGGGGACGGAAGTGGCCTGGGCGTGCCAGCCATTGGCTTCCGCCATGGCCACGATCCAGTCCGACAGCACCCCGCCGCCCTGGCCGCCCATGGCGGTGATGGCAACGGCGATCGGCTTATCCTGCGCGAGTTCCATCTCAGGCCGCCACGGCGAGGCGGTTGCTGTCGCGGCGGGCTTGCAGCCAGCCGATCACGCGACTGCGCAGATTGGCGAGCATGCGGTCCCACGCGGTCGGGTTGCTGACGATATCGGCGCGGTAGAAGGATGGGCAGAGCACGGCGGCCTCCGACACCTCGCCGCAATTGCCGCAGCCGACGCAGGAATTATCGATCGCGGCCACCGGGTCTTCCTTCAGCGGGTCGCCCGAGGGCTTCATGGACAGGGACGGGCAGCCGGAGATGCGGATGCAGGCGTGGTCGCCGGTGCAGACATCCTCATCGACGCCGAAGCGGGGTTTGACCATGCGTTCGCCGCGTTTGACGGCGGCGTTGAACAGCGGCTTTTCGCGGCGCTGGCGGTTCAGCATGCATTCTGACGACGCAATGATGATCTTCGGGCCGGTAGCGGTGGTGGTCAGCGCCTCGCGGAAGGTGGCGAGCATTTTGCCGACATCGTAGGTGCGGTCGATCCGGCGGACCCATTTGGCGCCGACGCCTTTGACCGCATCTTCAATCGGGTGGTTGGTGGACCGGCCGACCGGGGTGGCGCGCGACGACAGGATGTCCTGCCCGCCGGTGGCGGCGGAGTAGTAGTTGTCCACCAGCACCACCACGCCGTCATGTTCGTTGTAGACCGCGTTGCCGATGCCGTTGAGCAGGCCGTTATGCCAGAAGCCGCCATCGCCCATCACCGCGATGGCGCGCCGGGCGCCGGGGGCTTGCATGGCCGAGGTGGAGGAGGGGCCGAGGCCGTAGCCCATGGTGGAGGAGCCGATGTTGAACGGTTCGTTCAAGGCGAACAGATGGCAGCCGATATCGCCGGCGATGTGGTGGGCGCCGAGTTCCTGCTGCGCCAGGGTCATGGCGGAGAAGATCGGCCGTTCCGGGCAGCCGGTGCAGAAGCTGGGCGGGCGGGGCGGCACGGTGGTGGCCAGGGCTTTGACCTCCGCCGAGGCAAGCACCTTGGCCGGCGAGGGGGCTGGGGTGTGCAGCAGGCTGGAATCGTAACGGTCGAAGAATTTGCGCAGGCCTTCGGACAGCACGCCGGCGGTATATTCGCCGCCCATGGGCAGCACGTCCTTGCCGGCGATTTTGGTGTTGATGTCCGCCCGGCGCAGCACGGTGTTCAGTGCCTGTTCGAGGTATTCCGGCGCGCCTTCTTCAACCATCAGCACCGCCTGCTTGCCGGCGCAGAAGGCGGCGAGATCGTCATCGACCAGCGGGTAGGTGACGTTGAGCACGTGCAGCGGCACCAGTGTGTTGCCCCACACATCGGCCAGGCCGAGGCCCTGTAAGGCGCGGATGACGCCGTTGTACATGCCGCCTTGCAGGATGATGCCGAGATGGCTGTGCCGGCCGGCAAAGGTTTCGTTCAGGCCACGATCGTGGATGAACTTCACCGCGTTCGGCCAGCGTTTGTTGATCTTGTCCTGTTCATGCAGGAAGGATGCCGGCGGCAGCACGATACGGTTGACGTCGCGCACTGGGTTTTCCAGCGCCTCGCGCACCGTGTATTTCGGCTTCTGGTTGTCTTTGGTGATGAAGCTGCCGTGCACGTGGCAGGCGCGGATGCGCAGTTCCAGCATGACCGGGGTGTTGGAGGCTTCCGAGAGTTCGAAGGCGTCTTCCACCGCTTTGACGATGCTGGGCAGGTTCGGCCGCGGGTCGAGCAGCCACATCTGCGACTTCATGGCAAAGGCGTGGGTGCGTTCCTGCATGATCGAGGAGCCCTCGCCATAATCCTCACCGATGATGATCACCGCGCCGCCAGTGACGCCGGACGAGGAGAGGTTGGAGAGGGCGTCGGAGGCGACGTTGGTGCCGGCGGTGGATTTCCAGGTGACGGCGCCGCGAATGGGGTAGTTGACGGAGGCGGCGAGGGTGGAGGCGGCGGCGGCTTCGCTGGCGGAGGTTTCAAAATGCACGCCGAGTTCGCCGAGAATGTCCTGCGCGTCGCTCAGCACGTCCATCAGATGCGAGATCGGCGCGCCCTGGTAGCCGGCGACGTAGCCGACGCCGCTTTGCAGCAGCGCCTTGGTGACGGCCAGAATGCCTTCGCCGCGGAACTCGTCGCCTGCCCCGAGCCGGAGGTCCTGCACTTCGCGGGCAAAAGAACGTTCGGCCATAGTATCATCCCCCGATGCCCATCATTCAGGCGCAGCATTTTCACTCTTCCCGCGCCGATATTTCAAGCCTAAAGTATTTTTACGACGGGTCCACAACCGACGGGGGAACAAATGGTAAAGCTATCTCGCCGCGTTTTCGCGCAGGGCGCAAGCCTTGCCTCTCTGCTCGCTAGCCTGCCGGCGGTGGCCGCGGGCAAGGATAGTGTCACCATCGGCTGGCCGTCGGATGTGACGGGATGGGACCCGAACCAGCGATTTACGCCGGATGCCCAGGCGCTCTACAAAATGGTGTTCGATCAGCCGCTGGACCAAAGCCCCAGCCTCAAGCTGATCCCGAACCTGATCAAGGCCTGGACGTTGGCGCCGGATGGCATGAGCCTGGCGCTGGAATTCCGCGACGATGTGCGGTTCCATGATGGCTCCAAGATGACGTCCGCCGATTTCCGCTGGACCTTCTTTGAGCGGGTGAAGTCTGGCCAGAAGCTGGATATCGCCAATTCCTTCCGCAAGTTGAAGGATATCGAGATCATCAGCCCGACCAAGGCGGTGATGCGGTTCGATTCGCCCGCGCCGACCGTGCCGGTGTGGCTGGCCTTCCTCGGCAGCTTCGTGGTGCCGAAGGATTATATGGAAAAGGTCGGGCTGGAGGGGTTTGCCGCGAAGCCGATTGGCACCGGGCCGTATAAGCTGGTGGAATACCAGATGAACGGCCGCATCGTGCTGGAGCGCAACGAGGATTACTGGGGCCCGAAGCCGAAGCTGAAGCGGGTGGTGATCGAGATCATCAAGGACCCGTCGGCGCGGGTGGCGGCGATCCAGTCCGGCTCGATCGATCTTACGGTCGGCGTGCCGGTGCGGGAGGCGGAGCGGTTGGGCAAGGTGGCCGGGCTGAAGGGGGAATTGAACCCGATCCAGCGCGTGATCCTGCTGCAGGTGCGCAATGACCAGGCGTTTGCCGACCCGAATGTGCGACTGGCCGCGCATCACGCCATCGACAAGGCGGCGTTGAGCAAGGCGTTCTATGGCGGGGCGGCGGTGCCGCTGTCGCTGCCGGCGACGCCGGGTACGCCGGGCTTTGTCGATGGGTTCAAGTTTGCCTATGACCCGGCGATGGCGACCAAGCTGCTGGCGGCGTCTGGCTTCAGCCCGGCCAAGCCGGTGAAGATCGGCATGGCCACCACCAACGGCCAGTTCCCCAATGATTACGACATGGCGCGCGCGATTGTGGCCATGTGGAAGAAGGTGGGGATTGAGGCGGAGCTGGAGGTGATCGAATACGCCAAGTATTTCGAGCTCAACCGCGGCAACAAGCTGCCGGAGACGACGTTGTATTCGTTCGACAACGCCACCGGCGACCCGGAGATTTACGCCGGCTACCTGCTGAACCCGAAACTGCCGTTCAGCCCGTGGAAAGACCCGGTGCTGGGCGAGAAGGTGATCGCACAATTCAATGTGGCCGATGAGGCCAAGCGGATTGCCGGCTGGCGGGCGATTGGCCAGGAGGCGGTGACGATGGGCGCATGTATGCCGTTGTTGCAGAGCGTGCAGACCCTGGTGCGCAAAACCGACCTCGCCTACAGCAAATACGGCAATGGCTGGGTCTTGGGCCAGACGATGAACTGGTAGATGGTACTGTCGTTCGCCCGGCGGCTGGCTGCCGTCGGGCCCATTCTGCTGGTCGTTTCGCTGCTGTTATTCGTGGCGTTGCGGCTGCTGCCGGTTGATCCGGCGGCGATGTCCATGCCGCCCACCGCGACCAAGGTGGAAATTGAAGCCGCCCGCAGCGCGATGGGGCTGGACCGGCCGCTGGTGGAACAATACGCGATCTGGCTGGGCCAGACCTTACACGGGGATTTCGGCACCTCGATCCATATGCGTCGCCCGGTCGGCGGGCTGCTGCTGGAAACGCTGCCGGCGACGATTGAGTTGAGCGTGGCGGCGATGATCGTTGCCGGGCTGTTGGGGATTGGCGGCGGGCTGGCGCTGTTCGCGCTGCGCAACCGGCGCGGTGAGGCGGTGGCGGAACTGACCACGACGCTGATGATGTCCATCCCCGAATTTTTATGGGCGTTGCTGTTTATTTTTCTGTTCGGCGTGCTGCTGTCGGCGCTGCCGTTCACCGGGCGGCTGGACCCGGGGATGACGCGCCCGGTGGTGAGCGGCTTTCTGCTGCTGGATGCGCTTTTGGTCGGCCGGCCGGATATTTACGCCAGCGCGCTGCGCCATCTGCTGCTGCCGGCGGCGGCTTTGGGCATTGCCTTCGCCCCGCCGGTGATGCGGGTGCTGCGGACATCGTTGGTCGATGTCTACCAGGAAGACTACATCCGCCAGGCGCGGCTGCGCGGGGTGGGGGAGGCGCGCATTCTGCTGGCGCACGCGCTGAAGAACGCCATTCTGCCGACCCTGACCCTGATGGGGGTGCAGTTCGGCTTCCTGTTCGGCGGTAGCCTGCTGGTGGAGGTGATTTACGCCTATCCCGGCATGGGCAATCTGATGGTGGACGCCGTGCGCAACGCGGATTTGCCGATCATTCAGGCGGTGGCGCTGACCTATTGCGTGGTTGTGCTGGCCATTACCTCGGCGGTGGATGCGCTGGTGTTGCTGTTGAACCCGAGGTTGCGCGCATGATTCCGCGATGGGCGAGGGATGGCCGGGTGCTGGTGGGGCTGGTGCTGCTTTCCGCAGTGCTGGTGGTGGCGCTGCTGGCGCCGTGGCTGGCCGGGATGGCGCCGGATGATCAGGATCTGCTGGCCACCCTGCTGCCGGCATCGTGGCAGGATGGCGGCGATGCGGCGCATTGGCTGGGCACGGATTCGCTCGGGCGCGATGTGTTCGCCAGGCTGCTCTATGGCGCCCGCGTGGCGCTGACGGTGGCCGCGATTGCCGCGCCGGGGGCGATGGTGGCCGGCACGGTGGCGGCGCTGCTGGCCGGCTATCTCGGCGGCTGGTTCGACTGGCTGGTGGGCCGGGCGGTGGATGTGTGGATGTCGTTCCCCCCGGTGATTTTGTCGCTGATTTTGATGGTGGGGTTGGGTACCGGCACGCGCAACGTGATCTTCGCCATCATGCTGGTGGACTGGACCCGGTTTTGCCGGGTGCTGCGGGCGGAGGTGCTGGTGGTGGCGCGGCGGGATTATGTGACCGCAGCCGGGCTGGTTGGATTTGGCCATGTGCGCATTCTGCTGCGCGAGGTGTTTCCGGCCATTGTGCCGTTGCTGATTACCCTGCTGACGCTGGAAATGGGCATTGCGGTGGTGGTGGAGGCGATTTTGTCCTTCGTCGGGCTGGGGGTGAAGGCCGATGAGGTGGCGTGGGGCCAGATGATCGCCGATGGCCGCAGCACGATTTATCAGGCGCCGTTCAATCTGCTGGCGCCGGTGGTGGCGATTTTTCTGACGGTGGCCGGCTTCAACCTGCTGGGCGACGGGCTGCGGCGCAGCCTGGATGTGCGGCTGCTGGAGGGACGCGGTTGAGCGTGTTGCGCGCCGAGGGGCTGATTGTGCCCGCGCGCATCGGCCCGCTGACGGTGCCGGCGCTGCGCGACCTGAACCTGGCGCTGGCACCTGGCAAGGTGCTGGGGCTGGTGGGGGAGAGCGGGGCCGGCAAGTCCATGGTTGGGCGGGCGATTGCGCAGATGCTGCCGCCCGGCTTCACCGTCAGCGGGCGGGGCTTGCATTTTGCCGGGCAGGATTTGCTGACCATGCCGGCGACGGAGCGGCGGGCGCTGTTGGGGCGGCAGATTGCGTTTATTCCGCAGGAGCCGCTTTCGGCGCTGAACCCGGTGCGCACCATTGGCAGCCAGTTTGGCGAGCATTTGCGTCGGGTGGGGGTGGCGGATTGGCGGGCGGCGGCGGTGGCGGCGTTGCAGAGCGTGCATCTGCCGGACCCGGCGGGCTTGCTGGACCGCTACCCGCATCAGCTGTCCGGCGGGATGTGCCAGCGGGTGCTGATCGCCATGGCCTTTGCCAGCAAGCCGGCGCTGGTGGTGGCCGATGAGCCGACAACGGCGCTGGATGTGACCATTCAGGCCCGCATTATCCGGGTGATGCGCGAATTACAGCAGTTGCACGATACGGCGGTGCTGTTCATCACCCATGATTTGCGGCTGGCCGCCGAGGTGTGCGACGAGATTGCGGTGCTGTATGCCGGCGGGGTGGTGGAGCACGGGCCGGCGGAGGTGGTGCTGAACGAGCCGCTGCACCCGTATACCAAATGCCTTCTGCTGTCGGCGCCGGAAATTCATGGGCCTCGGCGTGGGCTGTATACACTGCCGGAGCAGATGCCGGGGCTGCGGGCGTTGGCGGACATTCCCGGCTGCCGCTTCGCGCCGCGCTGCCCGTTGGCGCGGGAAAGCTGCCGCAATGCGCCGGCGCTGCTGGTGCTGAAGGACGCGCATCGGGTGGCCTGCCCGTATCCCGGGGAGGTGCCGGGGATAAGTGCCGGGCCGGCATTGGCGGCGCCGGAGGGGCAGGCGGGTGCGGTGTTGGTGGAGGCGCGCGACCTGGGCAAAACCTTCCGCACCGGCACGCCGTTCCGGCGCCGGGCGGTGGCGGCGGTGCAGGGGGTGAATTTCACCCTGCATGAAGGCGAGTTTCTGGGTGTGGTGGGCGAAAGCGGCAGCGGCAAGAGCACGCTGGCGCGGCTGCTGATGGGGTTGGAGCGGCCGACATCCGGCGAGATCCGGCTGGCGGGCCGCGATGTGAGCCGGTGGGATGGCGCGGCGCGGCGCACCCGGCTGCAAACGGCGCAAATGGTGTTCCAAGACCCGCAATCGGCGCTGAACCCACGCCGGCGGGTGGCCAGCATTGTTACCCAGGCGCTGGAGGCGGCCGGGTTGCCGGCGGCGACGCGGGAGGCGAAGGCTGCGGAGATTCTGGCCGATCTCGGCATGCCCGCGGAATTGGGCAGCCGGTTTCCCAATCAGCTTTCCGGCGGGCAGCGGCAGCGGGTGAATATCGGCCGGGCGCTATGCCTGGTGCCGAAGCTGCTGGTGGCCGATGAAATCGTCTCCGGCCTGGATGTGTCGGTGCAGGCGCAGTTGCTGGCGCTGCTGGCGCGGTTGCGGGCGGAGCATCGCTTCGCGCTGCTGCTGATTTCCCACGATCTGGCGGTGGTGCGCTACCTGTGCGAGCGGGTGATGGTGATGCAGCGCGGGGTGGTGGTGGAGCAGGGCCGCACTGAGGACGTGTTCGCCAACCCCCAGCACCCCTATACGAAGGAGTTGCTGGCGGCGGTGCCGAAGGGTTAGGCGGCCGGGTAGGGCGGCTTGAACAGGCCGGCCGGGGAGAGGGTGAAGATTTCCACCCCGGTTTCGGTCACGCCGACCATGTGTTCAAACTGGGCCGACAGGCTGCGGTCGCGGGTGACGGCGGTCCAGCCATCGTCGAGCACCTTCACCTCTGGCCGACCGGCATTGACCATCGGCTCGATGGTGAAGAACATGCCGGGCTTCAGCACCGGGCCCTGGCCGGGCCGGCCGAAATGCAGGATGTTCGGCGCGGCGTGGAACACTTTGCCGATGCCGTGGCCGCAAAAATCGCGCACCACGCCGAAGCGGTGGCCTTCGACGAAGCTTTGGATGGCGTGGCCGATATCGCCCAACGTGGCGCCGGGCTTCACGGCGGCGATGCCGCGCATCAGCGATTCGTGCGTGACCTCGATCAGGTTGCGGGCTTTGGTCGAGGGCGGGCCGGCGCAGTACATGCGGCTGCTGTCGCCGAACCAGCCATCGAGGATGACGGTGACGTCGATATTGGCGATGTCCCCCGCTTCGAGCTGTCGGTCGCCGGGGATGCCGTGGCAGACGACGTGGTTGATGGAGATGCAGACCGATTTCGGGTAGCCGCGATAGTTCAGCGGCGCCGGGATGGCGTTATGCGCCAGGATATAGTCGTGGCAGATGCGATCGAGCGCGCCGGTGGTGATGCCCGGGCGGACATGTTCTGTGATCATGTCCAGGGTTTCCGCCGCCAGGCGCCCGGCGGCGCGCATGCCGATGAAATCTTCCGGCGCATGGATTACAATGCTTCGCGCTTCGCTGCCGCCGTCCATGTTGCCGCTCCGTCAGCCGGCCCGGCAGGCGCGCGGGGCGGCAATGTTCATGCAAAATTCAACGCGTAACATGGGCAGTTCGGCGCGCAATCGCAAGCATCGGCTTGTCATGGCTGGGGCCGCGCGGTGGCAGCGGCATCGCAGATTGCGAGTCGGCGGCGGATTTCGCAGCGCGCGTTGCAAATTGCGAGGACGGGCCGGTCTGAGGCGCCAATTCTCCCGTTTTGGCACGATTTCGGGTTGGCACGGGGCTTGCGTAGGTAACCGCATCTAAACCAGGCGGATGTTCGCCGCAGTATTTGAGGCAGACCACGATGACCCAGTATCGCAGCCGCCATGACAAACCGGCCAGCAACATCATCCCGTTCACCGTGATCGGGTTGAGCGTGGCGATGGGGCTGTATGCGATCCTGGCGTTGCCGGGGCATGGCAGCCAGCGCGGCGGGATTGCGAACACGCTGCGGTCGCTGGTGAGCGCCGATTACAGCATCAGCGCGCCGGCTTCACATATTCGCAAGATTTGAGCGTTAGCTTGGTTTGATCGATTGATTGGTTAACTGCATTTCGGCCCGATTGCTTTATTTCAGCCTGGGGCTTTGCCGGCGGTTTTACGACCGCCGGCTTTTTTTTGCCTTATGGCCGGGTGCGGAAGGTGGCCATGCCCGGTTTGAGCAGCGGTAGCGCCAGGCGGGCAAATTCGCAGAGCAGTTTGCGACTGTCGCGCGGGTCGATGATTTCTTCCACCAGGAAGGCTTCGGCGGTGCGGAAGGGGGAGCGGAGCTGGTTGAGCCGGTGCTCGATTTCCCGCAATTTCGCCGCTTTGTCCTCGGCCGCGTCGATGTCCGCGCGGTAGGCGGCTTCGATCCCGCCTTCGAGCGGCAGCGAGCCCCAGGCGGCGGAGAGCCAGGCGTAGCGCAGCGCGAGGCGGCCGGAGGGGACATTGGCGGCGCCGGCGACGCCGAAGGCGTTGCGGATGATGATGGTGCACCAGGGCACGGTGGATTGGTTGATCGCCGCCATGGCGCGCACGCCCCAGCGGATGGTGGCGGCTTTTTCGGCTTCCAGCCCGATGAGGAAGCCCGGGCAGTCGCACAGATAGACCACGGGCAGGTGGAAGGTTTCCGCCAGATCGACGAAGCGGATGATTTTCTGGCAGGCGTCCGCCGTCCAGGAGCCGGCGTAGTAATACGGGTCGCTGCCCATGACCGCGACCGGGACGCCGTCGATGCGGGCGAGGCCGGTGATAATGGAGCGGCCGAACATTTTGCCCATCTCGAAGAAGCTGCCGCGATCGACCACGGTTTCGATGATGCCGCGCATTTTGTAGATTTTGCGGCGGGCGCGCGGGATGGCCTGCATCAGGCTTTCGTCGCGGCGGTCCGGGTCGTCGGTCGGGGGTTCGACCGGCGGCAGGGCATCGACGGAGGAGGGGAGGTAGGAGAGGAAGCGGCGGGCGCAGGCGAAGGCTTCTTCCTCGGTATCCACCGCGTGGTCAATGGCGCCCGATTTGGTCTGGATTTCCCAGCCGCCGAGTTCCTGCTTGCTGAAATTATGGCCGAGCGCGTTGACCACCGGCGGGCCGGCGACAAACATGGCCGAGGTGGCTTTGGTCATGACCGAATAATGTGTCGCGGCGAGGCGGGCGGCGCCGAGGCCGGCGACCGAGCCAAGGCCGAGACCGACCACGGGCACGACAGAGAGATTTCCCATCGCGTATTGGTAGGCCATGGTGGTGCCGACGCCGCCGGGCAGGTTGGCGCGGCCCCGCGTCTCGATGGTTTTGACCGAGCCGCCGCCGCCGGAGCCTTCGATGATGCGGATGATTGGCAGGCGGTATTCGGCCGCCATCTGTTCGGCCATCAGCACTTTGGTGCCGATGGTGGCGTCCGCCGAGCCGCCGCGGACGGTGAAGTCGTCACCGCAGACCATGACCGGGCGGCCGGCGACTGTGCCGCGACCAAAGACGCAGTTGGCCGGGGTGAGTTGGGTGAGGTTGCCGGCGGCGTCGTATTCGGCGCGGCCGGTGATGCTGCCGACTTCGAAGAAGCTGGCGGGGTCGAGCACGGCATCGATACGTTCGCGCACCGTCAGCCGGCCGCCATCGTGCTGGCGTTTGACTTTGTCCGCGCCGCCCATCTGGCGGGTGAAGGCCTTGCGGCGGTTCAGTTCGTCGAGCTCGGCTTGCCAGGTCATCCCGGTCGTACTCCCTAATTTGCCGGGAGTATTGTCGGGTTCCGGGCGCGCGGCAAATCGGGCGGTGGGCATAAAAAAACCGGCGCCCGCAGTTGGGCGCCGGTTTGGGGTGGCGATGCGTGGACGGCTTAGCGGGCGGCGAGTTGCGCCAGCAGGAAGTCGCGGAAGACTGCGACGCGCTTGGAGTTGCGCAGCTCCTCCGGGTAGACGAAGTAGACATCGACCTTCGGGGCCTTCAGGTCTTCGAGAACCTGCACCAGACCTTCGGTTTCGGCGTGCATGTAGTCTGGCACGGCGGCGATGCCGAGGCCGGCTTTGGCGGCGACCAGCATGCCGCGCAGCGAGTTCACTTCCAGCAGCGCCTTGCGCGGGCTGCCCGGGCGGCGGCCGGCTTCGGCGAGCCAGTTGATGTCTTGCACTGGGGCGTGGTGTTCGCCGAACAGGATGAGCTTGTGCGCGTCGAGATCCTCGGCGGTTTTCGGCGTGCCGTGCTTTTTCAGATATTCCGGCGAGGCGCAGACATGCCACTCGATCGAGGTGAGGTGGCGCTGCACTAGGTCTGGCTGCTTGGGGGTGTGCATGCGGACGGCGACATCGGCTTCGCGCATGGCGAGGTCGAGGTCGGTATCATCCAGCAACAACTGCATGGTGATGTCGGAATACTGTTCCAGGAAGGCGGGCAGGCGCGGGGCGAGCCAGGACGAGCCGAAGCCGATGGTGGTGGTGACCTTGAGCCGGCCGGCGGGCTTTTCCTTGCTTTCGGTCAACAAAGCTTCCGTCATCGCCAGCTTGGCGAACACTTCACGTACGGTGCGGTTGAGGCTTTCGCCTTGCTCCGTCAGGATCAGGCCGCGGGCGTGGCGGTGGAACAGCGGCACTTGCAGCGCTTCTTCCAAGGCGGAGATTTGCCGCGAGACGGCGGATTGGCTGAGGTTCAGCGTATCCCCGGCATGGGTGAAGCTGCCCGCCTCGGCAACAGCGTGGAAGACCCGCAGCTTGTCCCAGTCCATGTCTCTAAGCCTTCCCCTGCTGCGCCGTCTTAAGAGTACGAACGCGCAAATTACACCGCTTGGCCGGTATTCAATGACCAGACCACACTATAAGGCTATTCGAATAGCACGATTTTTCGAGTCGCGCTGTTATTCTGCAAGCCACTTTTCAACTTCCAGCGCCGCCATGCAGCCGGTTCCGGCGGCGGTGACGGCCTGGCGCCAGATTTTGTCCTGCACATCGCCGGCGGCGAACACGCCGGGGACGGAGGTGCGGGTCGTGCCGGGGGTGGTGATGATGTACCCGTCCGCATCGAGTGCCACCTGGCCGACGAAGGGGGCAGTGGTGGGGGAGTGGCCGATGGCGATGAACACGCCGTCGGTGGCGAATTCCTGCAGGGCGCCGGTTTGGGTATCGCGCAGGCGGATGCCGGTGACGGTTTCCGGGCTGCCGGCGCCGAGGATTTCATCGACCGCCGCGTTCCAGATCACCTTGATTTTCGGGTTGGCGAACAGGCGGGTTTGCAGGATTTTTTCGGCGCGGAAACTGTCGCGCCGGTGCACCACGACCACTTCGGCGGCGTGATGGGTGAGGTAGAGCGCTTCTTCCACCGCCGTGTTGCCGCCGCCGACGACGACGACTTTTTTGCCGCGATAGAAGAACCCGTCGCACGTCGCGCAGGCGGAGACGCCGAAGCCGCCGAGTCGCTTTTCCGACTCGAGGCCCAGCCAGCGTGCCTGCGCCCCGGTGGCGATGATGACGGCATCGGCCAGATAGACATCGCCGCCATCGGTCTCGGCGCGGAACGGGCGCTGGCTGAAATCGACCGTGGTGACGAGGTCGTAGACGATTTTGGTGCCGACATGTTCGGCCTGTGCCTGCATCTGCTCCATCAGCCACGGGCCTTGAATGGCCTGGGCGAAACCGGGGTAATTCTCCACCTCTGTGGTGATGGTCAGCTGGCCGCCGGGCTGCATGCCGGCCAGCAGCACCGGCTCCAGGCTGGCGCGCGCGGCGTAGATCGCGGCGGTGTAGCCGGCCGGGCCGGCGCCGATGATCAGCAGTTTCAGGCGGTGGGTCTGCGACATGAAGGGGTATCCAATATCACGGCGTGAGAAGATCGGGCTTTGCGACGGCGGCTGCGTGCAATAATATTTCGTCTAACCCCGCCGAACGCGAACGGAAAGCCCCAAATCGATGAAGACCGCTGTGCCCGAAGCCCAAGACCTTGATGCGATCGACCGGCGCATCCTGGCGGAGTTGCAGGCGGATGGCCGCATGACCAATGTGGAACTGGCCCGCCGCGCCGGGATTTCCGCGCCGCCCTGCCTGCGCCGGGTGCGCCGGTTGGAGGAGGCGGGGATTATCCGTGGCTATCACGCCGACTCGGACCCGCAGAAGCTGGGGTGGGAGATTACCTTCTTCGCCATTGTCGGGCTGGAGAGCCAGAAGGAGGTGGTGCTGTCCGGCTTCGAGCGGCTGGTGGCGGAATGGCCGGAGGTGCGGGAATGCCACATGATCCGCGGCGGTGGCGATTTTCTGCTGAAGCTGGTGGCGCGGGATACGGCGCATGAAAACCAGCTGACGACGCGGCTGACCGGGGCGCCGAATGTGGGCCGGGTGCAGACCTTGCAGACGATCCGCACCAGCCGGAGCCTGGCGGGCGTGCCGCTCTGACCGCTCGCGCGGTGCCGGTGGCTTTGGCGCTGCTGACGCTGCTGCGGCTGGTGGTGGCGGCGGTGACGCCGCTGGCGCCCGATGAGGCGTATTACTGGGTGTGGTCTCGGGCGCTGGCGTCGGGCTATCTGGACCATCCGCCGATGGTGGCCGGCTGGATCTGGCTGGGCACGGCGCTGCTGGGCGATGGGGCGCTGGGGGTGCGGCTGCTCGGCCCGCTTTCGGGCCTGGTGGGGGCGTGGTTGCTGGCGGCGACGGCGGGGGATGTATGCGGCGACCGGCGGTTGGGTGCCCGCGCGGCGCTGCTGCTGAATGCGACGTTGCTGCTAGGCATCGGCACGGTGACGATGACGCCGGACACGCCGCTGATTTTCTTTTGGACCTTGGGCGTGTTCGGCTGTGGCCGCCTGCTGGCGACCGGGGATGGGCGCTGGTGGGGGCTGATCGGGCTGGCGAGCGGGCTGGCGTTGGACAGCAAATATACTGGGGTGTTGCTGCCGGTGGGGGTGCTGCTGTGGCTGGTGTGGGTGCCCGGGCTGCGGCCCTGGCTGCGGCGGCCGCAGCCGTGGCTGGCGGCGGCGCTGGCGCTGGCGCTGTTTGCCCCTGTGCTGGCGTGGAATGCCGGGCATGACTGGGTGAGCTTTGCCAAGCAGGGCGGGCGCACCGGGGATTGGCAGCCCGGGCGGGCGGCGCAGTTTCTCGGCGAGTTGCTGGCCGGGCAGATCGGGCTGGCGACGCCGGTGCTGGCGGGGCTGTTTGGGTTGGGGCTGTGGCAGGTGGCAAAGCAGGGCTGGCGGCGGGAGCCGGGCGGCAGTTTGCTGGCGATCCTGGCCTGGCTGCCGCTGCTGGTGTTTGCCCAGCACGCCCTGGGCGACCGGGTGCAGGCGAACTGGCCGGCGATTTTGTATCCGACCGCGGCCTTGGCGGCGGCGGGGCTGGGGCGGCGCTGGCAGCTGCCGGGGGTGGCATTGGGGCTGGGGCTGACCGGGCTGGTATGGGTGCAGGCCAGCCTGGCGCCGCTGGCGCTGCCGATGCGGGCCGACCCGACCCTGCTGCGGCTCGGCGGGTGGGAGCAGTTGGCGGGCGAGATTGAGGCGGTGCGGCGGGCGGCGGGGGCGGATTACGTGGTGGCCGATAATTACGGCCATGCGGCGCTGCTGGCGCGGCTGCTGCCCGGCGTGGTGCTAGGGCTGGATGATCGCTGGGCGCTGTTCGCGCTGCCGGATGCGCGGGCGCAGATGGTCGGCAAGGTCGGCGTGCTGGTGCGGTCCGCGCGGCGGGACGAGGCGCCGGACCTGCGCGACTGGGCCGAGGTGACGCCGCTGGGCAGCCGGGAGCGCGCGCGCAACGGGATGGTCGCCGAGGGGTTTCGGCTTTATCGTGTGGTTGGCCGGGTGGGGGATGCCCCGCTGGCCGTGATGCCGCATCCGCGCTGAGGAATTTGGGACATGCACCTGCCAAGCCATGACGACGTGCGCGCCGCGCGTGTCCGGATTTCGCCGCTGATTGTGCGCACGCCGATGCTGCGCCATCGGGTGCTGGATGCGCAGACCGGCGGCACGATTTTGGTGAAGCCCGAGCCGTTGCAGCGCACCGGTAGCTTTAAATTGCGCGGCGCGACCAATGCGTTGCAGCAACTCGGCGCGCGGGCGACGCAAGCCGGGGTGGTGACGCATTCATCCGGCAACCACGCCCAGGCGACGGCCTGTGCGGCGGCGGCGATCGGCGCCAAGGCGACGATTTTCATGCCGCAGGATGCGCCGCGCATTAAGGTGGACAGCACGCGCGGCTGGGGGGCGGAGATTATCCATTACGACCGGCTGCGCGATGACCGCGACGCGCTGACTGCCGCGTTCGCCGAACGCACCGGGGCGATTGTGGTGCCGCCGTTCGATGATGCGAACGTGATCGCCGGGCAGGGCACACTGGCGCTGGAACTGGCGGAGGATGCGGCGGCGGCGGGTTTGCAGCTGGATGCGCTGCTGGTGTGCACCGGCGGCGGTGGGCTGATTGCCGGCTGCGCGCTGGGGATGGAAGGCGTGTCGCCGCAGACCCGGATTTATGCGGTGGAGCCGGAAGGCTGGGATGATACCGGGCGGTCGCTGGCCGGCGGGGTGCGGGTGGGCAACCCGGACGGCGGCTCGCTGCTCTGCGATGCGCTGCTGGCGAAAATGCCGGGGGAGATGACGTTTGCGGTGAACCAGCCGCGACTGGCTGGCGGGATAGCGGTGAGCGATGACGAGGTGCTGGCGGCGATCCGGTTCGCGTTTTTGCATCTGAAGCTGGTGGTGGAACCAGGCGGGGCGGTGTGCCTGGCCGCCTTGCTGGCGGGCAAGTTTGATGCGCGCGGCCAGACGGTCGGCGTGGTGATCAGCGGCGGCAATGTGGACCCGGCGGTGTTCAGCCGGGCGCTGGCGGGTTAGGCCCCGCTCGGCCAGCCCTCCTGCTTCGCCCGTGCCTGCCAGGCCGCCACGATGCCGGCGGCTTCGCGGTGATGGCGGGCGTTGTCCTCGGCGTTTTCGCTCCGCACCGTCATTTCCAGCCGGTGGCCGGACGGGTCGGGGAAATAGACCGATTGGCAAAACCCGTGATCGACCGGGCCAACCACCGCGACGCCGCCATCGCGCAGCTTTTGCACCGCGGCCATCATGGTGGGCATGTCCGCGACCTCCAGCGCCAGATGCTGCGCCCAGGCGGCCCCGGTGGTGTCTTCCTGCGCCGGGTCGGCCAGCGGAACCTCGAAAAACGCGATGAAGCTGCCGTCTGCCATGGCGAAGAAGATATGGATATGCGGCGCGTAAACTCCCGACGATGGCAGCCGCTCGTTGGTCAGCGCATGAACCAGGTCAAGCCCGAGGTAGCGCGTGTAGAACTCCGCCGTTTCCGCGGCGTTGGTGCAGCGATAGGCGACGTGGTGCAGCTTTTGCAGCAACATTGACGTTCCTCCTCCTGGTTAAAGCAGGCCCTTGCGGACGCTCCAGTCCCGCAATGCGGCCAGACATTGGGCCATGTGTTCCGGCTGGCCCTTGTAGTAGTGCGACGCCCCTTCGATGCGCACATGCTCCTTATCCGGCGTCGCCAGCGCGGCGCGGATGGTGGGGTTGTGCGACGCCGGCACGGCGTCGTCGGCGCCGTTTTCAATTTGCAGCACCGGGGTGCGGTGAATGCGCGCCGCATTCGCCGGGCCCTTGGCCTGGCAGCGGTCGTAGCTCCATTGCGACAGCCAGGACCGCAGGCTGGTGTAGCGCGCCAGCCCGGCGGGGGAGACATTGGCGGTGCGGGGGTCGCCGAGATAGCAGGCGCCGAGCGGGCGGCCATTGGGGTCGATGGCTTTGTCGAACCAGCGCACGTCGCACATGGTTCGATGTACCACAAAGCAGCGTTCCACTTCCGGCGCCCGTAAGCGCGCCAGCTGCGCCTCGCACCACGCGGTGATGCGGCGGTTACGGGCGATCTGGGCGGCGCGGAAGCGGGCGATGAAATCCGCCGAATAGGGTGGCTGGAATGGGCAGTCCGGCGCGTAGATATCCAGTTCCGGGTCGCGCCGGTCGGGGTCGGCCTCGTCAATCACCGACGGGTCCAGCCATTCCGTCAGCGTTTCCGCCCGCGACAGATGGGCGGCGATGAAAATAATCCCGTCGGCCGGTGACAGGCCGGCGGAGACGAGATCAACCGGGTCCCCCGCGGGGGTGGTGCGCACGCTGGGGCTTTCCGCCTGCGCCTGGTAGAACAGCGACAGCGCCCCGCCGCCGGACCAGCCGACCAGAATCACCTTGCCATAGCCGCGCCGGCGGGCGTCCTGCACCCAGGCGCCCATGTCCAGCGCGACCTTTTCCATGATCAGGCCGCTGTCGTTCTTCGGGTAGCGGCTGCCGGCACACAGCACATGCAGCCCGCTGGCGGCCACCGCACTGGGCATGGGCAGCATGTGCAACAGGCCGGAGGGGTGCATGAACAGATACAACGTTGCCGAAGGTTTGCCGCGTGGCAGCAGATACTGGCCTTCTAACGCGATTTCCCCGGACGAGGCGGCAAAGCCATAGGTTTCGGCGAATTTGGCGGTATCGGCAAAGCGGACGATCGCCGGCACCCGGTCCCATGCGTAGGTTTGACCCGACATCTTGTTTGCCCCCCGGTCCTTGCGGGATGCTATGCGCAATATCATGCCCACCGCAACCGGGAGGACCCAGGGATGATTACCATCGCCAGCGCCGTGCATAGTCTCCACGATCCCGATGCCGCCGGGCCGATGCCGAACGGGCGGCCGTATCTGGATATGGCCAGCCGGGCGGCGAATTTGCTGGCGATGGTGCATGAGCTCGGCCATTCCGTGACCTATGCCCCCGATCACGGGCTGGTGCCGATCGCGGCAGTGCATGACGCCGGATATCTGGAGTTTTTGCGCACTGGCTTTGACCGCTGGCAGGCCGAGGGTGGCAGCGGGCCGATTTTGCGGGCGTGGGCGTTTGCGTTGCGGCAGATGGGGCGGCGGCCCGAGGCGGTGATGGGGCAGGCGGGGTATTATTTGTCAGGTGCGTCCTCGCCCTTGGTGGCAGGCACCTGGCAGGCGGCGGTGGCATCGGCGCATGTGGCGGTGGACGGGGCGGCGCGGGTGCTGGCCGGGGCGCGGGAGGCGTATGCGCTGTGCCGGCCATCCGGCCATCATGCCTATGCCGATCTGGCCGGCGGGTTCTGCTACCTCAACAACGCGGCGATTGCGGCGCAACACTGTGTGGACGCGGGCCGGCGGGTGGCGATTCTGGATATCGACGTGCATCACGGCAACGGCACGCAGGGGATTTTCTATCGCACCGATCAGGTATTTTTCTGTTCGGTGCATGAGGACCCGAACGCGACCTATCCATGGTATGCCGGATACGCCGATGAAACCGGCGAGGGTGCGGGGGGCGGGGCGAATCTGAACCTGCCGCTGCCGCCGGGGACCGGAGATGCAGGCTGGCTGGCGGCGGTGGCGCGCGGGGTGGCGGCGGTGGGGCAGGCGCGGGCGCAGGTGCTGGTGGTGTCGCTGGGGTTTGATGCCGCAGCCGGTGACCCGACGGCGAATTTGCAGGTGAGCCCGGATGGGTTTCAGGCGGCCGGACGGCTGATTGCCCAAGCCGGGCTGCCGACGGTGCTGGTGCAGGAGGGCGGATATCTCATCGAACGGCTCGGCGGCAATTTGCACGCCTTTTTGGACGGGTTTCTGGGCGCGCGGGTTTCGGTGTGATTTGGGGGCGTTAGGATCGTTTTAAGCATACGCGCCGATGCTAGCGGTGGGCCCGCACAAGAGGTGTGTGGGCAGGACGAGGTGGCATGGCGCGCAAAGGCAAGGGTCGCGAAGGCGGCATCACGATTATCAAGCGTGAGGAGATCGTTGAGGGTGGCCACCACGGTGGCGCCTGGAAGGTCGCGTACGCCGACTTCGTGACCGCAATGATGGCGTTCTTTCTGCTGATGTGGCTGCTGAATGCGACCACGGAGGATCAGCGCAAAGGGATTGCCGATTTCTTCACCCCGTCCAACTCGATGAGCCGCTCGACCTCAGGGTCTGGCAAGCCGTTTGGTGGGCGGTCGCCGTTTGAGGATGGGCCGATGGTGTCCGACCGGGGGGTGCAGAGCATCAACCCGGGCCGTGCCGCGCCGACGCCGGATGTGGATGACCCGGATGCCGACCAGATGCCGAGCCCGACGCGGATGACGACGCAGCCTGGAGATATGGACCAGGGTGGGCAGTCGGTAACCGCCGATGGGGTGCAAGGGGCGGATACCGGCAAACGCAGCGCGGGTGGCCCGGCGGTGACGGCGGCCAAGGTGCAGGCGCAGGTGGTCGGTAATGCGCAGTTTCTGGCCAATGCGGGCACCGGGGTGAAAACCCCGGGTGCGGCGCCGGGTGCGATGGACGAGGCACAATTGCGCGCCGAGATGGCCAAGCGGGAGAAGGAGGCGTTCGAACAGGCGGCGCAATCCATCCGGGAGGCCGTGCGCAGCGATGCGGTGTTGGCGGGGTTGGCGGACCAGTTGGCGATTGACCAGACCCCGGAGGGCTTGCGCATTCAGCTGCACGACGAGGATAAGCGGCCAATGTTCGCCAGCGGATCGGCGGTTATCCAAGAACGGGCCAAGCTGTTGCTACAAAGCGTGGTGCCGATTCTGAACAAGCTGCCGGAGGGAATTTCGATCTCCGGCCATACCGATTCGGCACCCTATAAAGGCAGTGACAAGACGAATTGGGAATTGTCGGCCGAGCGGGCCAATGCCACGCGGCGGCTGCTGATTGAGAGCGGGATGGCCGAAGGCCGGTTCCGCAGCGTCACCGGCAATGCCGACCGCGACCCGTTATTGCCGGCGGACCCGATGGCGGCGGCCAATCGGCGGATTGCCATTGTCGTGCTGCGCAACGCCCCCCCGCCCAAGGCCGCGCCATGAGCTGCCGCATCGATGAGGGCGCAATCCTATGCTGACGATTGGTGGCCTGGTTTTCCTGCTGGCCTGCGTGTTTGGCAGCTATATCGTCTCGGGCGGCGCGATGGAGCCGTTGCTCGAGGCGATGCCGTTCGAGCTATGGACGATTGGCGGCGCGGCGATGGGCACGTTTCTGATGTCCAACTCCATGCACGACGTCAAGCATACGCTCGGTGCGTTCGGCAAGATGATCAAAGGCGGCGCCTATAAGAAAGCCGATTACATCGAGCTGCTGAGCCTGCTGTTTTTCTTCGTCAGGCTGGCGAGCAGTAAGGGGGCGATGGCGCTGGAGGCGCATATCGAAAAGCCGGAGGAAAGCATTGCCTTTCAGAAGTTCCCGAAGATTTTGAAGAACCATCACATGTCCGAAATGATATGTGACTATCTGCGGATGTTTGGCATGAATTGCGACGATCCCAACCAGATCGAGGATCTGATGGGCCGCGAGTTGAAGAAAACCATGAACGAGGAAATGCATCCGTCGCACGCTTTGCAAAGCATGGCCGATGCGCTGCCGGCGTTGGGCATTGTCGCTGCCGTGCTGGGGGTGATCAAAACCATGTCGCACATCAATGAACCGCCGGCTGTGCTCGGCGCGATGATTGGTGGGGCGCTGGTGGGAACGTTTCTCGGGGTGTTGCTGGCCTATGGCATGGCCGGTCCGTTCGCCACCCGGATTAAAGGCGTGGTGGAAGAAGAGGCGAAGTATTTCGACGTGGTCAAGGCGGTGCTGGTGGCGCATTTGCATGGCAATGCGCCGCAGGTGAGCGTGGAGACCGGCCGCAAGATGGTGCCGACACAGTATATGCCGAGCTTTGCCGAACTGGAGACGACGGTGCAGAACCTGCAGATTGGCTAGCGGCTAGGTGACCGGGGCGGGGTTGAACAGCGCCAGCGTGTTGGCGATGCCCCATCGGTCTGACCAGGGGATGTTGCGGCCCGACGCGGTTTCCAGGATGAGGCGGAACAGGTCCCAGCCCGTGTCTTCGATGCTGGCGGTGCCGGTGGCGATGCCGCCGGCGTCGAAGTCGATCAGGTCGTGCCAGCGTTTGGCCAGCACTGAATTGGTGGCGACTTTCAGCACCGGGGCGGCGGCGAGGCCGTAGGGGGTGCCGCGGCCGGTGGTGAACACTTGCAGGCCGATGCCCGAGGCCAGTTGCAAGGTGCCGCAGATGAAATCGCTCGCCGGGGTGGCGGCGAAGATCAGGCCGCGCTTGCTGGGGCGGGCGCCGGGGGCAAGCACTTCCACGATCGGGCTGCTGCCGGATTTGACGATGGAGCCGAGGGCCTTTTCGACGATGTTAACCAGGCCGCCGGATTTGTTGCCCGGCGTGGTGTTGGCGCTGCGGTCCGCACCGCCGCGGGCCAGATAGGCGTCGTACCAGGCCATTTCCCGCACCAGATCGGCGGCGACGCCCGCATCGGCGGCGCGGGCGGTGAGCAGGTGGATGGCGTCGCGGACCTCGGTCACCTCGGAGAACATCACCGTGGCGCCGGCGCGCACCAGCAGATCCGCGGCGAAGCCGAGTGCCGGGTTGGCGGTGACACCGGAGAAGGCATCGCTGCCGCCGCATTGCAGGCCGATGACGAGGTCTGAGGCGGGGCAGGTTTCCCGCTGGCGGCGATTGAGGATTTCCAGCCGGGCGCGGCACATTTCGGTGATCGCCTCGACCATCGGGCCGAAGCCGTGGAAGGCTTCATCTTGCAGGCGCATGATGTCCGACGGGGGCGCGCCATCGGGCAGCAGGCGCTCGGGCAGGAGTTTCTCGCAGCCCAGGCCGACTACCATGGCCTGGCCGCCGAAATTGGGGTTGCGGGCGAGATTGGCCAGCGTGCGGATGGGGATGGCGGCATCGGGGGCGTCGATCGCCACGCCGCAGCCATAGGTGTGGGTGAGGCCGACGACGCCATCGACATTGGGGTAGCGGGGCAGCAATTCGCTGCGCACGCGCTGCAAGGCGAAGTCTAGCGTGCCGGCGACGCATTGCACCGAGGTGCTGACGGCGAGCACGTTGCGGGTGCCGACCGAGCCATCGGGGTTGCGGAACCCTTCGAAAGTGAAGCCGTCCAGGCTGGGCAGTTGGGTGGCGCGGGTGCTGGGTGGGGAGAGGCGGGCGAGGTCTGGCGCCTCGGGCATGCGCACCAGCTTTTCCGCGACCCAGGCGCCTTGCGGGATATCGGCCAGGGCAGTGCCGATGATCGCGCCGTAGCGGCGGATGGCGGTGCCGGCGGGGATATCGACCAGGGCCAGCTTGTGGCCTTGCGGCACGCGTTCACGCAGGACGAGGCCGTCGGCAAAGCTGGCGCCGGCGGGGAGGCCGCGATCATTGGCGACGATGGCGACGTTATCGTCGGCATGCAGCTTGATGTAGCGCGGGGCGTTAATGTCCAAAGCGGTGCACCATCCAGAGCGAGAGATCGGGGACGTAGGTTACCAGCATCAGGATGCAGAACATGACCAGGTAGAACGGCCAGATTTTCTTCATCACCTCTTCCATCGAGACTTTGCCGACGGCGCAGCCGACAAAAAGGATGGCGCCGACGGGCGGGTGGCACAGGCCGATGCCGAGGTTCATCAGCATGATCATGCCGAAATGCACCGGGTCCACGCCGAAGTTCATCATCACCGGCAGCAGGATCGGGGTGCAGATCAGGATGGCCGGGGCCATGTCGATCAGGCAGCCGAGGATCAGCAGCAGCACGTTGATCATGAACAGGATGACGTTCTTGTCGTGCGAGAAGGTGAGGAAGAAGGCGGTGATTTTCGCCGGCACCTGCATCATCGCCATCATGTAGCCAACGGAGGAGGCGAAGGCGATCAGCGTCATTACCATCGCCACCGTGCGCAGGGTGCGGTGCATGAGCACCGGCAGGTCGCGCCAGCGATATTCGCGGTAGATGAACATGGTGACGAAGAACGCCCAGACGCAGGCGACGGCCCCGGCCTCAACGGCGGTGAAAACGCCGCCGAGAATGCCGCCGAGGATGATGACAAGGGTGATCAGGCCCCAGAATGCATCCAGCGTGAGGCGGCCGGCTTCGCGCAGGGGCACGACGTCGCCCATCGGGTATTTGTTGCGGTAGGCCATCACCAGCACCAGCATGATCAGCGAAAAGCCGAGCAGCAGGCCGGGGACGACGCCGGCGAGGAACAGGCTGAGGATGGAAATGCTGCCGCCGGTGGCCAGCGAGTAGATGACCGCGTTGTGGCTGGGCGGGATCAGCAGCGCCTGGACGGAAGCGGAGATGGTGACGTTGGTGGCGAAGACCCGCGGGTAGCCGGCCTTTTCCATTTGCGGGATCATCACCGAGCCAATGGCGGAAATGTCGGCGACGGCCGAGCCGGAGATGCCGGACATGAAGGTGCTGGCGACGATGTTGACCACCGCCAGGCCGCCGCGCAGGCGGAAGGCGCCGACCAGGGCATTGGCGAAGGCAACCAGCCGATGCGCGATGCCGCCTTCGGCCATCAAGGCGCCGGCCAGCACGAAGAAGGGAATGGTCAGCATGGAGAATTTGCTGACGCCGCTGGAGACTTGCAGCATCACCGCTTCCAGCGGGATGTCGATCCACCAGGCGGCGGCCATGGCGGACAGGCCGAGCGCGTAGGCGATCGGCACACCGAGCGAAATACAAACCAGCAGGGTGCCGATGACGATCAGGGCGTCCATGATGCGTGCTCCGTCGGCTCAGTCGGTGGTGGGAAGGGTGTGCGCGTCGCCCATGCGATCAACCGGGCGGCCGATGAGCATGCGTTCCAGCACGAAAAGAATGAGGCAGGTGCCGCCGAGCGGGATCGGCAGATAGGTGACGCCGACGGAGAGCGAGGGGAACTCGGCAATCGACTGGTTCCAGGTGGTTTGGCACAGGCCGACGCCGAAGACGGTCATGAAGCCGCCGACGGCGAGCATGACGGCCTCTGCCGCCAGGTCTGCCAGGCGGGCGAGGGCAGGCGGGAGTTGGTCACGCACGAAGGAGACGCGCATGTGCAGCCCGACCCGATAGCAGGCGGCGGCGCCGAAGAAGGTGAGCACGATGGAGAGCAGGATGGCCGAGGCTTCCGGCCAGGAGGAGGCGCTGTTGAGGCCGTAGCGGGTGAAAACCCCCCACGGCACCACCAGCGAGATTAATACCAGCGCGATGCCGGCGATCCAGACGCAAGCGAGGTAGAGCCAATCCATGGCGGATCGGATGATAGCGCGCACAGATTGACCCTTCCGTCGCTGCGATGTGGCTGGTTACTGAACGGCTTGGATACGCTTGATCATCTCAGCGTATTTCGGGCCGTATTTGTCCCATACCGGCTTGACCGCGTCCTGGAACGGCTTCTTGTCGGCCAAAGTGACGACGTTGATGCCGGCCGCCTTCATTTTCTCCAGCGCCTGGGCTTCATACTGATTCCACAGCACGCGTTCCTCGGCCTGGGCTTCGCGGCCGACTTTGAGCAGCAGGGCTTGATCGTCCTTGGAGAGCTGGTTCCAGATGCGCTTGGAGAAGACCAGCATTTCCGGCACGATCAGGTGCTCGGTGAGAGTGTAGAACTTGGCGACCTGGAAGTGGTTGTCGAAGACGAAGCTCGGAGGGTTGTTTTCCGCGCCATCGACGACGCCGGTTTGCAGCGCGGTGAACACCTGGTCGTAGCCCATGGCGACACCGTTGCCGCCGAGGTTGTTCATCATATCAACGAACATCGGGTTGCCCATGACCCGGACCTTGAGGCCCTTAAGGTCGGCGATGCTGTTGATGGCGTGTTTGGTGTCGTACATGCTGCGCGCACCGGCATCCATCCAGCACAGCGCCACCAGCCCGGCGGTGGGATGGTTGGTGACTTTGTCCAGCAATTCCTGACCGATGGCGCCGTCCATCACCTTTTGCGCGTGGGCGGTGTTGCGGAACAGGAAGGGCAGGTTGAAGACATTAAGGTCGTCGACCACCGGGCCGAGCGCGCCGACGCTGACACGGCCGAGGGCGATGGCGCCGATCTGGGCTTGCTCGATGGCTTCCTTCTCGCCGCCCAACTGCATGGCAGCGTACATCTGCACCGAGAGCCGGCCATTGGTGGCAGCGGAGAGTTTTTTACCCATGGATTCGACGGCGGTGACCGTCGGGTAACCTTCCGGGTGCACGTCCGAGGCTTTGAAGGTCATTTTCGCCTGGGCGGTGGCGAGGCTGGTGGAGCCAAGCAACGCGGTGGCGCCGAGCGCGCCGCCGAGCAATTGGCGGCGGCGAAGATGATTTTGCTTCATTGGTCTCTCCCTAATAGGCGTTTTTTGTTTGGTATCAGGTTGCGTTGGCTTGAACCAGCGCGGCGATTGGCGTGGTTGCAGGATTGGTTAGGAAGGGCGCTGCCGATGTGGTGTGCCGCTTTGCGCGATCCTTCGCGTGCCATTGCTCGTCTCGCTCCCTAGAACGGGTAGCTTGGCAGAAGGATTGGGCGCGCGCTAACTCAAAAAATGGATCGATCAATACCTATTTTGGATCGATCCGGGTGTGCCGGCGAGTTCGCGTGATCAGCCGTTCCAGCAAAGGATTGTCGGCGTTGTGCCGCCAGACAAGGAATAGCTCCACCGGTGTTGGGCGTTGCAGCACCAGGGGGCGGAGGCGGACGTCGTGGTAGCGCAAGGCCGCGGCTGCGGCGGGGACCAGGGCCATGCCCAGGCCAGCACGGACGAGCGCCAGCATGGAATGGATCTGCCCGAGTTGCTGCACGAAGCGCGGGCGAACATTGGCGGCGGTGAACAGCATCACCAGAAGGTCGTGAAAGTAGCGGCTTTCACCGGGTTCGTACATCACGAAGTCTTGCCCATCGAGGTCGGCCAAGGTGATCGAGCTTTGCCGGGCCAGGCGATGCCGCGCGGGCATGGCGGCCAGCAAAGGTTCGGCGTCAATCTTGATCGCGGCTAGGTCTGGCTGGGCAACCGGGGGGCGCAATAGGCCGGCATCCAATTGGCCGCTGATCAGGGCTTCGACCTGCGCGCCGGAGACCATTTCCTGCAGCACCAGGTCTATGTCGGGCAAGTCGGCCCGCACGGCGGTGATCAATTCTGGCAGAAAGCGATAGGCCGAGGCGGCGGTGAAACCGATGCGCAGACGCCCAGCCTGACCGCTGGCGATGCGCCTGACGTGTTGGCTGGCCGACTCGCTGAAGCGCAGCAGCCGCCGCGCATCGGGCAGAAACGCAATGCCGGCGGCAGTGAGGTGAACGCTGCGGCTGCTGCGGGCAAATAACGCGGCGCCGAGGCTGTGTTCCAGCAACTGGATCTGCCGGCTGAGCGGCGGTTGAGTGATATTCAAGCGGGCGGCGGCCCGGCCGAAATGCAGTTCTTCGGCAACCGCGACAAAGCAGCGGAGTTGATGCAGTTCCATCGGGTTCCTTCGCGGCCCAGCCAACGTGCGCTTTGCGGCGGAATAGCTGACCATTTGACGGGGCGATGCACAAGCACTAGAAGGCGCTCAGCAAACGTCGTGTAACTGATCTCTCCCGGCGGAGGGGTGGCCGAGTGGCTGAAGGCGACGGTTTGCTAAATCGTTGTAGGTGTTAAAGCCTACCGTGGGTTCGAATCCCATCCCCTCCGCCAGCTTCTAAATCATTAATTTTATTGTGTTTTTTGTCTCGCCAGATGCCCTGTGCAAGCCTCGGAAATGAGGCGTTCATTGCGCAGGT
>CAITOL010000104.1 GCA_903893975.1 uncultured Rhodospirillales bacterium | reverse complement strand
GCACGCCATCGCGCCGGGCGGCAGCTTCACCCTCAAGCCGTTCGCGCTGCACTTTATCCGCATGGCCCATTCGGTGCCGGAAGCCCAGGCTCGGGTCATCCGCACCCCGGCCGGCATCGTGCTGCACACCGGCGACTTCAAACTGGACCCGGAACCCCTGGTCGGCCCGCCCTCGGACGAAGCCGCGCTGAAGGCGCTGGGAGACGAGGGCGTGCTGGCGATGGTCTGCGACAGCACCAACGCCATGGTCGAAGGCCATTCCGGTTCGGAAGGTGAGGTTCGCCGCTCGCTGGTTGATGTCATCAAAGGGCTGAAGGGTAGGGTCGCCGTCACCTGCTTCGCCAGCAACGTTGCCCGCGTCGAATCCGTCGCTCTGGCCGCCAAGGCCGCCGGCCGCGTGGTCGCCATTGTCGGCCGCTCGCTGAAAAACCTGGACGCCGCTGCCCGCACCTGCGGCTACCTGAAGGGCATCGCGCCGTTCCTGTCGGAAGACCAGGCCAACGACATTGACGACGACCGGCTGCTGATCCTGATCACCGGCAGCCAGGGTGAACAGCGCTCGGCGCTGTCGCGCGTGGCGATGGACACGCATCCGCGCATCGAACTCGGCGCGGGGGACAACGTCGTCTACTCCAGCCGCATGATCCCGGGCAACGAACGCGCCATCGGCGATGTGCAGGATGCGCTGGTGCGCCGCGGCGTGCGGGTGCTGACCGATGACGACCACATGGTGCACGTCTCCGGCCATCCGGCGCGGGAAGAACTGCGCCGCCTGTATGAACTGGTGCGGCCGAAATTCTCCGTGCCGACGCACGGCGAATGGCGTCATCTCAGCGCCCACGCCGCGCTGGCGCAGGAACTCGGGGTCAAGCCGATCCTGCTGGAAGATGGCGACATCCTGCAACTCGCGCCGGGCGTGCCGGAAGTCACGGACAGCGCCCCGGTCGGCAAACTCGTGCTCGACGGTGCCCGCCTGGTGCCGCTCACCGGCGGCGTGCTCGGCGCCCGGCGGCGGATGCTGTTCAACGGCGTGGTCATCGCCTCCTTCGCGGTCGATGAGCACGGCAAGGTGCGCGGCACCCCGAAGGTCAGCGCCCCCGGCCTCTTGGAAGCGGAAGACCCGGACACCGCCCGCATCGCCGCCGAACTGGCGGACGCGATCAGCGGCCTGCCCGCGGCGCTGCGCCGGGAAGATGCGCCCTTGCTCGATGCCGCCAAGGCCGCCTTGCGCCGTGCCTTGGGCAAACGTTTGCAGAAGCGGCCGTTGGTGGATGTGCATTTGTTGCGGGTTTAGCGGGAGGAAGCTGTTCTTTTTGTGAACAAAAAGAACCAAAAAAACGTCATCAATCCCTAGCCTACGGCGTACTCCCACCGGTGAAAGTACGCCGTAGGCTAAGAAGTCAGAAAGTTTTTTTGCGTCTTTGTTTTCAAACAAAAAAGACCTGCCCTTAAACTTTTTTCTCTCTCCTCTCCCGGACGCCCCAAGCATGAAGCTCACCCTCTATCCCGCCATCGACCTCAAAGACGGTGCCTGCGTGCGTTTGCGGCGCGGCGAGATGGCGGATGCCACCGTCTATTCCGACAATCCCGGCGCTCAGGCCCGTGCCTGGCAGGCCGCCGGCAGCCGCTGGCTGCACGTGGTGGATCTGAACGGCGCCTTCGCCGGCAAGCCGGTCAACGCGGCGGCGGTGGCGGACATCCTCGCCAATGTCGATGTCCCCGTGCAGTTGGGCGGTGGCATCCGCGACCTCGCCGGCATTGAAGCCTGGCTGAAGGCCGGCATCACCCGCGTCATCCTCGGCAGTGCGGCGGCGAAAAACCCGGCGCTCGTGCTCGATGCCTGCCGCGCTTTCCCCGGCCACATCGCCGTCGGCATCGATGCGCGGGATGGCTTCGTCGCCACCGAAGGCTGGGCGGAACTGTCCACCATCCCCACGCTGGAACTGGCCCGCCACTTTGAAGGCGCCGGCGTCTCGGCGATCATCTTCACCGATATCGGTCGCGACGGCATGCTGGGCGGGCTGAACGTGCCGGCCACGCTGGACCTCGCGGCGGCCATCTCCACCCCGGTCATCGCCTCCGGCGGCGTCGGCACCCTGGCGGATATCGCCGCCTTGCGCGATGCCGCCATCGCCCGCGGTGTGGCGTTAGATGGGGTGATCGTCGGCCGGGCGTTGTATGATGGCCGGGTCGATGTCGCCGCCGCCTTGGCGCTGCTCGACGGTTAGAACGTTTTGCCCTTGCACGCGGCGGCATAGCACCGCAAATACTTCCGGAGGAGACGTGCCGTGTTGAAATTGCGGGTGATTCCCTGCCTCGATGTGAAGGATGGCCGCGTCGTCAAAGGCGTGAGTTTCGTCGATCTGCGCGATGCCGGGGACCCGGTGGAACAGGCGGTGGTCTACGATGCCGCCGGCGCCGATGAGCTCACCTTCCTGGACATCACCGCCAGCCACGAAAACCGCGACACCATCCTCGACGTCGTCAGCCGCACCGCGGCAAGGGTGTTCCTGCCACTGACCGTCGGCGGCGGCATTCGCGCGGTGGACGACATGCGCCGCCTGCTGCTCGCCGGCGCGGATAAATGCAGCATCAACTCCGCCGCCGTGGCGCGGCCGGAATTGGTGCGGGAAGGCGCGCAGAAATTCGGCAGCCAGTGCATCGTGGTCGCGGTGGACGCCAAGCGCGCCGGCACCGACCAGAAATGGCACGTCTACACCCATGGTGGCCGCCGCGACACCGGCATGGATGTGGTCGACTGGTGCCGCCAGGTGGTCAGCCTCGGCGCGGGGGAAATCCTGCTGACCAGCATGGACCGGGACGGGCAGGGCACCGGCTTCGATCTGGATCTGGTGCGCGCGGTCTGTGCCGCCGTGCGGGTGCCGGTCATCGCCTCCGGCGGCGTTGGCACGTTGCAACATTTCGTCGAAGGCGCCCAAGCCGGGGCCACCGGGCTGCTGGCCGCCAGCGTGTTCCATTTCGGCACCTTTACCATCGCCCAGGTGAAGGCGGCGCTGGCCCAGGCCGGGCTGCCGGTGCGGCTGCCGCGCCCCATGGCTGCAGAATAGGGAAGCAAGTATGGCCAAGGCATCCAAGAAGCCCGTCGCAAAGAAGGCCGCGCCCAAGCAGAAGGCCGCAGCGAAGCCGAAAGCCGAGCCGAAGAAAAAGCTCGCCGCCAAGGCCGCCGCCGCGCCAAAAAAGCGCGTGGCCAAAAAGCTCTCCACCAAGAAAATCGTCGGCAAAATCCTCGGCGCCCAGCGTCTTGCCGCCCCGCTGGTGGCCGATGGCCCGCCCTCGATGGTGCTGGACCGGCTGTTCGCGGTGATCGAAAGCCGCCGCAACGCCGACCCGGAATTGAGCCACTCCGCCCGCATGCTGTCGCGCGGCACCGCCAAAGTGGCACAGAAATTCGGCGAAGAAGCGGTCGAATGCCTGATCGAGGCCGTCGCCGGCAACCGCGCCGCGCTGATCGGCGAAAGTGCGGATGTGCTCTACCATCTGCTGCTGCTCTGGGTGGATGCCGGCCTCAAACCCAATGAGGTCTGGGCCGAGTTGGAACGGCGGGAAGGGATTTCCGGCATCGCGGAAAAAGCCAGCCGCGTGCTGCCGCTCAAAGTCGCCCGCACCGCGAAAATCCCCTAATCATCGCTACGGCTACGGAGGCTGCAATGCCAGTCAAAGGTGTGGGCACATACGACCCGCAGAACGTGTTCGCCAAAATCCTGCGCGGGGAAATCCCCTGCCGCAAACAGTTTGAGGACGATTGGGCGCTGGCCTTCCACGACATCGCCCCGCAAGCCCCAATCCACGTGCTGGTCATCCCAAAGGGCGCCTATATCTCGTGGGCGGATTTTTCCGCCAAAGCGAGCGAGGCTGAAATCGCCGGCTTCGTCCGCGCCGTCGGCCAGGTCGCCCGCGACCTCGGGCTGGAAGCGCCCGGCTACCGCCTGCTCGCCAATGTCGGCGAGGATTCCGGCCAGGAAGTGCCGCATCTGCACGTCCACCTGTTCGGTGGCCGGGTGATGGGGCCGATGCTGGTGCAGCGGTGAACACCTCGGCACAAAACCGCGCTCTGCTGGCCGGCTCGGTCACGCTGTCGCTCGCGCTCGGCAGCCGCGCCGCCTTCGGCCTGCTGCTGGTGCCGCTGGCCGCCCAAGGCATTTCCATCGCCAACACCGCCTTGGCCATCGCCGTGCATAACCTCGCCTGGGGCCTGTTCCAACCGGTCGCCGGCGCGGTGGCCGATCGGCGCGGTGCCACCGGGCCGCAGATCTTCGGCGGCCTGATGTATGCCCTCGGTTTCGCCTTGCCGGCGCTGTTTCCGGCGACCTGGGCGGTCATGCTCGGCATCGGCCTGTGCACCGGCATCGGCACCGCCTTCCTCGGCTGGGGCGTGGCGATGGCCGGCGTCGCCCGCGCCTTCCCGCCCGAACGCCGCAGCGCCGCCACCGGGCTGGTTTCGGCCGGTGGCTCGGTGGGGCAGATGCTGTTCCTGCCGCTGGTCGCCGGCTGCCTCGCCTATGCCGGCATCTCCGTCGCCTTGCTGGTGCTCGCCGCCTGCCTGCTCGTCGCCATCCCGCTCGGCCGCCCGCTGGATGCCGCCACCTTGGACCGCCCGGCGCCGCGCAAATCCGTCGCCGCCATCCGCCATGCGCTAGGCGACCGTAACTTCGTCCTGCTCACGCTCGGCTTCTTCACCTGCGGCTTCCAGCTCGCCTTCCTCGGCACCCATCTGCCCGGCTACCTCGTGCTGTGCGGCATGCCGGCCGGGGCAGGCGCCTGGGCGCTGATGCTGGTCGGCGCGGCCAATATCGCCGGCAGCTACGCCTGCGGCCGCCTCGGCCAGATCGCCCCGCCGCAATATTGCCTCGCCGCGATCTACGCCCTGCGCGGCCTGGCGATCCTGCTGTTCTGGCTCGGCCCGAAAGACAACCTCACCACCGCGCTCTTCGCCATCGCCATGGGGCTGCTCTGGCTCGGCACCGTGCCGCTGACCAACGGCGTCATCGCCCGCACCTTCGGCATCGCCGATATCGGCGCGCTGTTCGGCGTCTGCTTCATCAGCCACCAGCTCGGCGGCTTCATCGGCGCCTGGGTCGGCGGGCTGATGTTCCAGTTCACTGGCGGCTACGACATCGCCTTCATCGCCACCGCCGCCTCCGGCCTGGTGGCCGCCGCCTTCAACCTGCCAATCCGGCTGCCGCGCGCAGCCATCGCCTGAGGGAGTGACCGCTATGGCCCATCGCAACGCCGGCATCCATCGTACCTTTGTGGGTGACATCGCCATCACCGCGTTGAATGACGGCATGTTCGACGCCGGCACCGGCGTGCTGGTGGGCATCGACCCGCAGGAAGCCGAACGGCTGGAAGTGGCCGCCTTCCGCAAACTGCCGCCGCGCATCACCATCTCCGCCTTCCTGCTGGAAATCGGCGACAAGAAAATCCTGATCGACACCGGCAGCGCCAAAGCATTCGGCCCCGCGCACGGCTTCATGCGCCCCGCCCTCGCCACCCTCGGCGTGCAGTCCGCCGATATCAGCACCGTGCTGGTCACCCACGCCCATATCGACCATGTCAGCGGCCTGCTCGACGACGCCGGCGGCGCCTATTTCCCCAATGCCGAAGTGGTGATCAACGAGGCCGAAACCAATTTCTGGCTCAACCCGGATATCGCCGCCGCGGCGCCGGATGCCGCCAAAAGCAGCTTCGCCCTCGCCGCCAACTGCCTCGCCCCGTACAAAGACCGCACCCGCACCCTCAAGCACGGCGCCACCGTCATGCCTGGCGTGATGTTGCAGCACCTGCCCGGCCACACCCCCGGCCATAGCGGCTGGATCATCGCCTCCGGCGATGACAGCCTGCTGGTCTGGGGCGATGTGGTGCACCTGCCCGGCATTCAGTTCGCCAACCCCGAAGCCGGCATGGCCTTCGATACGGATGCGGACCAGGCCCGCGCCAGCCGCCGCAAAACCTTCGACATGGCCGCCACCGACCGCCTGCGCGTTGCCGGCATGCATCTGGATTTCCCCTGCTTCGGCCATGTGGCGAAAGCAGGCGAGGGCTATGCCTTCGTGCCGGATGTTTGGGTGGCGTAAGGAAGGGCAGCGCTTCTTTTTTGCAAAAAAGAAGCAAAAAACGCTTACCCCACGATGCCTATGGCGTACTCTCCCCGGCGAGCGCACGCCGCAGGCAAAACAATTGATAAAAAGTTTTTTTGGTTCTTTTTGTTCACAAAAAGAACAACCTTCTAGGACCTAGCTATGAACCTGCAAAACGACGTCTCCACCCTACTGCAATCCCTAGGCGTATCCCCAGCCGCCTATACCGGCGGAACATTGCAGGTTCGTTCCCCCATCACCGGCACGCTGATCGCCGCAGTGCCGCAGGTCGCCGCCGCCGACGTCGATGCCGCCATCGCCACCGCCGATGCCGCCTTCCGCGCCTGGCGCAGCGTCCCAGCCCCAAGGCGTGGCGAGCTGGTGCGCCTGTTGGGGGAGGAGTTGCGCGCCGCCAAGGCCGATCTCGGCAAGCTGGTCTCCATCGAGGTCGGCAAGGTCACCTCGGAAGGCCAGGGCGAGGTGCAGGAGATGATCGACATTTGCGACTTCGCCGTCGGCCTGTCCCGCCAGCTCTACGGCCTGACCATCGCGACCGAGCGTCCGGCGCACCGCATGATGGAAACCTGGCACCCGCTCGGCGTGGTCGGCATCATCACCGCCTTCAACTTCCCGGTCGCGGTCTGGTCCTGGAATGCGGCGCTGGCGCTGGTCTGCGGCAATTCGGTGCTGTGGAAGCCGTCGGAAAAATCCCCGCTCACCGCGCTGGCGGTGCAGGCGATTTTCCAGCGCGCCCTCGCCCGCTTTGGTGACGCCCCGGCCGGCCTGTCCACCCTGCTGATCGGCGACGGCGCCGTGGGTGCCGCCATTGCCGCCTCGCATCACGTGCCGGTCGTCTCCGCCACCGGGTCCACCCGCATGGG
>CAITOL010000103.1 GCA_903893975.1 uncultured Rhodospirillales bacterium | reverse complement strand
CCGAGATCTACACCAGGACGTACACTCTTTCCCTACACGACGCTCTTCCGATCTGTTGGCGGCCGGCGGCAACAATCTGATCAGCGTGTATCCCGGTGCCGGCGCGCAGAATATTGCGACCGGCCGTGGAAACGACACCATCGCGGTGTTGTCCGGCGCCAACACGATTGCCGCCGGGGCCGGAACCAATCTGATCTTCGCACAAGGCGGCAACGATCTGATCACGTCCAGCGGCTTGGACCTGATCGACGTGCCGGACGGCAATTCGACCATCAATGCCGGCACCAACGCGCCGACGATCTTTCTCGGCAGCGGCCGATCGCAAATCAATGCCGGGCAGGGCAATGCCACCGTGGTGGTCGGCGCCGGCGCGGCGACGGTCAATTCCGCCGGGGCCGGACAGATCTGGATGCAGGCCGGCGGTGGGGTTGTTAACAGCCAACGCGCCGACACGGTGATCGGTGGGACTGGGGTGGTGACGGTCAATGCCGGCAGCGCCGATGACTGTGTGTTTGCTGGCCCCGGCCTGCTAGATTTCGTCGGTGGCAGCGGAGTGTCGACACTTCTCGGCGCAAGCGCTGGTAGCGCCAGCATCAGCGGAGGTGCCGGTTCGGTGATCGCGGTCGCCTATGGCGCGACCAGTTTTGTCGGTGGGGCAGGGGCGGCAACCGTTGCGGCCTATGGTGGCAGCGTGACGATTTCCGGTGGAACCGGGACGGGCGTGTTTCTCGGCGGCCCGGCAGGCGGTAACAGGATGGCCGGCGGCAGCGGGCATGCGACCCTGATCGGCGGCGGCAATGGCGATGTGCTGACCGCCTGGGCCGGCGGCGGCACCGTGTTGCAGGCCGGCACCGGGGCGGAAACCTTAACGGCGCTGGGCGCTACCGGGAGCAACAATTTCTATGGCGGGTCTGGGCCCGATGTCATGGTGCTCGGCGCAAGCGGGGATCAGGTGCTGGCGGGAACCGGCGCCGAAACGATCATCGGCGGCGCCGGGGCCGATTTGTTCGCGTTCGCATCCGGCAATCAGCCTAACGTGGTGATCCAGAATTTTGTTCCGGGGCAGGATTATGTCGCGCTGCTCGGCTTTGGCAGCGCGGAGGCGACCAAAGCGCTGAGCAGTGCGGTGACGGTGTCCGGGTCAGAGCAGGTGACATTATCGGATGGCACCAGAATCCAGTTCCTCGGCGTCACCGGATTGCAGACGTCAAACTTTCTTTAGGAACTCGGTCTTCAGCACCAGGCCTTTGATTTTATCGGCGTTGCATTCGATCAGCCCGCTATCGCCGGTCAGGCGGATGTTTTTGATCAGGGTGCCGCGCTTGAGGGTGGCGGAGGTGCCTTTGACCTTGAGGTCTTTGATCACCTGCACCGAGTCGCCATCGGCCAGTTTGGTGCCGTTGCAGTCACGCACGTCGTCTTCATCGGCCACGCTATGGGTTCCTTGCTGTGCTTAGCGGTCGGTCAGCCGCAATTCGATGCGGCGGTTCCTGGCATAGGCCTCGGGCGTGTCGTGCGGGTCAAGCGGTTGATTGTCGCCAAAGCCAGTGGCGGCGAGGCGGTTGGCCGGCACGCCTTCACCGACCAGCAGCTTGACCACGGTGATCGCCCGGTTGGCGGAGAGTTCCCAGTTCGACGGGAAGCGGTTGCTGAGCACCGGCTGGCGGTCGGCATGGCCGTCCACCCGCAGCAGCCAGTTCACGTCGGGCGGGATTTCCTTGGCCAGGTCCTTCAAGGTTTCCGCCAGCGCCTTCACCTGCTCCCACCCGGCGACCGACAGATCGGCGCTGCCGGAGGGGAACAGCACTTCGGACTGGAACACGAAGCGGTCGCCCACCACCTGGATGCCCGGGCGGTTGGCCAGCACGTCGCGCAGGCGGCCAAAGAAATCGCTGCGGTAGCGCTGCAATTCCTCCACCTTTTGTGCCAGGGCGGCGTTCAGGCGGCTGCCGAGATTGACGATCTGCACGTCTTTGTCGCGGGCGGCGGCTTCCGACGCATCGAGCGCGGTTTGCAGGCTGGCCATCTGGGCGCGCAATTCGGCGACCTGCTGGTTGAGCAGGGCGAGTTGCGCGCGGCCGCTTTCCGAGACGTTGCGTTCCTGGGCCAGTTCGGCGGCCATGGCGGCGCGGCGCTGTTCTTCGGTGGTGGCGCGCACGGCGGCGTCTTGCACTTTGCGTTCGAGCTCGGCGCGCAGCGCGTTCAGCGCGGCGAGATCGGCTTGCGCGGCCGCGAGCGCGCGTTGGGTGGTGGTGAGCTTGGCGGCGGAGGTGGCGGCGTCATCGGCGGCGGCGTCGGCGCGTTTGGCGCTGTCTCCCAGTTGGGCTTGCAGTTGGGCGCTGCGGGCGGCCTGCGCCTGCAGGCGCAGATCGGCATCCGCCAGCCGTGCGGCGAGTTGATCGCGGTCGCCGCGCAGCGTGTCCCGCTCCGCCTGAGTGCGGGCTTGCAGGTCGCGCAGGCCGGCGAGTTGCTGGGCCATGGCGTCGCGCGCGGCGCCGGCGGCGGCGAGGTCGCGGTTCAGCCCGGCGACTGAGAGTTTGAGTTCCGCGCTGCGGCCTTTTTCCAGTGACAGCATGTCCGACAGTTCCGCGAGCTGGCGGTTCACCCGGTCCAGCGCCTGATCACGCCCGGTGAGCGCGAGCGACAGGAAGGCCTGGCCGAGGATGAACACCAGCAGGACGAAGATGATCACCATCAGCAGGGTCGAGAGCGCATCGACATAGCCGGGCCAGGCGTTCATCTCGCCATGCCCGCCACCGCCGCGCCGCCGTAGGGCCATGGCTCAGGCGCCCCGTGCGCGGGTCATCGCGGGTCGCTTTCGGCGATGGCGGCGATGGTTTTGGTGAGCACTTTGATCTCGTTGCGCAATTCGGCGGTGGATTGGCTGCGGCCTTGCTCGGTTTCGGCGATCAGCCGCTGCAGATAGAGCTCGATATTGCGCAGATGCGCGCGGGCGACGTCGTCGCCGGATTTGTCGCCCAGGCGCTGCAAGGCCGGCGCGAGACTGGCCTGGCTTTCGGCCAGCTTCAGCATCAACTGCTGGTTGGCGCGCATGGTGTCGGCCAGTTGCGCCAGTTTTTCGCTGAGCGCCAGGATGGCGTGGGTGCCGTCGCGCCGGTCATCCTCGCCGCGCATCAGGGTACGTTGCAGGTTTTCCATGTTCTCGGCGGTTTGTTCCAGCAGCGCCTGGACGTAGACCGGCACCGAGCCGCCACCCTCGCCATCGCCGCCGAGCACGCCCGACGAGAGGCGGGTGAGGCCGGCGAGCCATTCTTCGAGCTCGTTATAAAACCGGTTTTGCGCCTGCCCGGCGGTGAGGTCGAGAAAGCCCAGCACCAGGGAGCCGGACAGGCCGAGCATGGAGGCGGAAAAGGCGGTGCCCATGCCGCGCAGCGGCTTGGCGAGCCCGCCTTTCAACTGTTCGAACAGCGCGTTAATGTCGCCGGTGCCGACGGACATTGAGGCGATGACGTCCGAAACCGCGCCGACGGTGAGCAGCAGGCCCCAGAACGTGCCGAGCAGGCCGAGGAAGATCAGCAGCCCCACCATGTAGCGCGACAATTCCCGGCTTTCATCGAGGCGGGAGGCAATGGTGTCCAACAATGCCCGGCTGGCTTGCGGCGAGAGGGTAAAGCGCTCGGCCGCGGCTTCCCCACGTTCGTTCACCCGGGCCGCCAGCATGCGGGCCATGGGGGCGAGCAGGCGCGGCGCCGGGGCGGCGCTGAGGCGGCCGCGCTGGCGTTGGAAGGTTTCCAGCCACGCGACTTCCGGGCTGAGGCGCAGCACCTGGCGCAAATTCCAGCCGATGCCGATGACCGCGACCAGGGAGATCAGGCTGTTGAGCAGCGGGTTGGCGGCGAAGGCGGCCAGCAGGGTGCTGGCCAGCAGCGCGACCACCACGCCGATGGCGACGAGGAAGCCGAGCATCCGCAGCAGGAACACGGTCGGCCGGGTCATGCGCTAGAATCCTGATTTCGGTTGCACGGCGATATCCACCCGGTCTGGCGCATCGTCCGCCGTGGCGGCGAGCGCCCGCAGCAGGATGCGGTTGGCGGCGACGCCTTCATTGATCAACACCGCGCGCACATTCAAGCCACGGGATAATGACAATCGCCGCGCCGCCGAGGCGTCATCGGCCTTGGCGGTGGCGGAGGCGACGAGGTTGAAATGCGCGTCCGCCGGGGCGGTGTGCACCAAAGCGCGCAACGCGCGTTCGGTGGTGGGGTTCAAGTCTGCCCGGTCGGCGCCGAAGGTGACGCGCAGGCCATCCGGCAGCGCGGCGGTGCTGCCTGGGGCATCGGCGGCGACATGCAGCGCCGGGGCGGGCGGGGCCGGGCGCACCGGCACGGTGATGGGCGGGGGAATCGTCGGCGGGGCTGGTGGCGCTGCCGACATAGCGGGCGGGGCAACGGCGGGGGTGGCGGGAGCGGGCGGACGGGTTTGCGCCTGCGCGGCCATAGCGGGCAGGCACAGCAGCGCGAGCAGTCGGAAGGTGCGAATTTTCATGTCGAGCCAGTCTAGCCGACTGACCGCCCCGGCTCAATCGGAGCCAGGGCAATATCCGCCACTCTATCGCAATCGTAAGGTCAGGCGCCGCGCGCGGCGGCCAGACCATCGGCGACCGCATCCTTCAGCACGGCATGCATGTGGCCGTTGGAGGCCACGACATCGCCGGACAGGCGGGCATCGCCGCCCTCCGGGTCGGTCGCGGAGCCACCGGCTTCACGCACGATCAGCAGGCCGGCCGCGATATCCCACGGTTTCAGCCCCAATTCCCAGAACCCGTCATAGCGACCGGCGGCCACCCAGGCGAGGTCCAGCGCCGCGGCACCGAAGCGGCGGATGCCGGCGACCTGCGGCATCAGCGTGCCCAAGGTGCGGGCGAAGGCGAGGCGGCGGCGGGCGGAGACGGCAGCGAAGGGAATGCCGGTGGCAAACATCGCTTCCTGCAGGTTGCGCCGGCCGGAAACGCGCAGACGGCGTTCGTTGAGAAACGCGCCGGTGCCTTTTTCGGCCCAGAACATCTCATCGACCGCCGGGGCGTAGACGCAGCCGGCCTGGGCTTCGAAGCTGCCATCCGGCAGGCGGCGTTCCAGCCCGATGCTGATCGCCCAATGCGGGATGCCGTGCAGGAAGTTCGACGTGCCGTCCAGCGGGTCTACCACCCAGCGCCACGCCCAGGCATCCGAGCCGGAGGCGCCGGATTCTTCCATCAGGAAGGCGTAGCCCGGACGGGCCTTTTCCAGATCCTCGCGGATCGAGGCTTCGGCGCGCAGATCGGCCTGGCTGACGAAGTCGCCGGGGCCTTTGATGCTGACCTGGAGTTGCTCGACTTCGGAAAAATCGCGCAGCAGGCGTTTGGCGGCGCGCTGCGCCGCGTTCTGCATCACCACCATGTGGGGGGAAAGACGGACGGACATGTCCCTTATCCCTTGAACCGCTCCATATAGGTGCCGTCCTCAATACGAACGACGATCTTTTCCCCGGTTTCGATGAACGGCGGCACCATGCATTTCACGCCGTTGGACAGGCGGGCCGGCTTGTAGCTGCTGGCCGCGGTCTGGCCCTTGACCACCGGATCGGCCTCGACAATTTCCAGCACCACGCTGGTCGGCAGCATGATGCCCACCGGGTCGCCCTCAACGAGGTCGAGTTGCACCTGCATGTTGTCTTGCAGGAACGGCGCCTGGTCGCCGAGGATGGCGACCGGGACCATGCGCTGCTCGAAGGTCACCGGGTCCATCAGCACCAGGTTTTCACCGTCGGTGTAGGAGTAGTTGTAGTCCTGCTGCTCGGTTTGCAGGCGTTCCACGGTATCAGCGGTGCGCCAACGCTCGTTGGTTTTGTTGCCGGTTTTCAGGTCGCGCATTTCCACCTGGATGAAGGCGCCGCCTTTACCCGGGGTGATGATCTGCTGCTTGAGCACGGTCCAACGGCGACCGTCATGTTCGATCACCTGGCCGGCGCGGATCAGGTTGGCCTGCTGCTTCATCGTGGATGCTCTCGTATCGAGGAAATGGATAGGGGCGGGTGTCTAGACCAGGACCGGGGCGGCGGCAAGTTGATGGTCGCGCGGCAGGCGGGTTTCTGCTATGGTTCTGTGACGTATGGAGGCTAAAATGCCGGCAATTCGTCTTCCGCTGGACATTGAAACACGGCTTGCGACCGAGGCTGAGCGCACCGGCCGCTCGGTCGACGACCTCGCGCGCGATGCAATCATCGACTATCTGCGCGACCTTGATGGCTTGGCGGAGGCGGACCGCAGGATGGCCGAACTCCACGCCGGGCGGGACCAGATTATTCCACTCCGCATGATCGTCCTGTAGGGCGGAAGCATTCCGCCGCCTTCAAACACGACGAAGCT
>CAITOL010000102.1 GCA_903893975.1 uncultured Rhodospirillales bacterium | reverse complement strand
GCAGAAGGAGATTTACGGCCAGTTCGAAAATACCTTCATGATGTATCTGCCGCGCCTGTGTGAACATTGCCTCAACCCGACCTGTGCCGCGGTCTGCCCGTCTGGCGCGATTTATAAGCGGGAAGAAGATGGCATTGTGCTGATCGATCAGGACAAATGCCGGGGTTGGCGGATGTGCGTGTCCGGCTGCCCGTACAAGAAGATTTACTACAACTGGTCTAGCGGCAAGTCGGAGAAATGCATCTTCTGCTTCCCGCGGATCGAATCCGGCCAGCCGACGGTATGTTCGGAAACCTGCGTCGGCCGCATCCGCTATCTCGGCGTGCTGCTGTATGACGCCGACCGCATTCAGGAAGCGGCCAATACGCCTGATCCGAAGGATTTGTATCAGGCGCAGCTGGATCTGTTCCTGGACCCGAACGACCCCAAGGTGATTGCCCAGGCGCGGGCTGATGGCGTGCCGGATGCCTGGCTGGATGCGGCGCGGGCGTCCCCGGTGTGGAAGATGGCGATGGATTGGAAGATCGCCTTCCCGCTGCATCCGGAATACCGCACCCTGCCGATGGTTTGGTATGTGCCGCCGCTATCGCCGATCCAGGCGGCGGCCGCCTCGGGCGCTGTGGCGTCGAAGAACGGTATGCCGGATGTGGGGTCGTTGCGGATTCCGCTGCAATATCTGGCCAATCTTCTGACCGCCGGCGACGAGGCGCCGGTGAAGCTGGGGCTGGAGCGGATGCTGGCGATGCGGGCGTTCATGCGGGTGAAGTCCATCGAAGGCCGGATTGATACCGGCATTGCCGGCGAGGTCGGGCTGGACGCGGCGGCGATTGAGGAGATGTATCGCTATCTCGCCATTGCAAATTACGAGGACCGCTTCGTCATTCCGACCGCGCATCGGGAATGGAGTGCGGACGCGGCCGAATTGCGCGGCGGCTGCGGCTTCAGCTTCGGCAATGGCTGCTCGGGCGGCGATACGCCGGCCAATCTGTTCGCCAGCAAAGGCCCGCGCAAGGCGTCCAACCCGATGGAGGTGATGTGATGCGCAAGTTCAAGATTCTGTCTGCGTTGTTGTGCTATCCCGATGAGGGGCTGCGGGCGGCAATCCCGGAAATTGCCGCGGCCATCGCGGCGGATTTACCGCCGGCGCAGGATGCAAAGCTGCATCCGTTGATCCTGGCATTGGCGGATGACGATCTGTTCGACCTGCAGGCCGATTACGTGGACCTGTTCGACCGTGGCCGCCGGATGTCGCTGCATTTGTTTGAGCATGTGCATGGCGAAAGCCGTGACCGTGGCCAGGCGATGGTGGATCTGGCCCAGGTGTATGAACAGGCCGGGCTGCTGCTGGCACCCGGCGAGTTGCCGGATTACCTGCCTTTGTTCCTGGAGTTTCTGTCCACCCGCCCGAAGGCCGAGGCGGCGGGGTATCTTGCCGATATCACGCCCATTCTGACCTCGATGCACGCCGCGGCGCAGGCGCGGGATACGCGCTATGCGGCGATTTTTGCCACGCTGCTGCAGATCGCCGGGGCGGCCACGGTTGCGGTGGCGCCGGTGGCGCGGGAGGCGGAGGAACTCGAAGCACTCGACGCCGAGTGGGAGGAAAGCGTGGTGAAATTTGGCCCGGGTGAAGACCTGTCCGGTTGTTCGCCCGACCGGATGCGCACCCGCCTGCGCGCCGCCGGGCGCGATGCCCGCCCAGCCGCCCGCACCTGAAGGAGCGATGACGATGACCCGATCCCTGACCAGCGTCTTGTTTGGCTGGTATCCGTATCTGTGCCTGACGGTGTTTCTGCTCGGCTCCCTGCTGCGCTATGACCGCGAGCAATATAGCTGGAAGAGCTATTCGTCCCAGTTGTTGCGGCGCGGCCAGTTGCGGCTTGGCTCCAACCTGTTCCATGTCGGTATCCTCGTGATTTTCCTCGGCCATGCCGGTGGGTTGCTGACGCCGCTGTGGCTGTTTGAGGGGCTGGGCATTTCGCATGGCTTCAAGCAGGGGCTGGCGATTGTGGTGGGCGGGGCGGCCGGCATTGCCTGCTTCGTCGGCATTGCCCTGCTGGCGCATCGCCGGCTGTTCGATGCACGGGTGCGGGCCAATTCCAGCTTTGGCGATACCGCGATTCTGCTGCTGCTATGGGCGCAGTTATGCCTGGGGCTGCTGACCATTCCGGTATCGTTGCAGCATATGGATGGCGGCGAGATGGTGAAATTCATGGGCTGGGCGCAGGGGATTCTGACGCTGGACCCCGGTGCTGCTGGGCTGCTGGCGGAGGTGAACCCGGTGTTCAAACTGCATCTGACGCTGGGCATGACGCTGTTTGTGCTGTTTCCGTTCACCCGGCTGGTTCATGTCTGGAGCGCACCGATCTGGTATCTCGGCCGCCGTGGCTATCAGGTGGTGCGCGCCCGGCCCGTCACCAAACCGGCAGGGGAGTAGGCGCATGGCCCGCATTGTGATCGACCGGCGTGGCGTGTCACCCGACCGCACGCCGCTGCTGGTGAACGGCGAGTTGCTGCCGTTGGACAGCATCGCCGCTGAGGTGGCCAATTTCCCCGCCGCGACGGTGGCGGAAAGCTGGCAGGCGGCGCGGGATGCGATGGTGCTGCGCCTGGTGTTGCGCCAGCGTGCCGAGGCGCTGGGGCTGGACGTGACGCCGCAGACGGATGCCGCCGGGCGGCGGGAAACCGACGAGGATGCCGGTTTGCGCGCGCTGCTGGAGGCAGAGGTGACGCCGGTGGCGCCGACCGAGGCCGAGGCGGTGGCGTATTACGCCGCCAATCCCGAGCGGTTCCGCGCCCCGGCTTTGTTTGAAGCCGCGCATATTCTGCTGCCGGCCGATCCCGCTGATGCCGAAGCCCAGACGGCGGCGGCCGCGCGGGCGGCGACGATTGGGGCGATTTTGGCGGCGCAGCCGGAGCGGTTTGCTGAATTGGCCAAGGAATTTTCAGGCTGTAGCTCCGCCGCGCAAGGCGGGGCGCTCGGCCAGATTAGCGGCGGTGAGACCACGCCGGAGTTTGAGGCGGCGTTGCGCAGCCTGGTGCCGGGGGCGATTTCTGGCCCGGTGGCGACCCGGTTCGGGCTGCATATCATCCAGCTGATGCAGCGGGTGGAGGGCGAGGTGTTGCCCTATGCCGTGGTCGGGCCGCGCATTCGGGATTATCTCGCCGACCGCGCTGTGCATCGGGCAACGGCGGCCTATCTGGCGCAGGTGCTGGCGGAGGCTGAGGTGGTGGCGGCGGAAACGCCGGTGGAGAGTGACGAGGCGCGCCAGCTGCGCGCCTTCGTGGCCGCCGCCGATGATGAACGCTGGCTGCAACTGGTGGGGGTGATGAACCGGGCGGATGACCCGGCGGCGGCCGGTCGGACGGCGATTGCGGGAGGTGCGAATGGGCTGCGCCCTGCATGACGCGTTCGGCCGGCAGGTGACGTATCTGCGTCTGTCGCTGACCGATCGGTGCGATTTGCGCTGCGTCTACTGCATGCAGGAGGCGATGCAGTTTCTGCCGCGACGGGAGTTGCTGTCGCTGGAGGAGATGGACCGGCTGGCCAGCGCCTTCATTGCCCGTGGGGTGCGCAAGCTGCGCATCACCGGTGGCGAGCCGCTGGTGCGCAAGGGGGTGATCGGGCTGTTCCAGTCGCTGTCGCGGCATTTGCGCAGCGGCGCGTTGGACGAGCTGACGCTGACCACCAACGGCACCCAACTGGCGCGCCATGCCGAGGCGCTGGCGGCGTGCGGGGTGCGGCGGGTGAATGTCAGCCTCGACACTTTGGACCCGGTGCGGTTTCGCGCTTTGACGCGGCGAGGCGATCTGGCGGTGGTGCTGGCTGGCATCGCGGCGGCGAAGGCGGCGGGGTTGCGGGTGAAGCTGAACGCGGTGGCGTTGCGCGGCAGCACGGAGGCAGAGATTTTCGACCTGCTGGGCTTCGCCGCGCGCGAGGGCCATGACCTTAGCCTGATCGAGACCATGCCGTTGGGCGATACCGGGGAGGATCGGACGGCGCAGTATCTGCCGTTGGATGTGCTGCGGGCGCAGATTGCCAGCCGGCTGACCTTGCGGCCTTCCGCCCACCGCTCCGGCGGGCCGGCGCGGTATGCGGAGGTGCAGGAAACCGGGCAGCGCATCGGCTTCATTACCCCGATGACCGAGCATTTCTGCGCCACCTGCAATCGGGTGCGGGTGAGTTGCACGGGGATGCTGTATCCGTGCCTGGGGCATGAAGGCGCGACCGATCTACGGGCGGCGTTGCGCGGGTCGGAGGCCGACGCGGGTTTGCAGCGTGCCATTGATGCCGGGCTGGCGGCCAAGCCGGCGGGGCATGAGTCCAGGTTGATGCACTCGGCGCACCGGCGCTGGCGCGGCATATGTCGGCGTTGGGAGGGTAGGCGCGATGGTGCGGATTGGGATTTTAACGGTCTCCGACCGCGCGGCGCGCGGGGACTATACCGATTTGGGCGGGCCGGCGATTGTGGACTGGCTGACGCGGGCGATCACCTCGCGATGGGAGCCGGTGCGGCGGATTATCCCGGACGGGTTTGACAGCGTGCGCGAGGCGCTGCTGGCGATGTGCGACGACGCGGGGGTGGATCTGCTGCTGACCACCGGCGGCACCGGGCCGTCGCCGCGTGATTGCACCCCGGAGGCGACCGAGGCGGTGATGCAGCGCGCGATGCCCGGCTTTGGCGAGGCGATGCGGCTGGCCAGCTTACAGCAGGTGCCGACGGCCATTCTGTCGCGCCAGACCGCCGGGCTGCGCGGGAAGTGCCTGATGATCAACCTGCCCGGCAAGCCGTCCGCAGTGGCGGTGTGTTTGCAGGCGGTGTTCGCGGCGGTGCCGTATTGCCTGGATCTGGCCGGTGCCGGGCGGATCGAAACCGATCCGGCGGTGATCACCGCGTTCCGGCCGCAATGAGCCGGGCGCGTCTGGCCATGGTGCTGGGCCTTGGGGCGCGGCCATTCTTCGTGCTCGCGGCGGCGTGGGCGGTGGTGGCGGTCGGGGTTTGGCCGGCGGTGTTTGCCGGCACGCTGGCGCTGCCCGGGGCGTTCGCGCCGGTCGACTGGCATGCGCATGAGCTGATTTTTGGCTATGGCGGCGCGGTGGTGGCGGGGTTTCTGCTGACCGCGATTGCCAACTGGACCGGGCGGCCGCCGGTGGCGGGGTTGCGGCTGGGGGCGCTGGTGCTGGCCTGGCTGGTGGCGCGGGTGGTGGTGGCGGTGCTGCCGCCGTCGCCTGGGTTGGCGGTGGGGCTGGTGTTTCCGCTTGGGCTGCTCGGGCTGGCCGGGTGGGAAATCCTGGCCGCGGGCAATGCGCGCAATCGCAAGGTGATCGGCATTCTGGTGCTGCTGGTGCTGGCCGATGCCGGGTTTACCCTGGCGGTGGCACAAGGTTGTGATACCGGGCTGGCGCAACGCGGCGGGTTGGCGGTGCTGGTGCTGCTGATCCTGCTGATCGGCGGGCGGGTGACGCCGGCCTTTACCCGTAACTGGTTGCAACGCAACGGCATGGCTGCACCGGTGGCCGCGTTCGACCGGCTGGATGCGGCCGGGATGGGGCTGGCGGGGCTGGCGTTGCTGGGCTGGGTGGGCTGGCCAGAAGCGCGGCTGACGGCGCTACCGTTGGCGCTGGCCGGGGTGGTCGGGCTGGCGCGGCTGGCGCGCTGGCAGGGTTGGGCGGCGCGGCGGGATTTGCTGCTGGTGGTGTTGCATGGCGGCTACGGGTTGGCGGTGCTGGGCTTTTTGGCCGCGGCCGGGCATGCGGGTTGGCCGGACTGGCTGCCGCTGGCGGCGGTGGTGCATATCTGGGCGGTGGGCGCGGTGGGCATGACCACGGCGGCGATGATGACGCGCGCCACGTTGGGCCATACCGGGCAGGCGCTGCGCGCCGATGGCTGGATGGCGGGGATGTATGGCGGGTTGCTGGCGGCGTTGCTGGCACGGGTGGGCATGGCGCTGTGGCCGGATAATTCGGCCTGGTTGCTGTGGCTGGCCGTTGGCTGCTGGTGCGCGGCGTTTGCGCTGTTCCTCGGCCGCTTTGCCCCGGCCCTGTTGGCGGGGCCGCGCGGTCAAGGGGGGACACGGTAGCCCGGGCGTTGCTTTCTTTGCAGCTACCGCGAGGCCGCCATTCTCCCTATGATGGCCGGATGTTGCGAAAGAGGCGCATTTGATCCGGTTGTCCATCCCGTTGCGGCAGGCGCTGGCCAAGCTGACCCTGCCGGTGCTGATTGCGCTCGCCTTTGGGCTGATGCTGCTAGGCAAGGCGGATGTGCTGCTGGCGGAGCGTATGCGGGTGGCGCTGGCCGATGCGCTGGCGCCGATCTGGGGCGTGCTGGCGGAGCCGCTGGGCAAGGTGCGGGTGGTGGTCGATGAGGTCCGCCACGCGGTGACGCTGTATGAAGACAATGCGCGGCTGCGGGCGGAGAATGACACGCTGCGGCGCTGGCAGTCGGTCGCCTTGGCGTTGGACGCGGAAAACGCGGTGTTGAAGGCGAATTTGCGCTGGGTGCCGGACCCGACGCCGAGCTACGTCACCGCGCGGGTGGTGGCGGATGCGGGCGGGGTGTATGCCCGCGCGGTGCTGCTGTCGCTGGGGCCGAACCATCACACCACCAAGGGCCAGATTGCGTTGGATGAGCGCGGGCTGGTTGGCCGGGTGACGGAAATTGGCAGCCGCAGCGCGCGGGTGTTGCTGATCACCGATTTGAATTCCCGCGTGCCGGTGACGCTGGAGCGCAGCCGTGGCCGGGCGATGCTGGCCGGCACCAACGGTGCGCGGCCGCGGCTGATGTATTGGCCGGAAGGCGTGATGCCGGTGGAGGGGGAGCGGGTGGTGACCAGCGCGGAGGCCAATGCCTTCCCGGCCGGGCTGCCGGTGGGCGTGGTGCGCTACTCCGCCAGCCATGTGCCGGAGGTGGAGCCGGATGCGCGGCTCGATCGGCTGGAGGTGGTGCGGTTGTTCGAATACGGGCTGCATGATCTGGCGCCGCCGGAGTTGAGCGTGCCGCGCCAGGTTGAGCGGCGGCGCTAAGGCATGGATGATCGTCTGCCCGGCATCCGGCCGCGCCCGAGTTGGGGCAGGCGGCTGGATATGGCGGCCCGGCGCGGCTTTCCGCTGGTGGTGACGGTGCTGCTGGTGCTGCTGGCGGCCGCCCCGTTCGGGCTGTCCGGCCAGCCGCAGATCCAGTTCGCGATGGCGCTGGCCTCGGTGTTTTTCTGGTCGCTGTTTCGTCCGGCGTCCATGCCACCTTTGATGGTGTTCGGGCTTGGGGTGGTGGTGGATTTGCTCGGCTATGCGCCGTTGGGCACCAATGTGGTGATTTTGCTGGCGCTGCATGCGGTGGCGACCGCCGGGCGGCGGTTTCTGGCCCGGGGTGGGTTTATGGTGATCTGGCTGGCGTTCGCGCTGCTGGCGGCGGCGGCGGCCGGGCTGCAATGGTTGCTGACGGCGCTGCTGACCTTGCGGCTGCTGCCGGTGCTGCCGGCGGTGTTCGCGGCGTTGCTGGCGGCGGGGCTGTATCCGCTGCTGGCGGTGCCCTTTGCCCGGGCGCAACGCAGCCTGGCCGAGCCGGAACGCGCGTGAAGCGGGAGACGCAGAATTCCGGCGTGTTCACCCGGCGGGCGCTGATTGTCGGCGGCGTGCAGGTGGCGGCGTTGGGGGCGCTGGCGGCGCGACTGTATCAGGTGCAGGTGGTGGAGGGCGCGCGCTATGCCACCCTGGCGGATTCCAACCGCATCAGCGCCCGGCTGCTGGCGCCGCCGCGCGGGCGGCTGCTGGACCGCAACGGGGTGGTGGTGGCCGGCAACCGGCTGAACTGGCGGGCGTTGCTGATTGCCGAGCAAACCGCCGATGTGGGCGCGACCCTGGATAATTTTGCCCGCGTGGTGATGCTGGCCGACCATGATCGTGCCCGGATCGAGCGCGATCTGCGCCGGCATCGGCGGTTTATTCCGGTGATTTTGCGCGAATTCCTGACCTGGGAGGATATGGCGCGCATCGAGGTGCACGCACCGGACCTGCCGGGCGTGCTGGTGGATGTGGGCACCACGCGGGAATATCGCTTCGGGCCGACGCTGGCGCATATAGTCGGCTACGTCGCCCCGCCGGCGGAGGATGATGCCGAGGATGATCCGGTGCTGGCGCTGCCGGGCATGCGGGTCGGGCGGGCCGGGATGGAACGGGTGCATGACGAGGTGCTGCGCGGCCGGGCCGGGGCGGTGCAGTTGGAGGTGAACGCCAACGGGCGGGTGATCCGCGAGTTGGACCGCCAGGAAGGCGTGCCGGGCGAGGATATCAGCCTGACCATCGACGCCGATTTGCAGCAGGCGGTGCTGGGAAGATTGGGCGAGGAGAGTGCGAGCGCGGTGGTGCTGGATGCGCGCACCGGCGATGTGCTGGCGATGGCGTCCAACCCGTCGTTCGATCCGTCGCTGTTCAATTCCGGCGTGTCGCAGGCGCAATGGGTGGAATGGACATCGAACCGGCGGGCGCCGCTGATCAATAAGGCGGTAGCGGGGCTGTATTCGCCCGGTTCCACCTTCAAGACCGTGGTGGCGCTGGCGGCGCTGGAGGCGAAGGTGGTGACGGCTGGGGAGACGATCAACTGCCCGGGCTATCTGGATTACGGCGACCGGCGTTACCATTGCTGGAGCAAAGGCGGGCACGGCAATCTGGATTTGCGCGGCGCGATCAAGAATAGCTGCGATGTGTATTTCTTCGAGGCTGCGCGCCGCATGGGCATCGACAAGCTGGCGGCGATGGCCAACCGCTTTGGCATTGGGGTGGATTTGCAGGCCGACCTGCCGGGCGCGCGCACCGGGCTGATGCCGACCCGCGCCTGGGCGGCCGGGCGGGGCGAGGTGTGGAATATCGGCGACAGCATCGTCTGCGGCATCGGCCAGGGCCGGGTGCAGACCACGCCGCTGGCTTTGGCGACGATGACGGCGCGGCTGGCCACGGGGCGAATGGTGGTGCCACGCCTGACGCGCGGGACGGTGGCGCCGGTGGCGGCGAGCATGGGGGTGTCCGAGCGCGGGCTGGCGATGGTGCGCGAGGGGATGTGGGCGGTGGTGAACGAACAGGCCGGCAGTGCGCCGCTGGCCAAATTGGGCCCGCTTAACTCCCCCGTTTATGCCACTGCACAGATGGCCGGGAAAACCGGATCTGTGCAAGTTCGCAACGTGACCCGCGAGCAGCGCGAGCACGGCTACAAATCTGAGGATTTGGCCTGGGAGTTCCGCCCGCATGCGCTGTTCGTCGCCTTTGCCCCGCATGACGCGCCGCGCTACGCGCTGGCTTTGGTGGTGGAACATGGCAATGCCGGCGCACAGGCGGCGGCACCGATTGCGCGGGAAATTATGATCGAGACCTTGTTGCGCGACCCGGCTGGGCAGGTGGCGCCGGCCAAGCAGGCGGCGAAATGAGCGTGTTCGAGCGCCGGCTGCTGCGCGACTCCAGCTTTGGGCTCACCGGCAAATTCCTGCGCATTTCCTGGCTGTATGTGTTGCTGCTCGGTGGGTTGGCCGGGGTTGGCTATGTGGCGTTGTACTCTGCCGCTGGCGGCGCGCCGGACCCGTATGCCACCAAGCACATTCTGCGCTTCGGCTTCGGGCTGGGATTGATGCTGAGCATCGCGATGATCGATATCCGCTTCATCGCCAAACTGTCCTGGGTGGCCTATGCCGGCGGTATCGTGCTGCTGGTGCTGGTGCTGCGGATGGGCCATGTCGGCAAAGGGGCGCAGCGCTGGATCGAACTGGCGGGCATGCAGTGGCAGCCGAGCGAGTTGATGAAGCTGGCTCTGGTGCTGGCGCTGGCGAGTTGGTTCCATAAAGCGAGTTGGGAGCGGGTGGGCAATCCGCTGTTTCTGATTCCGCCGACGCTGGCGGTGCTGCTGCCGGTGGGGTTGATTTTGAAGCAGCCCAATCTGGGCACGGCGGTGATTACCGCCGTGGTGGGGATGACGGTCTTCCTCGGCGCCGGGTTGCGCTGGTGGAAGGTGCTGGTGCTGATCGGCGGGCTGGCCGGGGCGATGCCGCTGGCCTACGCGCATTTGCACGACTACCAGCGGTCGCGCATCGATGTGTTTCTGAACCCGGAATCCGATCCACTCGGCGCGGGCTACAACATCATTCAGTCCAAAATCGCGCTTGGGTCGGGTGGGATCTGGGGCAAGGGGTTTTTACAGGGTACGCAGGGGCATCTGAACTTTCTGCCGGAAAAACAGACCGATTTTATCTTCACCATGTGGGCGGAGGAGTTCGGCCTGGTCGGCAGTTACGCGCTGATGGGGTTGTTGTGCCTGATTGTGCTGGGCGGGGTGGTGATCGCGATCCGCTGCCGGCATCAATATGGCCGGCTGGTGGCGTTGGGCGTGAGCATGAATTTCTTCATGTACGTGTTCGTCAATCTGGCGATGGTGATGGGGGTGATCCCGGTGGGCGGGGTGCCGTTGCCGCTGGTGTCCCACGGGGGGTCGGCGATGATTATGGTGATGATCGGGATGGGCGTGCTGATGTCGGTGCATGTGCATCGCGACGTGGAGTTTGGTGGCGAGGAGGCGGGCTTTGGGCCGCGTAGGATTGGGTAGAAGGGCTCCTTTTTTGTAAAAAAGGAGCAAAAAACTTTCCAACTCTGGCTCCGCACGCACCCTCCCACTTGGGAAAGTACGGCGAAGCCAAGGAGGTGACGAAGTTTTTTTGGTTCTTTTTGTTCACAAAAAGAACAGCTTTTTCTACCCCTTCTTCACCCCATAAAACTGCGGGAACCCGTCCCGCACATCCTTGAGGTAGCTGAAATACGCTGTCGGCTGGTCGTACATGCCCAGCGGGATATAGGGCAGGAAGTCCCAGAATTCGGCCTGCATGGCGGCGGTGAGTTTCTGCTGGGCCGGCAGGTCCGGCGCAGCGAACCATTCCTCACGCAAGGCTTCCATCTTGGGGCTGGTCGGCCAACCGAACCACGCCTTTTCCCCATTGCCGCGCCCGCCGGACATGGTGGCGGGGGAGATGTTGCCGGTGCCGCCGAGATAGGTGAAGAAGATGTTCCAGCCGCCTTTCTCAACCGGTTCCTTGCTGGCCCGGCGGGCCACCACGGTGCCCCATTCCAGGGTTTGGAAATCGACGTTGAAGCCGATGCGGGTGAGTACGTCCCCGGCCACCTGGGCTTCGGCATAGATGGTCGGCTGAGTGGTCGACGCGAGGACGACAATCTTCTCCCCCTTATAGCCGGCCGCGATCAGGTCCGCCTTGATTTTGGCGAGGTCGTGCCAGCCATTGGTGTTGTCGGCGATCCCGACATCGGACGCGTACGAGGTTCCGGGCACGAACAGGCCGATCGGCGCTTTGATCAGCGACGGTTCCGCACCGGCGACGGCGGACATCACGTCCTTCTGGTTCATCGCCCGCTGCACAATCTTGCGGATGGCGGGGTTGTTGAACGGGGGTTGCAGGTGGTTGAAGCGCAGGCAGCCGATTTCGCCGGTGACATCGGTGACCCGCACGGTCAGGCGTTTGTCCTTACGCAGCGGCGGAATGAGGTCGATGGACGGGTTTTCCCACCAATCCACCTCGCCATTGATCAGCGCGGATTGCGCTGTGCCGGGGTCCGGCATCACGGTCCACTCCACCCGGTCGAAATAGGCCACTTTCGGGCCGGAGGTGGCGGTGGGCACACCATCGGCGCGCGGCACGTAGCCGGCGAATTTTTCGAACACCACGCGGGCGCCGGGCAGGCGTTCATCGGCCTTGAAGCGGAACGGGCCGCTGCCGACGGCCTCGGTGATCTGGGTGAAGCCGTCGGTTTTGGCGAGGCGTTCGGGCTGCATGACGCAATACGGCTGCCCGAGGGCGCTGGGCAGCAGGCCGAAGGGCTGGCTGAGGCGGATGCGGATCAGTTTGTCCGAAACCGCCGTCATGTCCGCGATGCGGGCGCCGAGCGCCTGGCCGAGCGGGTCGCGCTGGGCGAAGCGTTTGATGCTGGCGATGCAGTCGGTGGCGAGCACCTTGGTATTGTCGTGGAACATCAGCCCGTCGCGCAGGGTGAGTTCCCAGGTGAGTTTGTCGGCGCTGGTGGTGAAGCCGGCGAGCATTTGCGGCTGCGGGTTGAACTGGGCATCGAGGCCGAACAAGGTGTCGAACACCGCCAGCGAGTAATTGCGGGTGACGTCCGCCGTGGTCCAGACCGGGTCGAGCGAGGCGAGGTCGGATTGCGGCACGAAGCGCAGCACGTTCTTGCCCTGGGCCAGCGCCAGATTGGGCGCGGCGAGCGCGGCGGCGCCGGCGAGGGCGGATTTGAGGATGTCGCGGCGTTGCATGGTCCGGTTCCCTTGTTGGTTGCCGGCATTGTGACACGGCTTGGCGGCGTTTCAAGCATCATGCAAGCTGCGGGAAAACAGGAGGCCGTATCCGATGACACAAGCCACTTGGCGCCAGCGCGCCGCGACCACGTTCCGCACCGATAAGCAGCCGGCCACGGGCAGCCGGGGCATGGTGGTGACCAACCATCCGCTTGCCTCCGCCGCCGGGGCGGAGATGCTGGCGGCGGGCGGCAATGCGATTGACGCGGCGATTGCGTCGCTGTTCGCGCTGACGGTGGTGGAGCCGATGATGGTCGGTATTGTCGGCGGCGGCACCGCGCATATCCGCCTCGCCGATGGCAGCCACCGGATTCTGGACGGGATGAGCACGGTGCCGAAGGCTGGGCGGGCGGATATGTACCAGCCGGTGCCGGATGGCGCGCCGGAGAATTACGAGACCGTGGGCCGCACCAATCTGGTGGGGCCGAGCGCGGTGGCGGCACCCGGATCGCTGCGTGGCTGGTGCGAGGCGTTGCGCCGGTTCGGCACGCTGTCGCTGGATGATGTGTTGCAGCCGGCCATTCGCCACGCCGCGCGCGGCTTTGTGGCCACGCCCTATCTGAGCGGCTGCATCGAGGAGGCGGCGGCGGATTTGCGGCGCGACCAGGCGGCATCGGCCTTGTTGTTGCCCGGCGGGCGGCCGTTGCAGGCGGGGGAGCGGCTGGTGAACGGCGATTATGCCGAAACCCTGCGGCTGATTGCGCAGCAGGGCGAGGGGGCGCTGCATGGCGGGCCGATCGGGGCGGCGGTGGCAGCGCATATGGCGGCCAATGGCGGCTATGTCGGGTTGGACGATCTGCGGGAGTATCAGGTGATCGAGCGGGCGCCGATCCGCGGGCTTTATCGCGGGTGGGAAATCCTCGGCCCGCCGCCGCCGGCCGGGTCTGGGGTGCATATCACGCAGATGCTGAACATGCTGGAGGGCTACGACATTGCCGGGCTGGGCTTTGGCAGTGTGGACGGCATCCATCTGCTGGCCGAGGTGCTGAAAATCGCCTTCGCCGACCGGGCGGTGGCGACGGCGGACCCGGCTTTTGTGGCGGTGCCGGTGGCGCGGCTGATTTCCAAGGAGTATGCCGCCGAGCGGCGGGCGGCCATCGACATGGGCCGGGCGCAACGCTGGGGGGCGGGCGTGTCGCCGGGGGAAGGGGCGCACACGACGCATATGACCGCCGCCGACCGTGACGGCAATGTGGTGGCGACGACGCAGACGATCAACAACACCTTCGGCGCGCGCTATGTGATTCCGGGCACCGGGATTATCCCGAATAACTATATGAATTTGTTCGATCCGCGCCCGGGCGTGGCGCAGTCCATCGCGCCGGGCAAGCGGGTGACGACGTCGATGTCGCCGATGATGGCGTTGCGCGATGGCAAGGTGGTGTATGCGCTGGGCCTGCCGGGTGGGAAGCGGATTTTCCCCAGCGCGATGCAGGCGTTGGTGAACCTGATCGACCACGGCATGAGCTTGCAGGAGGCGGTGGAGGCGCCGCGGGTGTGGACCGAGGGGCCGGCTCTAGAGGTGGAGGATACCATCCCGGAGAGCGTGCAGAAGGAGCTGCGCCGGCGCGGGCATAACGTGCAGATGCAGCCGCATGTGGCTGGCGGCATGAACGGGATTCAGTTCAACCCGGATGGCAGCATGACCGGGGCGGCGTGCTGGCGGGCGGACGGCACCCCGATTGGGGTGAGCGGCGGGCCGACCTTGCGGCGGGTGCGGTTCTGGCCCGGACAGGCGCAGCCGACCTAAGGCGGGAGGTCGGCGAGGGCCGCGAGGCAGGCGGCGCGGTCGGCGGTGCAGCCGCCATCCCACCACCAGCGGCGCAGGGCGGCGAGGCGTTGGCCGAGTGCCTGGCCGGGCGGCAAGCCGGCGGCCAGCAGGTCGCGGCCTTGCAGCGGGAAAACCGGGGCGGGCAGGGTGGCGAGGCGGTGGCGCAGGGCGGCAGTGCGGCCGGCGAGCCAGCTGCGCTGGATGAGGATGGTTGCCGGGGTCTCGGCGAGCGCCTGTCGCGGCGCGCGGTCATCGGCGCTGTCGTCCGGCACCGGGCCGCGCAGGGCCAGCAACACCTGCCGTTCGTCCCCGGACAGGCGCAGCCGGTCGGCCAAGGGGGTGGGGTCGGCGGGCGAGAGCGCGGCCAGCCGCAGCAGCGGGTCGGCCGGTGCGTCGATCGCCAGCAGGGCGGCGAGGCGATCGAGCGCGGCATTGGGCAGCACGGCGGGCAGCACGCCGAGGTGGTGCATCAGGCGCAGGCTGGCCAGCGGGGCGGCGGCGGCGAGGATGCGCTTGAGTTCGTGCCAGACCCGTTCCACCGAAAGCTGCGCCAGCCCGGGCACGGCGGCGGTGAGGGCGTGGCAGACCTCCGGCGCCGGGGGCTGGCGGCCAAAGCGGGCGTAGAAGCGGAAAAACCGCAGCAGGCGCAGATAATCTTCTGCCAGGCGGGTGGCGGGGTCGCCGACGAAGCGCAGCACGCCGGCGGCGAGGTCGGCCGCACCGCCGAAATAGTCGTGCACGGTGCCGCTGCGGTCCAGCGACATGGCGTTGCAGGTGAAATCTCGCCGGGCGGCGTCTTGCTGCCAGTTATCGGTGTAGGCGACCACGGCGTGCCGGCCATCGGTGGCGATGTCGCGACGCAGCGTGGTGATTTCAAAATGCTGGCCGGCGCAGAGCGCGGTGATGGTGCCATGCGCCAGGCCGGTGGGGATGGTTTTGATCCCGGCGGCGGCGAGGATGCGCATCACCGCGTCTGGCGGGTCCGGCGTGGCGAGGTCGATATCCGCCGTGGCTACCCCGGCCAGCAGGTCGCGCACCACGCCGCCGACGAGACGGGCCTGGGGCAGGGCATCCCAGAGCGGGCGCAGGCCGGGGCGGGGGAGGAACTGGGCGGGGTCGATCCGGAGCATTGCCGGAGCGGCTAGGCCGGGGGCAGGCGGTTGGGCGGGGCTTCGCCGCGCAGCCGGGCGGCGACATGCACCAGGATCGCGGCGGTGGCGCCCCAGATGTAGTGCTCGGCATGCGGCCAGACCCAGAATTCCCGCACCCGGCCATCGAAGCTGGAGCGGCGCCATTGCGGGGCTGCTGGGTCCAGCAGCACGTGCAGCGGCAGCACGAACACCTCATCGACCTCATGCGGCGAGGCGACGAGGTCGAGTTGCGCCAGTTCCAGCCCTTCGGGCAGCAACGCGAGCACGGGGGTGATGCGATAGCCGGTGCCGGTGACGTAGTCGCCGAGGCGGCCGATGAGTTCGACATGGCGCGGGGCGAGGCCGATTTCCTCATCCGCTTCGCGCAAGGCGGCGGCTTCGGGGCTGGCGTCATCCGGGTCGATGCGGCCGCCGGGGAAGCTGACCTGGCCGGCGTGCTTGTTCAGATGCGCGGTGCGCTTGGTCAGCAGCACCGCTGGCTCCGTGCCTTGCAGGAAGGCGACCAGCACGGCGGCGGGGACCAGATGGTCGGTGAGCAAGGCGGCGCCGAGGTCGCTGTCGATCGGGGCGCCGAGGGCGGGGACATCGCGCAAGGTGCGCGTGGCCGGGCCGTGGCCGGGTTCGGGGGCGGGGGTGGCGAGCCGGGCGCGTAATTGAGAAGCGTTCACGCGCCGGGTTTAGTCTGTTTCGCCGTCCGCGTCATCGTCCCAGCCATCCTCGGCGGTTGGCATGTCGCCGAGCGGGAAAAACACCCCTTGGCTCCAGACGCCGAGCTTTTCCCGGCCCATGACCAAGCCCGGTTCAGCCAGCGCGACCAGTTCATAATAGACCGCCCGGCCGATGCGGGCTTCGACCGGGAAGCGGCCGCTGCCGGCGCGGACTTGCAGATAGGGGGTGGGTTCGCAGGTCAGCAGGTCATGCGTCACCCGGATCGGGTGGTCCGGCCCGGCGGTGATCAACTGATCGACATTGGTGCGGAAGGTGAGCACCTGATCCTGGCCGACGCCGGTCCAATCCAGCTCCACCGCCACGAAGGGTGCGTCCTCCACCTCGATCCGGCCGCGCTCGGCGGGGGTTTGCAGGAAGAAGCCGCCGCACGCCTCGCGCCGCAGTACGGAGGCGAACAGGCAGACCAGTTCCTTGCGGTTGATCGCGCTGCCACGATACAACCACGTGCCGTCGCGCTTGATGATGAAGGGCAGATCGCCGCATTCCGTCGGCACCCGAACGCCGCCAGCGCCCGTGACCTTGGGCAGGCAGGCCAATAAGGCCGCATCCTTTGCCGTCATCGTCGGCTCACTCACCCTGGCTCTCCTGCCGCACCTGCGGGATTTCGACTGTTCCCGCAATGGCGGATAACGCTAACATCCCCACTTGACCAGAGGTGGCGTCGCGCGCCCGAACAGACAAGAGACGAACGCTGCTTTGATGTGATTTCCTTTACCGCCCGCCTTTCATGGAACAGGAACCTTATTGATGGCTGCCACCAATGCAGACGACACCCTGGGGGCGCTGGATCGCCTGGGCGCCAAGCTGGCCGAGGTGCGGCAGGAAATTGGCCGTGCGATCCATGGCCAGCACGAGGTGATCGAGCAGACGCTGATCTGCCTGCTGGCGGGTGGGCATGCGCTGCTGGTGGGGGTGCCGGGCCTGGGCAAAAGCCGGCTGGTGGAAACGCTGTCCACCGTGCTCGGCCTGGATGCCAAGCGCATCCAGTTTACCCCGGATCTGATGCCGCCGGAGATTACCGGGTTTGAAACCCAGGATGTGGCCGCCGATGGCACGCGTGGCTTTCGCTTCGTGCCCGGCCCGGTGTTCTGCCAGTTGCTGATGGCCGACGAGATCAACCGCGCCAGCCCGCGCACCCAGGCGGCGTTGTTGCAGGCGATGCAGGAGCGGCGGGTTTCGATCGCCGGGGTGGAGCACCGGTTGCCGGAGCCGTTCCATGTGCTGGCGACGCAGAACCCGATTGAGCAGGAAGGCACCTATCCGCTGCCAGAGGCGCAGCTCGACCGGTTTTTGCTGGAAATCGAGGTTACCTACCCCGACCTGGCCAGCGAGCGCAGCATGCTGATCGCCACCACCGGGGCGCCGGAGACCCCGCCGCGCACGGTGCTGAGTGCGGCCGATCTGCGCGCCGCGCAGGCGCTGGTGCGGCAGATGCCGGTGGGGGATAGCGTGCTGGACGCAATTTTGCGCGTGGTGCGCGACGGTCGGCCGGAAAGCACGGACGAGGCGTTGATCAGCGAGAATGTCGCCTGGGGCCCTGGGCCGCGCGCGGCGCAGGCGCTGATGCTGACCTGCCGCGCCCGGGCGCTGCTCGATGGCCGGTTGTCGCCGAGCATCGACGACGTGATCGCCCTTGCCGCGCCGGTGCTGCGCCACCGGATGGCGCTGACCTATGAAGCCCGGGCGCGGGGGCTGACGGCGGCGGCGGTCATCGCGCGGCTGACGGAACGGTTGGGGTAGGGCCTGCTGGGCGCGGGGTCAGGCGGCGGCGTTGAGCGCGTCGGTCCAGAACGGTTTGGCGCGGCGGAAGGCCTGCCAGGCTTTCAGCACCGCAGCGTCGTCCGCAACCGCGGCGCGGCCGTACCAGCCGAGCATGATGCCCACGGCGCGGGCGGCGGGCGCATCGTCATGCACGTGCAGGCGCCGCACCTGATCGGTGATCGTCACCATGTCGTTAAAGGTGCCCAGCACATCCTGTAGCCGTGAGACGGCGCGGAGGTAGAGGCGGGTGGCGGGGGTGGCGGGAAAGAGATCGGCGAAAAAATCGCTCGTATAGCGCAGGGCTTTCAGCGACAGGCGCAGGGCATGCCGCTCCGACGCGGGCATGTCGGCGATCGCTTTGCCGCGTTTGCGCACCCGGCGGTGCAGGCGTTCGAGGCTGGCGGCAGCAAAGCCGGTGGCCGGGGCGGACAGGCGGGGCAGATCCGCGCTGGGGATGGAGTTGCGCCAGCCCCGCCGGGCGATGAAGGCGAGGCCGGAGAGCACGAAGCGGGTGGCTTCCACGCCGGCGAGCAGGTCTGCAACCTGTTGATGCCCGGCGCGGCGATGCGTTTCGGCGGCCTGGCGGACAGCGGCGAAGCCGCGTTCGGCCTGAAACAGGCCGGGGCCGGCCGGGCCGGACATCTCGCCGAACACGTCCCAGTTGCGGGCTTCGTTCATGGCCTTGGCGATCCGCCGTGCATCGGCGCGCATGACGGCGAATTCCACACAGGGAAAGCTGCGGTGGAACAGCGCCAGTGCCGCGCGCAGCCGGCGCATGGCCACGCGCATCTGGTGCACCGCCTCTGGCGCATCGTCGGTGGCAAAAGCGGGCCAGTTATCGACGAACTGGCGCAGTGCGGTGGCGAGGGTGAGGGCGATGACGTCGTCCACCGCATCGGCGGCGGCCAGCGCGGTATGCGCCCGCACCGCACGCGCCGGCGTGCCGGCGCTGAGTTGGCGGCCGCGTGCGGCCTTGCTTTGCATATGCAAGCGGACCGGCGCGATTTCGGTGAGTGCCAGGCCGAGGCCGAAAAGGTCGACCGCGTCGCCGGATTTCAGTTCGAGCTCGATTTCCTGGATCGGTTCGCGGGCGCCGCCATGCACGATGTGGCCGCTGTCGAACGCGACCTCGATATCGCTCCCCTGGGCCACGACCCGCGCCACTTTGCGTTGGATATCGGTTTCAAACCGGGGCAGCAACGGTTTATCGCCGATGATCTGCTGAATTTCAGCCAGAACTGGCGGCGCAAGGCAGGTGAGGTCGAGGTCCGCCGAGGGCAGGCGACTTCGATTTCGGAGCGTGCGAACGGATTGGTGGCATCGGTGGCGGCGGATTTCACCGTCAGGATATGCGTCTCCCCCTGGGTGCGGAGGCGGAGGATGGTCTGGTGGTGCTGCCAGAGATCGGCGTCCACGGTATCGAAATAAATCGAGCGAATTGCCTGCAAGGCCAACGGCGCGGTGCCACTTAGCAAGCGGGCGTGTTGCAGCGCCTGAAAGGTTGGCGCATCGACAAGGAATTTCAGCTCCATCTCCGTGGTGCTGAGGTCGGCAGGCGCGGGCGGCTTCGGGCTTTGCATCACTGATATCCATGCGGCGAGGGCGGCGGGCTGGCGGGTTAGTGGTGGGTGACGGCGACGATGAGTTCGACAAAGATCAGCAGCAGGATCGCCGCTTCCATCAGTTCGGTGCGGGCGCTGGAGGCTTCGTCATACAAGGCGGTGTAGGTTTCGCGGATGATAGCCAGTTTGCGATTGACGGCGGCATTGACCAGCCCGACGCGAAATAAATCCAGCGCGGCGGCATAGACGCGGGCCAGATACACGTCTTCGGTGACTTGTAGCGCGTTATCGACCTTCTCGGTCAATTCTGTAACATCGGCGACCAGGGTGTAAAGCTTGCGGGCCAGGCCGGCATAGCGGCGGGAGGCGAGCACGTTCATGCCGCCGCGCGCGGTTTCCACCAGATCGTTCATGCGCGGCAGTTCGTCATCCAGCAATTCGTCGTAGTAGCGCATTTCGAGCAACTGGACATTGGCGACTTCCAGCACGTCGGCCACATCGGAGTCGCCGCGCGGCTCGTAGATGAAGGCGCGGTCCCAGGTGAGGACGACGAGATCGTCTTCGTAATACGAGAATTGCCGCCGCATCAGATCGTTGCGCGCGGCGGGGGAGAGTGGGCGATGTTCGCCGGACAGCAGGGGCACCAGGTCGAGCGTACCGAGCAGATCGGCGGCGTTGAGCGGCACGGTGAAGGCGTTGACGACGGCGATGAGATAATCCTCGGTCACGGTGGAGGCGGCTGGGCGCACCAGGGCCGCCGCGATGACGCCGCGCACCGCGGCCAGGATTTCGGCCCACAGGCTGCTATGCGGCCCTTGGGTCAGGCTGTGATCGACGGCGTTGACCCGCTGGGCGAACTCGGTCCACGCCAGCCCAGCGACGGCGACGCGGATGGCCAGGGTAACGGCGCCAAAATCATAAAGCCGTGCGGTGACGGTCGCGGTTGTGGGCCGGCCGTCGATTTCCGTGGTGATGGGGTCGAGGATAATGGTCAGCGGCGGGACACCGAAGGCCATCGCCTTTGGCGGCGTGACCACCAGGCGGGCGCGGCTGGCCCGGCCGGCGGCATGGCGGGCCCAGAGGGCTTCGGCCTGCACGAGGTCGATGGCGTAGGCGACATCAAACAGCCGCAGCGCCAGGATGTGGCCGGTTGCCACGCGGCTTGCCGCGTTGGTCGTTACGCTTTCCATCGGCATTCTCCTCGGCGTTATCCGCGCGCGGATACGGGGCCGGCGCGCTTTGGCCTTAGCCTTGGCTGAAGCGCAGATTGCCGGGGCCGAAATCCATATACTCAACCGGGTAGGGTTGCCAGTCTATGCCGCGACGTTTGCCATAGAGCATGACGACATCGTGCAGAATCGCGCCCGGCGGATCGCTGGTTTCGTAGATATCGAGCAGCCTGGTGAAGGCGGCGCGGCGTTCGGCGGTATCAAGGCTGGTTTCCAGGATTTCCGCATCGCGGTTGAACGCGGCGTTGGCCCATTCCTTGGTGCCGGTCTGCACCGGGCTGCGCGGGCCGTAGAGGCGGGTGAGCGCGCCGACCGGGTCTTGAAACAGCACCGAGTTCGACCAGTCGCGGATGGCGCGGCCTTTCGGGTCCAGCACCTGCGACCAGCTTTCCCGTACCTCCAGCTTCACGTTCAGGCCAACGGCGCGCCACATCTCCTGCAGGATCTGCGCGGTCTGGAGTTGCAGGGTGTAGTAGCCGGGCTGGATGCGATACGAAATTTCCGCCCCGGTATAGCCGGCATCCCGCAGCAACTGGCGGGCGAGATCGGGGTTGTAGGCGGTGCCCGGGCGCGTGGCATCATACAAGGCGCCGAAGGCGGGGTGTTGGAAGGCGGCGGTGGCGCGGGTGGTGTTCAGATACAGCGCCTCCACAATCGCCTGCCGCTCGATGGATAGCGCGAGTGCGCGGCGGATGCGCGGATCGGCCAGCACGGGGTTGGTCTGGTCGAACACCAGCACGCGGAAGTTCAGGATCGGCCCGCCGACGACCTCGCGGTTCGGCATCGCCTTGATCTGCGGGACCTGATCGACCGAGACTTCGGTGATCATGTCGGCTTCCCCGGTGGCCAGCGCGGCGACGCGGGCGGCGAGTTCGGGCATGACCCGGAACTGAATTTCCCGCGCCGGCGGTGTGCCGCCGTGATAGGCATCATGGGCTGCGAGGGTGCAGGCGATGTCGATGCTGAAATCCTTGACCCGATACGGCCCGGTGCCAACCGGCGCGCGTTCCCAGGCGGCGTAGGACGGGGCGGCGAGGAAGGCGCGTTTGGAGATGATCTGCGCGCCCCAACCGGCCAGCCGCTGTTCGAGCAGCGGGTCGGTGGTGCGGGTTGTGACCCGCACGGTGCGCGCATCACGGGCTTCCACCCGTTCGATGCTGCCAACGAACACTTTGGCGATTGGCGCGCCGGGCGCGGCGTCACCGGTCATGCGTTCGGGGCCGAAGGAGAAGGCGACGTCTTCGGCGGTCATAACGTCACCATTATGGAACCGCACGCCTTCGCGCAGGGTGAACTCCATCATCGTCGGTGACAGGCGTTGCCAGGCCGTGGCCAGCGCCGGCTTGAGTTTGAAGCCGTGTTGATAGTCGATGCTCAGCAAGCCTTCGAACACGTTATAGCCGATGCGCCAGGAGACGTTGGAGAATTCGCGCAGCGGCTCCAGGCTTTGCGGCGAGCTTTGGACGCCCAAGGTCAGCGATGGCCGGCTGTCGGCCGCCCGCGCGGGCGATGCGACCGAGGCGGCGGCAAGGGTGGCGAGGACGGCGCGGCGGTTGATGGCGTTTGGCATGGCGAAGGCTCCGGGCTGGCGGAAGGCGGCGGGCGATTACGGCCGTGCGGGCAGGCCGAGCGCGGTGCGCAGTTCGTCGCGGGCGACGGCGAAGTCGGCTTTGAAGTCTGGTTGTTGCAGCAGCAACGCGGCGACCGCGGTGCCGGTGCGCCAGCCGGCTTCGATGTCGGACGGGTAGTGCATGCCGCCGATCACGCGGCTTTGCGCGTAATCCGCCGCGCGGGCCCAGATCGCTGGAGCGCGTTCCGGCACCATGGCCGTGAGCACGATGGCAGCGAGGGTGACGCGGGTGGTGTGGCCGGAGGGGTAGGACGGGGTTTTGCTCGGCTTGGTGTAGACGTGAACGTCGGCCGTTGCGATCCACGGCCGCACCCGGGCGAAGAGCGCCTTGGCGGCCTTGGTGGTGGCACCTTCTGAGGCGCCGACGCGGCTGAACAGGGTGCTGGTGGCGGGCAGGGTGGCGAGGGTGACTTTGCCGCCGAGCGCCCCGGCGAACATCACATCCACCGACTCGTCGGCATCGACCAGCGCCTGGGCTTTGCGGGCCTCGCTGGTTTGCGCTTGCAGGGCGCGCACGGCGGCGATTTCCACCGCCGTTGCCGCGGCATCGGGCGGGGGCGGCAGCAGGGCGGCGACGTCGATCATGCTGGCGGGGACATAGGGTGTGGCCGCGTGGGCCGGGGCGGCGCCCAGAGCGAGGGCGGCGAGCAGGAGCAGGCGAGGGAGCAGGGTCACGCGGCGATATCCCCGTGGTTGACGGCGTTGCGTTGAGCGGTGGGTGAGGTGCTTGAAACCCGCATGGACGGCGCTGCCAAGCGACACTTGCGTGACATCGCGCGCCGTTTCTGCCGCAGCAGCACTGGGGATTTACCTTTGGGGTGATGCGGTTGGGGTTGCGTGGTGTGTCATAAAACCGTCTCGGTTTCATCACCGAACGGCCGCGCAACCGTCATCATATCCGGAGCCATGGCTGCTATTGAGCCGGCCCTGTGCGCGTCGCCGAGCGAGATCGGTGGCGTGCGAGCTGCACACTGCAAGAGGGTGAATTCGAATGGCGTCCCACTTCCATCAAACCCGACGTGCCGCGCTTTGCGCGTCGATTTCTATGCTGTCGCTGCTGTTGGCGTCTGGCGCGGCGCTGGCACAGGCGAGCGGCAACGATATCGGCACTGTGGATGTGCAATCCAAGGGCGCAGGGTCGAACGCGCTGCCGGCGCTGTCGAGCCCGGTGGCTGTGGGCAGCAAGGCCCCGGCCGGATCGGCCCCGGCTCTGGCGCCGTCGCAGGGATCGCTGGACGCGGCGCAGCCGGTGTCGATCGTGAGCGACAAGGTGTTGCGCGACGTGGTGCCGCCGAGCTCCGACTACAACGAAGCTGGCAAGTACACGCCGGGCTTTAACTCCGCCAACACCAACGGCCTGCTGGGCGATTCCAAGAGCGGCTGGCGTGGGTTCCAAGACGGCCAGTTCAACATCACCTTCGACGGGATTCCGTTTGGCGATGCGAACGACCCGACCCATCACTCGGCGGCCTATTTCCCGGGTTCGTTCCTGGGCAGTGTGGTGATCGACCGTGGCCCGGGTGCGGCGTCGCAGGTTGGCTATGCCACGTTTGGCGGCACGATGGCGCTGCGCTCGATCGACCTGAGCGACACGTTCGGTGGCCGGCTGCAAACATCGTATGGCAGCTTTGGCACGATGGCGAGCGGGGCGACGGTGCAAACCGGCCTGATCGGCGATACCGGCGTGCGCGGACTGTTCCAGTATTCCAACGCGTTCACCAATGGCGCGCTGAATTACGGGCATGTTGACCAGAACCAGTTCCTGGGCAAGGTCGAGAAGAAATACGATAACTATACGGTTACGGTTTTCGCCAATCTGGGACTGCAGAATTACAATAACGTCGGGGCGATCACCTATCCGCAGTTGCAAGCCTATGGCAAGCGCTATGGGGCGGTGAACGGCAATCCGCGGTCGCAGCAGTATTTCGGCTATAATAACTCGCAAAAACAGACGGACATGGAATATGTCGATGTCGACGGCACGGTCGGCAACTGGCATTTCGATAACAAGCTCTATACCTACTCCTACTGGTATCCGAACCTGCAGAACAACGGTGCGGACCAGACGATTGAAGGCAATTCGACAGTTGCCAATGGTGGCTCGATCACCTCGATCAAAATTCCGACCTTGACCGGCGGCAAGACCACGGTGCCGATCGTGGGTGTGGCCAATGGCGATGTTGTTGGGTACGTGAAATATAACGACTATCGCGCCTATGGCGACATCTTCAAGATGGATCGCGATTTCGATGCCGGTTACCTGAGTGGCACGCTGCGGACGGGGATGTGGATCGAGCGTGTGGATAACACCCGCTTGCAGGAATATATCGACTATACCACGATGAAGACCTTCCCGCAGTTGGGTAACAGCCAGCAGGCGTCGTACAAGTTGCTGCTGGCGTCGCACATCACCAACGTGCAGCCGTTCATTGAATATGAGTTCCATCCGCTGGAACGTCTGTCGATCACGCCGGGGTTCAAATACGAAAGCTTCACCCGCGACCATGATGCGGTGATCAACCAGACCACGTTGCAGCCGATGCACTACACCGCCACCTATTCCGCGCCGCTGCCGTTCCTGGCCGCGCGCTACAAGGTCACGCCGGAAGTGACCGCGTATGCCCAGGCGTCGCGGGGCTTCCTGGCACCGACGGTGTCGGCGCTGTATGTGTTCGACCCGCAAATCGGTGGCATCAAGCCGCAGACCACCACCAACTATCAGGCGGGTGCAGTTTATAAATCTGGCCGTATCACCGCGGATATGGACGTCTACCAGATTACCGCGAACAACTTCCCGGTGACGAACACGCTGAGCACGGGCGAGACCATCTATGCCAATGGCGGCACGGCGCAGTATCGCGGCCTGGAAGCGGAAGGCAGCTACTCGATCCGCAATGGGCTGTCGGCTTATGCCAGCGGCGCGTTGATCCAGGCCAAGTATACATCGGGTCAGTTCAAGGATATGCGGGTGGGTGGTGCGCCGAGCTACACCGCCGCCGGTGGCGTGATTTATGACGACGGCATGGTGTTTGGGTCTTTGCTGCAGAAATTCACTGGTGATGCCTATGGCAGCAGCGGCCAGAAGGCCAATTCTGCGACGACGGCGTCGAGCCTGAACTATGTCAAAGCCTACAACACCACCGATTTCGTGATCGGCATTCGCAGCAGCGCGCTGCATGATTTCGGGATTGGCAACAGCGTCGAAATGAAACTCGGCGTCTACAATATCTTCGATCACAAGAACACGACCGATATTGGTGGCGACCCGACCGGGTTGATCAACATCAACAACACCAAGCTCACCTACTCGTTCCTGCCTGGCCGGACCGTGTTCGCGAGCCTGGCGATCGGGTTCTAAGCCCGGCTTTACGCAACCGCGCGGCACCTGCTTGTGCCGCTACAGACGGGGAGGCTCGGCGGTGCCGGGCCTTCTCGTATTTTGTGACCTTAGGGACAACAGGCCCCATGAACGCGATTGATCTGTCTCCGATTCAGTTTTTTCTTGCTGCCGGCGAGGTTGGCAAGTTCGTTATGTTGCTGCTGTTCGCGGCCTCCATCTGGTGCTGGGTGTTGATCATCGAGGGCATCGTGGGGATTGTTCGTTTCAAATCCGCGTTGCGCGCGTGGCAGCGTGGGGTGCCGCCGGCGTTGCTGGCCTCGGTGATCGAGGTGGGGGAGAAGGCGGCGAGCCTGCGGCTGCCCGGCGAGTCGATCGGGGAGACGCGGTTGCGCCTGATTGAAACGATGAACCGCCAGGCGCGCGCGGTGGTGGCGCGCATTGAGGGTGGGTTGGTGAACCTGGCGGTGATTTCCTCGGTGGCGCCGTTTGTCGGGCTGTTCGGCACGGTGTGGGGGATTATGTCCAGCTTCACCGCGATTGCCGCGGCGAAGGATACCTCGCTCGCCATTGTCGCGCCTGGGATTGCCGAGGCGCTGGCGACCACGGCCATCGGGCTGGCGGCGGCGATTCCGGCGTCCATCGGCTATACCCGGATTGGGGCGGCGATTGGCAGTGCGGCGCAGACTTTGTCCGGCTTGATTGAGGAAGAGGCGTTGCAGGCGGTGACGCCGGCGGTGCGGCGGCACGGGTTGAAGGAGGTGGTGTGATGGCTTTTTCGAGCCAGCACCTCGGCGGCGGCGGGCTGCATCGCCCGTTGGCCGATATCAATATCACGCCGCTGGTGGACGTGATGCTGGTGTTGCTGATCGTGTTCATGGTGACGGCGCCGATGTTGGCCACGGGACTGAAGGTGGATTTGCCGCAGGCGAAAGCGTCGCAGCCGGTGAACCCGAAGGAGCCGATTGTGGTGTCGGTGACCAGCGACGGTGGGATTGCCATCGGCACCGAAACGGTGGCGCTGAATGATCTGGTGCCGGCGCTGCTGAAGCTGACGGCGGGGGACACCAGCCGGGTGATCCAGGTGCGGGCGGATCGCAGTGCGGCCTATGGCGCCATTGTGGGCGTGCTGGACCAGTTGGCGTCGAACGGGTTGGTGCATATCGCGTTGATTTCTGACCCGAAGCCGCGGGCGGATGCGCCGGCGGGGGCGAAACTGGCTGCCCCCGCGCCATGATGCCAGCGACCGATCCGCTGCAGCGCGGCTGGGTGCGCTCTGGGGCGTTGCTGGCCGCGTTTGGGGTGCATATCGCGGCGGTGCTGCTGGTGACCATTCCGAAGCCGAATTTGCCGGTCAGCGTCGATTCGCTGGAGATTACCATCGCGCAAGGGGCGCCGGTGGTGGAGCAGCCGCCCGAGCCGCCACCGGAACCCGTGCCGGAGCCGGTGGTAGAGCCGCCGCCGGCGCCAACGCCGCCGCCCGAGCCGCCACCGCCCCCCCCGGAGCCGCCGCCACCTGAACCACCGCCGCCGGAACCGCCACCACCGGAGCCGCCGCCGCCGGTGCCGGAACCGGTGCCGCCGCCGGTGGTGGTGGAGCCGCCGAAAGTTGTGGTGCCAAATGCGCCGGTGATTGTGGCGCCGCCGCCGCCCAAGCCGCAGCCGAAGCCGCAACCCAAACCGGTGCCGCCGCGTCCGAAGCCGGTTGCGCCGCCGCCGGAGCCGGCCGTGGCCCCGCCGCCGCCGCCGCCCGATCCGGCGGGCGCGGCAGAGGCGGCAGCGCAACTGACGCAGGCGCGCGCGACCTATGCCAGCAAATTGCTACAGGAAATCCGCGCGCATCGGCTGTCCGTGGTGGGGGTTGGCTCGGTTGGGGTGGCGTTTGCCGTGGATGCTGGCGGGGTGATGGTCAATGTCAGCATCGTCAGGTCGTCCGGCAATGACACGCTGGACAAGGCCGCTTTGGCGATGGTGCGGGCTGCCCAGCCCGGGCCGCCGCCGGAGGGACGGTTCGGTGGCAGCACGACGATCAACTTTATCGATAAGCCGTAGCGCGCCGGTTTGGCGCAAACGAGGCCGCCAGCCGCTCGGCTGGCGGCCTTTTGCGTTATTTGGCCGGCAGCGGGGCGAGGCCGAGGGCGGCGCGCACTTCATCGCGCGCGGCGGCGAAGTCGCTGCGGAAGTTCGGCAGGGCGAACATCACCGCCGCCATCGCGGTGCCGGCGCGCCAGCCGGCTTGCAGGTCGCTGGGGTAGTGCATGCCGCCGATGACGCGGCTTTGCGCGTAATCTTCCGCCCGCGCCCAGATTTCCCGGCTTTTTTCCGGCACCATGGCCGAGAGCACAATCGCGTCGATGGCGACCTGGGTGGTGTGGCCGGAGGGGTAGGAGCCGCTTTTGCTCGGCTTGGCGATCGCCTTGACCTCGGGGTGGGCGAGCCACGGGCGGACGCGGCCGAAGAACGGCTTGGAGGCGTCCAGCGTGTCGTCCTCGCTGGCGCTGATGCGGGCATAGAGCGCGCTGGCCTTGGGCAGGTTGGCTTCGACGAATTTGGCGCCGAGCACGCCGGTGAACATGATGAAGATGGTTTCATCCGAATCGACGAAGGCTTGCGCCTTGCGCGCCTCGCTGGCCTGGGCCTGGGCGGCGAGCACGATTTTCAACTCGGCCTGATCCTCGGCCGACCCGGTGACCGGCGGCGGCGGCATCAGGCTGGCGATATCCAGCATCTTCGCCGTCACATATGGCTCAGCAGCCAGCGCGGGCAGGGTGAAGGCGGCGGCCAGGCAGGTGGCCAGTAGCAGGCGCTTCGAATAGGTCACACAGGCGCTCCATCATGAATACGAACGGCGGCATGACAAGCGGGTCGGGAAGGCTCGAACAAGCGAAGCTTCCGTGACAGTGTAGCGGGTGTGGATGGGGCTTGGGCCGGAGGGCGAAACTGTTACACACTGAGAACGCGGCCTGGGCCGCTTGCCACGGGCGATGATGTGAAGGAGAGCACCGGCGTGGAGCAGAGTAGCCAGCGGGCCCGTCGCGCTGAGGCATTGGGGGCGCGGTTACCGCCGTTGCAGGTGGCGGCGGCGCGGGTGGCGGCGACGGTGTGGCAGGGGGTGCATGGACGGCGCCGGGCCGGGGTGGGCGAGGGGGTTTGGCAGTTTCGCCCGTATCTGGCCGGCGACGAGGCGCGGCGGATCGACTGGCGCAAATCCGCGCGGGCGGATGGGTTGATCGTGCGCGAGACCGAGTGGGAAGCGGCGCAGACGGTGTGTTTGTGGCGCGATGGGTCGCCGAGCATGCACTGGCGGTCCAAGGCGGCGGCGGAGGAGAAGGGTGCGCGGGCGGATCTGCTGCTGCTGGCGCTGGCGGCGTTGCTGCTGCGCGGCGGGGAGCGGGTGCGCCTGCTGGGCAGCGCGCAGGTGTTTAGCGGCGCGGGGGGGCTGGAGCGGATGGCGGCGGCGTTGCCGGGGCTGGCGGCGGAGGATGGCCTGCCCGCGCCGGCCGCCCCGGTGCCGCGGCATGGGCGGGTGGTGCTGATCGGCGATTTCCTGGCGCCGTCGGAGGCGATTGCCGCGAGCGTGGGCCGGCTGGCGGCGCTGCCGACGACCGGGCATTTGCTGCAGGTGCTGGACCCGGCGGAGCTGGTGTTGCCGTATCACGGCCGGGTGCGGTTTACCGGGCTGGAGCAGGAAGTGCCGACTTTGGTGCGGCGGGTGGATGGGTTGCGCGGCGCCTATGCGGCGCGGCTGGCGGCGCAGCAGCAGCATCTGGCCACCATCGCCGCCGGGGTGGGCTGGGGCTATGGGCTGCATCAGACCGACCATGCGCCGGAGACGGCGTTGCTGGCATTGTATCTGGCGTTGAGCGGGGAGCGGGCGGGGCGATGATGTTCGCCGCCCCCTGGCTGTTGCTGGCCTTGGCCGGGTTGCCGGTGCTGTGGTGGCTGCTGCGGGTGAGCCCGCCGGCGCCGCGCACCCAGGTGTTTCCCGCTGTGCGGCTGCTGGTGGGGCTGCCGAGCACGGAGGAGACGCCGGCGCGCACGCCGTGGTGGCTGCTGGCGCTGCGGCTGCTGGCGGCGGGGCTGGTAATTGTTGGCCTGGCGCAGCCGGTGTTGCAGGCCGGCGGCGCGTTGGCCGGCAGTGGCCTGGTGCTGCTGGTGGTGGATGATGGCTGGGCGGCGGCGACGGACTGGCCGCGCCGGATGGCGGCGGCGGATGCGGTGCTGGACCGGGCGGCGCGGGCCGGGCGGGCGGTGGCGCTGTTGACCACGGCGCCGGATGGCGATGGCGCGGCACCCAAGCTGACGCCGGCGATGCCGGCATCGGCGATGCGGGCGCGGCTGGCGGCGTTGCGGCCGCAGCCTTGGCCGGTGGATCGCGCGGCGGCCGGCGCGGCGCTGCGGGCGGCCAAGGCCGGGGGCGCCAGGCCGGATGCGGCGGTGTTTTATCTGGCGGACGGGCTGGCGGATGCGGCGTGGGACGCGTTTGCCGCCGCCTTGGCCGGGATGGGCGCGGTGACGGTGCTGCGCGATGCGGTGGCGCCGGCGCGGCTGTTGCTGGCGCCGGTGGCGGCGGCGGATGGGTTTGCGGTGACGCTGGCGCAGGTGCCCGAGCCGGTGGCGGCGACGGTGGGGGTGCTGGCGCAGACCGGCGATGGGCGCACCCTGGCGCGGGTGGAACTGACGGTGCCGGCCGGGGCGGCGACGGGGACGGCGCAGCTGGATTTGCCGGCGGAGTTGCGCAACCGGCTGAGCCGGCTGGCGCTGGAAGGGCCGGCGAGCGCCGGCGGGGTGGCGCTGCTGGATGAGGGCTTCCGCCGCCGCCCGGTGGGGCTGCTGGCGGGCGATGCCACCAATGCGGAGGCACCGCTGACCGGGCCGCTATACTACGTCAAACGCGCGCTGGGGCCGTATGCGGAACTGCGCGAGGGCGATTTGCGCGGGCTGCTGGCGCGCGAGCTTTCGGTGTTGGTGCTGGCCGATCGGGTGGTGCCGGACGGGCCGGAGCGGGCGCTGTTGAGCGCCTGGGTGGAGCATGGCGGGCTGCTGCTGCGCTTTGCCGGGCCGGCGACGGCGGAGCATCCGGATGGGTTGCTGCCGGTGCCGCTGACCGGGGGCGACCGGCAGTTGGGCGGGGCGATGTCGTGGACGCAGCCGGCCGGGCTGGCGGCGTTTCCGCCGGGGCTGTTCGCCGGGCTGAGCGTGCCGGCCGATGTGCGGGTGAACCGGCAGGTGCTGGCCGCCCCCGGGGCGCAGCTGGCCGGTCAGACCTGGGCGAGCCTGGCCGACGGCACGCCGCTGGTGACGCAGGCGGCGCGCGGGGCGGGGCGGATTGTGCTGTTTCATGTCACCGCCAATGCGGATTGGTCCGATCTGCCGCTGTCCGGGTTGTTTGTGGACATGCTGCGCCGGGTGGTGGCGCAGGCGGTGGGGGTGGCAGGCGCGGATGCGGCGGCGCGGCTGGCGCCGGTGGAGAGTTTGGACGGGTTCGGCCAGTTGGGCGCGCCGCCGCCGGCGGCGCAGGCGTTGACCGGGGCGGAGTTGGCGGCGATGCCGGTGGGGCCGCGCCATCCGCCGGGGCTGTATGGGCCGGAGAGCGGGCGGCGGGCGCTGAATCTGGCCAACCGGCTGGCGCTGCCGGTGGCCGCCCCGGCGCTGGCCGGCGCTGAGGAGGCGCCGATGGGCAGTGCGCTGCGCGAGCAGGCTTTGGCGCCGTGGCTGCTGGCGCTGGCCTTGGGGCTGCTGGCGGTGGATCTGCTGCTGGCATTGCGGCTGCGCGGCCTGCTGTGGGCAGCTGGGCTGGCGGTGCTGCTGGCGGCGGGCCCGGTTCAGGCCCAACAAGCGGGGGGCCAACCGGCGTTGGCGACGCGGCTGGCCTATGTGCTGTCCGGCGATGCGGACAGCGACGGGCGGGCGCAGGCGGGGCTGCTGGGGCTGAGCGACTATGTGAACCGCCGCACCAATGCCGACCTCGCCGACCCGGTGGGGGTGGCGCTGGGGGAGGGCGATCTGGCGGTTTATCCGCTGCTGTATTGGCGGGTGGGGGCGGAGAGCGCCGGGCTGTCGGCCGCGGCGGTGGCGGCTTTGAACGGGTTTATGGCGCATGGCGGCATCGTGCTGATCGATACCGCCGCCGGGGGGGCGGCGACCGGGTTTAGCAGCGGGCCGGATGCCAATTTGCAGCGGGTGACCGCCGGGCTGGCGGTGCCGCCGCTGGCGCCGCTGACCAGCCAGCACGTGCTGGCGCGGTCGTTCTTTCTGTTGCAGGATTTTCCCGGCCGCTACACCGGCGATGTGGTGTGGGTGCAGCGCGACCAGGACCGCAGCAATGACAGCGTGAGCCCGGTGATTATCGGCGGCAATGACTGGGCATCGGCGTGGGCGGTGGATGCGCAGGGCCGCAACCCGTATGCCACCCTGCCCGGCGGGGCGCGCCAGCGGGTGCTGGCCTATCGCTTCGGGGTGAACCTGGTGATGTACGCGCTGACCGGCAATTATAAGGGCGACCAGGTGCATGTGCCGGCGATCCTGGAGCGGTTGGGGCAATGAAGTTCGAGCAGGCTTTCGCCGCGTTGCGCTTCGACCCGGTGCTGCCGCTGTGGCTGCTGGCGGGTCTGGCCGGGTTCTGCGCGCTGCTGCTGGGGCTGGCGGTGTGGCGGCGGGCGCGCGGCACGGTGTGGCGCGGCTTTGCCTATGCCGCCGTGCTGTTCTGGCTGGCCGGGCCGGTGCTGTTGCAGGAAACCCGCGAGACGCTGCCCGATATCGGGCTGGTGGTGCTGGACCAGAGCGCCAGCATGGCGGTGGGCCAGCGGGCGGCGCTGGCGGCGGCGGCGCGCGCCGCGCTGGAGGCCAAGGGGCGGGACCTGCACGACCTGGAGCTGCGCTTTGTCAGCGTGCCCGAGCAGGGGCGGGAGGGCACGCAGCTTTTCGCCGCTATCGAGCGGGCGTTGGCGGATATTCCGCGCGGGCGGCGGGCGGGCATTGTCGCCATTACCGATGGGCAGGTGCATGACCTGCCCGCCGACGCCAAAGCGGGGCCGCAATGGGGCGCGCCGATGCATGTGCTGATCCCGGCCAAGGGGGAGGAGACCGACCGGCGCCTCCGGGTGATCGAGGCGCCGCAATACGGCATTGTTGGGCAGAGCGTTGATCTGGCGGTGATTGTGGAGGACCTCGGCCTGCCGAAAAACGGCATGGCCTATAACGCCACCGTAGGGCTGACGGTGCAGCGCGATGGCGAGCCGCCGAGCCGGATGCAGGTGGCGATTGGGGTGGAGACCCGCATTCCGGTGCCGATTACCCGTGGCGGGCCGACGGTGGTGCAGGTGTCGGTCGACCCGTTGCTGGGGGAGGCGAGCCTGCTGAACAACCGGGTGGTGGCCAGCATCAACGGGGTGCGCGACCGGCTGCGGGTGCTGCTGGTATCGGGCGAGCCGCATCAGGGAGAGCGCACCTGGCGGCGGCTGCTGAAATCTGACCCGGCGGTGGATCTGGTGCATTTCACCATTCTGCGCCCGCCGGAGAAGGATGATCTGACGCCGTTGAACGAGCTGGCGCTGATCGCCTTTCCGGTGCGGGAGCTGTTTCAGGTTAAGATTAAGGAATTCGACCTGATCATTCTGGACCGGTTCGCCAATCGCGGGCTGCTGCCGCCGGCCTATCTGCGCAATATCGCCGAATATGTGCGCGGCGGCGGGGCGCTGCTGATGAGCGCCGGGCCGGAATTCGCCGGGCGGGACACGCTGGCGAGCACGCCGCTGGGCGCGGTGCTGCCGGCCAAGCCGGCGGGCGGGGTGATTGAGGGCGCGTTTCGCCCGCAGGTGACGGCGCTGGGGGCGCGCCATCCGGTGACCAGCGGGCTGCAGACGCCGCAGGGTTGGGGGCGGTGGTATCGGTATGACGGCGTGGGCGCGGTGCAGGGCGAGACGGTGCTGACCGCCGATGGCGCGCCGCTGCTGGTGCTGGGCCATGTGGAGGATGGGCGGGTGGCGCTGCTGCTGTCGGACCAGATCTGGCTGTGGTCGCGCGGGCATGATGGCGGCGGGCCGCAGGCGGAGTTGCTGCGCCGGGTGGCGCATTGGCTGATGAAGGAGCCGGAGCTGGAGGAGGACGCGCTGACGGCGCGGATCGAGGACGGGCAGTTGAGCGTGGACCGGCGCAGCATGGACGAGGCGCCGCCGCCGGTGGCCAATGTGACTGATCCGGACGGGCGGGTGCTGCCGCTGGCGTTGCGCGCCACCGACCCCGGCCATGCGGTGGGCAGCCTGCCGGCGCCGGTGCCGGGGGTGTGGCAGGTGGCCGCCGGCAAGGCGCGGGCGTTTGCGGCCTCCGCCCTGGTGAACCCGCGCGAGTTGGCCGATCTGCGCGCCACCGCCAGCCTGCTGGCGCCGTTCGCGGAGGCCAGTGGCGGCAGCGTGCATTGGCTGGACCCGGCCGGGGTGCCGGAACTGCGCCGGGTGGAAGCCGGGCGGGAGGCGGCGGGGGCGGCGTGGATTGGGTTGCAGCGGCGGCATGACCATGTGGTGACCGGGATTGCCGCCTTGCCGTTGTTGCCGCCCTGGCTGGCGCTGCCGCTGATCCTCGGCCTGGCGCTGCTGGCGTGGCGGCAGGAGGGGCGTTAGAATGGGGCGAAGGAGTATGTGTTTTCCAGAACCTGACCCCGCCTGACCGTCGCACGGTGATATTGGCTTTGATCGGCTTTGTCGGCCTGCCGTTGCTGGTGGGCGGGGCGAGCGGGTCGCTGACCGCTGCTGCGGTGCGTGATTGGTATCCGAGCCTGCTGCCGCCACCGGGCCGGCCGCCGAACTGGCTGTTCGCGCCGGTGTGGACGGCGCTGTATATCGGCATGGGCGTGGCGGCGTGGCGGGTGTGGCGCCAGGTGCTGCCGCACCGGGCGGCGCTGCGGCTGTGGGGCTGGCAGTTGCTGGCCAACGCGCTGTGGACGCCGGCGTTTTTCGGCCTGCACAACCCGGGGTTAGGGCTGGTGGTGATTGTGCCGCTGTGGGGGCTGATTTTGCTGACATTGCGCAGTTTCGCCCGGCTGGACCGGGTGGCGGCGGCGCTGCTGGTGCCGTATCTGCTGTGGACGAGTTATGCGACTTATCTGAATGCGGGGTTCTGGTGGCTCAATCGGCTTTAGGCTATGAACGCGGCATGTCCCATCGCTTCCGTCTTGCGCTTAGCGCCCTGAGCCTTGCCCTGCCCGTGCTGGTGGCCCCGCTTGGGGGTGCCTGGGCGCAAACGCCGGATGACACTTCGGTGGTGTCTTCCGGCGCGAAAAAGCCTGCGCGCAGTTCGACGCCCAAGGCGTTGCCGGGGGCGCGGGTGGAGCAGAGCGAGGCAGCGCCGCTGCTGCGACCGCCATCGGAAATGAAGCCGAATGAGGCGCTGTTCGACGCGATCAACCGTGGCGATATCGCCGGGTGCCGCGATGCGATCAGCCGCGGGGCGGAGTTGGAAACGCCGAATATGCTGGGCCTGACGCCGGTTGATCTGGCGATTGACCTGGGGCGGAGCGATATCACCTTCCTGCTGCTTTCGATGCGCGGGGCGGCCGGGCGGTCTTCCGCGCGGGTGGCGACGAATAGTGCGCCGAGTGGCAAGCCGGTTGTGGCCGCCAAGCCGGCGGCAGCGGCACCGGTTGCGGCGGTGAAGGTTGCGCCAGTGGCGGCAGCGCCGGCGCCGGTGCGGCCGTATGTGGCGACCGATCCGGGCACGCCGGCGCCGCAGGCTGGGTTTCTGGGCTTCGGACGGCCGCAGCCTTAAGAAACCTGACGAAAACGCCTCTTGATCCCAGGCCCCGTACGGGTCTATCGCCAAGGCGTCATCCGGATGGGTGGCGCCTTTGCTGTTTGTGTTTCCCCTTGGAGCGCCATGAACCCGCGATCTACCCCCTCCCAACCCACGGATTGCGACAGTCGACGTCCGTTGGATGTTGTGACTGTTGGGTTGGATCTTCGCTCGGGCCGCCTTCAGGACCACGGGATGTTCCGCCATCGGCGGTAGGTCCTGGGGCTGAGACGGCACCGGGCTCGTGATTGATCGAGCCAGAGGATGCCGTGATGGCCCAGTTTGCTTTTCTGCCGTTTTCCCGCCGCTACGGCGCCCGGCCCCCGTCTAGGGGCTGACCGGTCGCGGTTGCGCGCCCGGTCGGTTGCCGCTTGGCGGCAGGCTGCCCCGCAGAGGACCGGCCCGGCGTGGCCGGTGCGGTTGGAGACGGAAGATGACGCATATGCCCCACCTCGATACGACCCGCATTGGCGAGAGCGCCGTGCTGGATAGTGCCCATATTGGCGATATTACCGGTGCGCTCGGCACGATCCGGCAAAGCGATACCGGGCCGCGCGCCTCGCTGGGGGCGCGGTTGCGGACGTTGCTGGCGATTCTCGGGCCGGGGCTGATTGTGATGATCGGCGACAACGATGCCGGGGCGTTCGCGACCTATACCCAGGCGGGGCAGAATTACGGCACGGCGCTGCTGTGGACGCTGCTGCTGCTGGTGCCGGTGCTGTATGTGAACCAGGAGATGGTGCTGCGCCTGGGGGCGGTAACCGGGGTGGGGCATGCGCGGCTGATTCTGGAGCGGTTCGGCAAGTTCTGGGGCGCGTTTAGCGTGATTGATCTGTTCATTCTGAACGGGTTGACCATCGTGACCGAGTTTATCGGCATCAGCCTGGCGCTGGATTACCTCGGCATGCCCAAGATCGCCGGGGTGGCGATTGCGGCGGTGCTGACCATGCTGGCGGCGGGGACGGGGAATTTCCGTCGGTTTGAGCGGTTTGCGCTGATGCTGTGCCTGGGCAGCCTGCTGCTGGTGCCGGTGGTGATGGCGGTGCATGTGCCGCTGGGGCAGATTGCGCATGACCTGGTGGTGCCGGGCCTGCCGGCGGGGAAATTGTCCGATATTCTGCTGCTGATTATTGGCATCGTTGGCACAACGGTTGCCCCTTGGCAGTTGTTTTTTCAGCAAAGTTATATCATCGACAAGCGGATTACCCCGCGCTTTATCGGCTATGAGAAGGCCGATTTGTGGTTGGGGATTGTGCTGGTGATGATCGGCGCGATTGCGATGATTGTGTTCTGCGCCGCGACCTTTCAGGGACGGCCGGAGTTTGGCGGCTTTACCGATGCCGGTGGGGTGGCGCGTGGGTTGGGGCAGTATGTCAGCCCGACGGCGGGGGTGTTGTTTGCCATCGCGCTGATCGATGCCTCCATCATCGGGGCGGCGGCGGTGTCGTTGGCGACGGCGTATGCGATCGGGGATGTGCTGTCGCTGAAGCACTCGCTGCACCGCAAGGCGAGCGAGGCCAAGGGGTTTTACCTGGTCTATTGCGGGCTTATCGCGGTGGCGGCGGCGCTGGTGTTGATGCCGGATGCGCCGTTGGGGCTGATTACGCTGGCGGTGCAGACGCTGGCCGGGGTGCTGCTGCCGAGTGCGACGGTGTTTCTGCTGTTGCTGTGCAATGACCGGGCGGTGCTGGGGCCGTGGGTCAATGGGCGCTGGCTGAACCTGTTTACCGGGGCGGTGATCGCGGTGCTGGTGACGCTGTCGATCATCCTGACGGCGGCGGTGCTGTACCCGGATATCAGCGACACGCAGATTTTGTGGGTGCTGGGCGGCGGGGCGGGGCTGTCGGTGCTGGGGTTTGTGGCGACCTGGGTGCTGTCACGTGGCGAGGTGGCGCCGGTGGTGGCGGTGGGCGGGCCGCCGAAGCTGGCGTGGCGGATGCCGGCGCTGGCGCGGCTGGCGCCGCCACGGCTGACGGTGGCGACGCGGGTGTGGATGGGGGCGCTGCGGCTGTATCTGGTGATGGCGGTTGGCATGGTGGTGGTGCGCGTGCTGCAATTGGCGTTCGGGCAGGGATAGGACGCGCATGACCCCGGAGGAATTTCGCCAGGCCGGCCACCAGTTGATCGACTGGCTGGCGGATTATCAGCAGGGGATCGCGGCGCGGCCGGTGCAGGCGACGACGCAGCCGGGGGCGGTGCGCGATGCGCTGCCCAAGGCGCCGCCGCAGCAGCCGGAGCCGTTCGCGGCGGTGATGGCGGATCTGGACCGGGTGATCATGCCCGGCCTGTCGCTGTGGCAGCATCCGCGGTTTTTTGGCTATTTCCCGGCCAATGCGCAGCCGGCGGGGGTGCTGGGCGATCTGGTGAGTACCGGGTTGGGGGTGTTGGGCCTGTCGTGGCAGTCCGGCCCGGCGGTGACCGAGCTGGAAGAGGTGGTCACCGACTGGATGCGGCAGATCTGCGGCCTGGATGCGGGGTGGAGCGGGGTGATCCAGGACACCGCATCGACCTCGGCGCTGATTGCGCTGATTTCGGCGCGGGAGCGGGCATCGGGCTACGCGCTGACCAAAGGCGGGTTGCAGGGCGGCGGGCCACGGCTGCTGGTGTATGTGGGCGAGCACAGCCATAGCTCGGTGGAGAAGGGCGCGTTGCTGGCCGGGTTCGGGCGGGACAATGTGCGGCTGGTGCCGTGCGACGCCGCGTATCGGCTGCGGCCGGAGGCGCTGGCGGCGATGGTGGCCGCGGATATCGCGGCCGGGCATCGGCCCTGCGCCATTGTGGCGACCACCGGCACGACGGCGACGACGGCGATTGATCCGGTGGGGGCGATCGCCAAAATCGCCCGCGCGCATGATATCTGGCTGCATGTGGATGCGGCGATGGCCGGCTCGGCGATGATTTTGCCGGAATGCCGCTGGATGTGGGAGGGGATCGAGGGCGCGGATAGCCTGGTGATCAACCTGCATAAATGGCTGGGCGTGCCGTTTGACTGCTCGCTGTATTATGTGCGCGACCCCGAGCATCTGGTGCGGGTGATGTCTACCAACCCGTCTTACCTGCAATCGTCGGTCGATGGGCAGGTGAAGAATTTGCGCGACTGGGGCATTCCGCTCGGCCGGCGGTTTCGGGCGCTGAAGCTGTGGTTTGTGCTGCGCGAGCAGGGGGTGGCGGCGTTGCAGGCCCGGCTGCGGCGCGATCTGGCGCATGCGCAGCGCCTGGCGGCGATGGTGGCGGCGACGCCGGGTTGGCGGGTGCTGGCGCCGGTCAGCCTGCAAACGGTGTGCGTGCGCTATGAGCCGGCGGGGCTGACGGGGGCGGCGCTGGATGCGTTCACGCAAAAATGGGCGGAGGCGATCAACCAGTCCGGTGCGGCGTATCTGACGCCGGCGGTGTTGGATGGGCGGTGGATGGTGCGCGTGTCCATCGGGGCGCTGCCGACCGAGGCGGCGGATATCGCGGCGGTGTGGCAGACCATGCAGGATGCGGTTGCGTGCTGCTGACCGCGCTCGCGCTCGCCGGGCATGTGGTGCTGCTGCTATGGGGCACGCGGACGGTGCAGAGCGGTGTGGAGCGGGCCTTCGGGTCTGATTTGCGTCGGCTGCTGGGGCAGGCGTTGCGCAACCGCGTAGTGGCGGTCGGCGCCGGGGCGGGCGTGACCATGCTGCTGCAATCCAGCACGGCGACGGCGATGATGGTGACGACCTTCGCCGCGCGCGGGGTGCTGGATCTGGTGCCGGCTTTGGCGGTGATGCTGGGAGCAAATGTCGGCACGGCGTTGATTGTGCAGATTTTATCGTTCGATGTGTCCTGGCTGGCGCCGTTGTTGCTGCTGGCGGGTTACGTCACGTTCCGTCGGGCGCCGAAGGGGCGGTATCGGCAGTTGGGCCGGGTGGGCATCGGGCTGGGGCTGATGCTGCTGGCGCTGCATGACATGACCGGGGCGCTGCAACCGGCGGCGGCGCCGGCGGCGGATGGGCTGCTGGGGTTGCTGAATGCCGATCCGCTGCTGCGCAGTGCGCTGGAGGCGCTGACCGATGACCCGCTGCTGGATGTGCTGATTGCGGCGGTGGTGACCTATATCGCGCATTCCTCGGTCGCCGCGGTGCTGCTGGTGGCCAGCGTGGCGGCGAGCGGCGGGTTGAGCCCGGTGGCGGCGCTGGCGATGGTGCTGGGGGCCAATCTGGGCGGGGCGCTGCCGCCGGTGCTGGAGAGTGACAGCACCAACCCGGCCAATCGGCGGGTGCCGGTGGGCAATCTGCTGTTCCGGGCGGCCGGGTGCCTGGTGGCGCTGCCGTTTTTGCGCCCGCTGGCCGGTGCGTGGTGGCACTGGCTGGGCGATCCGCGGGTGGCGGTGACCAGCTTCCATCTGCTGTTCAACGTGGTGCTGGCGCTGGCCTGCGTCGGCTGGTTGCGCAATGCCAGCACGGTGTTGAGCCGGATGTTCCCGCCGCCGCCGTCCGCGAGCACCGATGTGGGGCGGCCGTTGTTTCTGGACGCCGGGGCGCTGGAGACGCCGTATCTGGCGCTGTCCAACGCGGCGCGGGAAATTCTGCGCATGGGCGATCTGGTGGACGCGCTGCTGCAAATGCTGCCGCAGGCGCTGCGCAAGCGGGACAAGGCGCTGGCCGAGCAGGCGACCCGGCTGGGGCGGGAGTTGGACCGGCTGCATGCGGCGGTGAAGCAGTATCTGTCGCGGCTGGATCGGGCGGAACTGACCGGGCGGGATGCGCTGCGGCTGTCCGACCTGCTGGAATTCGCGGTCAATGTCGGCCAGGCCGGCTTGCTGCTGGACAAGCGCATCGGCCGGATTGCCGGGCGCGATCAGGAGGCGTTCGCGCCGGTGGACCAGGAGGCGTTACGCAGCCTGCTTGCCGGGGTGGCGGCGGATCTGCGGCTGGCAATGTCTACGATGCTGACCGAGGACGCACGCTCCGGCGCCGAACTGCGCGACGCCAAGCGGGTGCTGAACGAGGCCGAGCGCGCGGCGGTGCGGGCGCATCTCAGCCGCTTGGGCCGGGATGCGGAGGCGCAGCAGGCGAGCCGGCAGTTCCTGGGGTTGATGCATGACCTGAAACTGGTGAATTCGCATCTGGCTAGTATTGGGTATGCGGTTTTGGAGCCGGAGGCTCGGTGACGGCGGGTTAAGTCCAAGCATTAAGATGTTCTTTTTGTGGACAAAAAGAACCAAAAAAACTTTGGCTGTTTTCCGGGGTTAGCGCCAGGGTTCTACTAGGATTTTGGCGTGGAGTTCGGGGTTGGCCAGGTCGGTGAAGGCTTGTTTGACGCCGGCTAGGCCGACTTTGCCGGTGATGAGGGGGCTGACGTCGATCTGGCCTTCGGCGATGTGGCGCAGGCTGTCGGCGAATTCCTGCCCGGTATAGGCCAGGACGAATTGCAGGTTGAGTTCCTTGGCGATGCCGAAAAACGGCTCGAAGCGATCCGGCTCCATGCACACGCCGACCACGACGATGCGGGCGCCGGCGGGGGCGCCGCCCATGACCTGCTGGATGAGGCCGGGGACGCCGACGCATTCGAAGATGACGCCGGGGCGGCGCTTCGGGCCGCTGCCGAACAAGGCGGCGAAGCGGCTGCCGTCATAGCCATCGGGGGTCGCGGCTTCGACCCAACTGGCATAGGGAGATTGGGCGGCGGGGTCGATGACGATATCGGCCCCCATTTTGAGCGCGAGCGCGCGGCGGCCGGCGGAGAAATCGGCGGCGATGATCGGGTGGACGCCTTTGATCTTCAGCCCGGCAATCACTGCCAGCCCGACCGGGCCGCAGCCAATGACCAGCGGCAGATCGTCCTGGCCGAGCCGGGCGGCTTGCACGGCGTGCCAGCCCACCGCCATCGGCTCGGTCAGGGCGGCGTGCTCGGCGGGCAGGCCGTTCGGCACCGGCAGCAGCAGGCGTTCGGCCAGCACCATCTGTTCGCCATAGCCGGCGGAATAGTCGTTGGAGTAGCTGAGGCCGTGGACCTGGGTGCCTTCAACGGTCATGGGGATGGAGGTGACCAGGGTGCCGGGCTTGAGCTTGCCGGTATTGCCGGCGCCGTGCTCGATGATTTCACAGCAAAATTCGTGGCCCATGACGACGTCGCGGGTTGGGTCCATGACGAAGCGGCTGCCGCTGCGGCGGGCGACGTCGGTGAATTGCTGGGTGAATTTGGCGGCGTGCAGGTCTGAGCCGCAAATGCCGCAGCAGATGGTTTTGACCAGCACCTGGCCGGGGGCGGGGCGCGGGGCGGCGATTTCGTCGACAACCATGTCACCTTGGCGGAAGATGGCAGCGCGCATTGGGGGCTCCTGGACGGTTTTTTGTAGGATAGGGGGAGGGGGAAGGTTGGGGAAGGGAAGGGCTTCTTTTTTGGAAAAAAGAAGCAAAAAACTTTTCTGACTTTGGTTCGGTGCGATGGGGGGTGGGCCGGCGGTGTACGGCGAAGCCTAGGAGTTGATGACGTTTTTTTGGTTCTTTTTGTTCACAAAAAGAACGGCTTGCTGGAGAGGACTTTTCTGG